>CAZDHB010000025.1:0-21317 GCA_964505255.1 uncultured Porphyrobacter sp.
TCCCCCGACACAGGCTCTGGCGCAGAGCTTTACACGGTCATCGGCCATGCCCCGCGCCATCTTGATCGCAATATCGCTCTCGTGGGCCGCGTGATCGAGGGGATAGAGCATATGTCATCGCTACCGCGCGGCACCGGCCCGCTCGGTTTTTACACCGAGGAAGAAGCGGACAAGCGCGTGCCCATCCTCTCCGTGCGAGTAGCAAGCGATTTGGACGAAAGCGATCAACCCCGCTTCGAGTATCTCAGTACCGAAAGCGAGAGCTTCGCCAAATATGCCGAAGCGCGCACCAATCGCCGCGACCCCTTCTTCATCCAGCCAGCGGGCGGCGCGGACATCTGCAACATCCCCGTGCCCGTGCGCCGCATTAAACCCGCACAATGAGCGAGACCCTCGCTCTCACCACTCCGCTGATTGCATGGCGGGGCGACGGGGCGACCTATCATCTGGTGATGATCAGCCCCGAGGACGCGGAGCCGATAGCCGCCCATGCGCTGATGCAGCGCCTCGAATTTGGCAAAAGACGCGGCTTTGGATCGGTTAAAGTGTTCGCGCAAATTGGCGAGACCCGCTGGAAGACTTCCGTGTTCCCGCAAAAGGTAAAAACAGATCATAAGGGTCAGGCGGCACAAGAAGAAAAACAATGGATGCTGCTGGTTAGCAAAAAGGTGATGCGCGCCGAGGATTTGGCCGAGGGTGATCCGGTCAAACTGGAGCTGGAATTGCTCTAAACCCGCTCCGCGCTGGCAATCGCATCGCTGGCCCGCAAGGCGCTGACGATGCGGTTCAAATGCGCCAAATCCTTAACTTCAAGGTTTGCTTCATAGCTTTGGAACGGCGGGTCATATTGGGCCCGCGCCAGTTCGCGCACATTGGCATTATTCTGCGCAAAAATCGTGGTTGCTTCGGCCAAAGTGCCGGGCCGGTCATACAAGGTGACCCGCACCCGCCCGATCGCGCCTGCGGCCCTGCTCCCCCATGAAAGATCGATCCAATCGCTGTCCTCGCCGCTGTCCAATGTGGGGCAATTCACGCTATGCACCTCGACCCGCTCACCGCTCCGGCGCAGGCCAAGGATACGGTCGCCGGGCACCGGATGACAGCAATCCGCCATGGTAAAGCCCACACCCGGCGTCATACCGCGGATCGACAGGCGTTTGCCCATTGTGCCCCATTGCGGTGGCTCGGGCATTTCTTGCGTACAGCCCGGCAGCAACGCTTCCATCACGTCCCGGTCGCCGATTTTGGCCGAGCCGATGGCGTAGAAGAGCGCCTCCTCATCCTCCATCTCAAGCCGCTTGAGCGCCTGCCTTAGCGCCTTTTTACCGATTTTGGCCGGCACCTGATCCGATATCTGAGTGAACAGCTTGCTGCCCATTTCGGCAATTTCCGCGCGTTCCTTCAAGCGGACAGCGCGCCTGATCGCCGCGCGCGCTTTGCCCGTTACGACATAGCCTAACCATGCGGTTTGCGGCTGCGCATCCTTGCCTTTGATAATCTCGACCACATCGCCGTTCTCCAGCTGTGTACGCAGCGGGATATGCCGTCCATTGATTTTGGCGCCCACGGTCTGCTCGCCAATATCTGTGTGAATGGCAAACGCGAAATCGACCGGAGTTGACCCCTTGGGCAATTGGAACAATGCCCCCTTGGGCGTGAAGGCGAAAATCCGGTCCTGATAGATCGCCATGCGCGTGTGTTCGAGCAATTCTTCCGGATCATGGCTGGCATCGACGATCTCGATCAGATCCCTCAGCCAGCCTACTTGCCCATCAGGCGCATCGCCTTGTTTATAAGACCAATGCGCGGCCAGTCCGAACTCGTTGCGCCGATGCATTTCCCGGGTGCGGATTTGCACCTCTACCCGCATCGAGTTTTCATACATCAGCGAGGTGTGCACGCTGCGATAGCCATTGGTCTTGGGGGTCGAGATGTAATCCTTGAACCGGCCCGGCAAAAACTGCCAGGTGGTGTGAAGTAAGCCCAGCGCGCGGTAACAATCCTGCTCGTTCTCGCAGACCACCCGGAATGCCATGATATCGGTCACTTGTTCAAAACTGACGTGGCGTTCGGCCATTTTGCGCCAGATCGAATAGGGGTGCTTCTCGCGGCCCGACACCTCCACCATCAGCCCCGCCTCGGCCAACGCATGCTTGATATCGAGCGCAATCGCATCGACTTGCCCGCCGCCCTTCTCGCGCAGGTTCTCAAGCCGCTCGGTAATGGTCCGATAGGCTTCCGGCTCCAACTGCTCAAAGGCGAGCAATTGCATCTCGCGCATATATTCATACATGCCCACGCGCTCGGCCAAGGGCGCGTAAATCTCCATGGTTTCGCGCGCGATCCGCTGGCGCTTTTCCGGCGATTTGATGAAATGCAAGGTGCGCATATTGTGCAACCGGTCGCCCAATTTGACCAGCAGCACGCGGATATCATCGCTCATCGCGAGCAAGAATTTGCGCAGGTTTTCCGCCGCCCGTTCGTTCTCGGGCATTTGTTCGATCTTGGAAAGCTTAGTCACACCGTCCACCAGACGCGCGACATCGGGGCCAAAGTTCAGCTCGATATCGTCAATCGTGGCCAGCGTATCCTCGACCGTATCGTGCAGCAAAGCGGTCGCAATGGTCACCTGATCGAGCTTCAGATCGGTCATGAGCCCTGCGACCTCGACCGGATGGCTGAAATAGGGATCGCCGCTGGCCCGGGTCTGCGTGCCATGTTTTTGAACCGTGTAGACATAGGCGCGGTTGAGCATCATCTCATCCGCGTCTGGGTCGTAATCCTTGACCCTTTCTACAAGTTCATATTGCCTGAGCATTGCAGGGACGAATGTGCGGCGCGTGCCTGTATATTGCAACAGATTATTGCATCATGTTTTCGCCCGGTTGTCTGACAGCCAAATCTCGCGCCAGATCATCGCGCCAGATTTAATGGCAAAAGGATCAATCAGGCAGGCTGACGATCAAATGACCGGCCTCGCTGACCGCGCACCGCGCCAGTGCAAGGTGTCCGCAGCGCGACTGTGCCTCTGACCCATCCGCAAGCGCGAAGCGGTATCCATGCCACGGACAGATGATGCGCCCCTCAGTGTCGCATTTGGCATCTTTAAGCGGGCTCAACATATGCGGGCAGACCGCGAAATGGGCATGCCATGCGCCATCCAGAAAACGCACACAATAGCCCTCGCCGCCCAGCTCGATTTCGTGAATTTTTGCCGGGTCAAGCCGCTCTTGAGGCCCCAAATCAATGCTTCTCACGCTGCCTTGATGGCCATGCGAATTGGCCGCACCACGCTTTTTATCAAGCGCCGCCTGCCGTTCCATCATCAGTGCCTCGTCCTGATCGTAAAGCTCGGTATATTGCTGGGTCAGCATGGCTTTGAGCATATCGGCCTGCGCCTGATTTTCAGGCTTTTGCGGATGATAGAAGCGCACCTCGACTTCAATATTCTGAGGACCCTCTAAAGCCTTGGCCTTGGTGTGGATCTGGACACCAGCGCCCAGCCCCTCCAGCACGGTGGTCGCCCAGTAATGCGCATCTTTGTCCACCAGCAGCTCGATCAATTGCGCGCCTGCACCCTTTGGCAATTCAGCCTTGCAGCGCCAACCCCACTCGCCTTGTTCGGCCAAGGCGATATCGGCAAAGGCTTGCGGATGGACGAAAGGCAAATGCTCCCAATCATAGGCGTTTTCCATCATCCGGCTGAGCGAAACCGGCAGTTTGCGAACATAGGTGCCGAGATGGTTCAGCCTGTCCAGACCGGCGTAATCCACCGATTGGGATCGGCCCCCAAAGCGCGCCTTGTCTTGATCGGTAATCTGCATATCGACTAACTCCAGCGTGCCTCTGGCGGCAGGCTCATCAAGATTGCGTCGATATTGCCCCCAGTCTTGAGGCCAAACAGCGTGCCCCGGTCATAGACGAGGTTAAACTCAGCATAGCGGCCGCGCCATTCCAATTGGGTCTGCTTGTCCGCATCTGTGAAATCGCTGTCCATCCGCCGCCGCACAAGCTTGGGATAGACACTCAAAAAGGCCTCTCCGACATCGCGAGTGAACGCAAAATTACGATCAAATGCGCCTGCCTCATCGCATTCCAGATGATCGTAAAAGATCCCCCCGACGCCTCTGTGAACGCCGCGGTGAGGGATATAGAAATAATCATCCGCCCATTGCTTGAAGCGTTCGTAATAGGTCGGGTTATGCGCCATACAGGCCGCTCGGAATGCGGCGTGAAACGCGTCTGTATCCTCGTCATAGGGAAGAGGCGGGTTCAAATCGGCCCCGCCGCCAAACCACGCTTTGCCGGTCGTTAAGAAGCGCGTGTTCATATGCACCGCTGGAACATGCGGATTGGCCATATGGGCAACCAGCGATATCCCGGTCGCGGTAAACCCCGGATTATCCGCGTCAGCCCCATTGACCTGCGCGGCGAACTCCTTGCTGAAACTGCCTTTGACGGTCGAGACATTGACGCCGACTTTCTCGAAAACCTTGCCTTTCATCAGGCCTTGGACCCCGCCGCCCGGATCATCATTGCCAGCCTCTTCGCGGGTCCAAGGGGTATAAGCAAAGCCGGCGTTCGAACCGGCCTCTCGCTCAATCTCCTCAAAAGCGGTGCAAATCCTATCGCGCAATTGTTCAAACCATGTGCGCGCTGTTTGGGTTTCCTGAGAGCAATCCATAACAGCCTCTTGCCAAGCTAGCGGGCGTGGGGCAAGAGAACAAAATGGTTCCCGTTTCGTTCACCCCTCAACATGCGCTCGAATTTTGCGGCGAGGAAATGCTGCTCTTGCCCTGCAATGCGGTTTTCTGGCCGCGCGAGAACGCTTTGCTGGTGGCTGATCTGCATCTGGAAAAGGGCAGCTTTTACGCCCGTCATGGGCAAATGTTGCCGCCTTATGATAGCCGCGAAACGCTCACGCGTTTGGCCATGGCAATCAAGGAAACCGGCGCGAGGCGGGTCTATACGCTGGGCGACAATTTTCACGATACTCATGGCCCCAGCCGGTTGGAAACACACGCGCGCGGCATGCTGGATGCGCTGACCCGGTCGCTCGACTGGGTCTGGGTGACCGGCAATCACGATTGCGCGCAAGGGTCAGCGGATCGCGCGATTGCGCCCGGCGGCACAGAAGTGGACGAATTGGAAATTGCCGGGATTGTTCTGCGTCACGAGGCGGAACGCGGCGAAACAAGGCCCGAGCTGTCCGGTCATTTCCACCCGAAATTGCGCATGCGTGTGCGCAAACGGCATATCTCGCGGCCCTGTGCGGTCATTAGTCAGGATCAGGCTGGCACGGGCCGGATGATCCTGCCGGCATTCGGCGCTTATACCGGGGGAATGGACGCGGGCGATCCCGCCATCATCGAGGCATTGCAACCAGCCTCTACAATCACCGCTCTGGTTGCTGCGAAAGCAAGGCTTACCCGTTTTCCGCTGATGCAAACCGCTGCCTAAGGGCAACGCTGCCAGACAAATTCCTTCATAATTGTCGTCTAGGCCTTTTGTTTCCTAGTGATCGCGCCTATTTCAGGTCCACTTTTACTATTTAAGGAGAAAGCCCCATAGCCCGTCCACCTCGTCGTTCCATGCAGCCGCCAAGGAAGAGCGGCCCGCGCTACGACCAGTTTATCGAGTCTCCCAAAGTCCGCGTCATCGATCACGAAGGCGAAAATTTGGGAGTGTTGTACACCAATGAAGCGGTTGAGCAGGCCAATGCTGTTGGCCTCAATCTGGTTGAGGTATCGCCCAACGCAGATCCGCCCGTGTGCAAATTTCTCGACGTGGGCAAGCACCGCTACGAGGCTCAGAAAAAAGCCAATTTGGCGCGCAAGACGCAAAAGACGCAAGACATCAAAGAAGTCAAAATGCGTCCCAATATCGACACGCATGATTATGACGTGAAGATGCGCAATGTGAACAAGTTCATCGACAATGGCGACAAGGTGAAAGTGACCTTGCGGTTCCGCGGCCGCGAAATGGCGCATCAGGAATTGGGTATGGATTTGCTCAACCGTGTGCGTGATGACGTTGAGGAAACCGCCAAGGTTGAGGCGTTTCCGCGGCTTGAGGGGCGTCAAATGCTGATGGTGCTGGCGCCTAAGTAATGCGCGAGAAATGAGGGAGGCGGAGGCTGTGACATGGCCTCAGACCTGCTTGACGTTGGTCGCCTCACTTCGGCTTTTGACAGAAATGTCTCTACCATTTCGGCCAGAAGCCACGAATATACTTATGCCGCGCTCGTATTTCATCAAGCGCGCTGAGGGAGGTTGCCGTGAAATCTGCTTTATCGATGGGCGCTGTGTTGAAAGGCGGTCTGGCTGCCTCGTTTGTTTCAATGCCGATTATGGCCGCAGCGCAGGCAGCGCCCGTGCAAGACAAGCCGGTAACTGCCCCTGTCTTGACCAATATTGCGCAGGCATCATCCGTTACTGCACCAGCACCGATTGCCCGCTTCATGCCTAAGGGCGGGCAGGAAGCAACGCGAATAAACTACGACGTCTGGGACGAAGTGCTTGACTATTTCGTTCTGGAAATGGGTCCATCCTTGCGCGAGGGCGCCCCGTCCGTTGAGCCAGGGTCAGGGACCAGCGTGGTCTATGGTCATGACTCGCGCTTCCGCCTCGAAGGCAACCGGGTGCTGTTTTCCTATTTCGATGATGACGCGACCGCCGCGCTCACCGCTTATCGCAAAGATTTGGAACGCACGGCCAGCCTGATCGAGATTACAGAGCTTTCCCGCAACGAACAGCTCGCCTTTTGGATCAATTTGCACAATGTCGCCGTGATCGAGCAGATTGCGATTGCCTATCCGCTCAGTCAGCCGTCCCGCATGAAAATCGGCCCTGACAAGCTGCCTCTCGACGAAGCCCGCTTTATCAATATCAGCGGCGTCTCGCTCAGCCCGCGCGATATACGGACCCGGATCGTCTTTCCCAATTGGTCTGATGCGCGCGTCATCTATGGCTTTTTCCGCGGCGATATCGGCAGCCCATCTATTCAAGACGAAGCTTTCACTGGCAATAATGTCAGCGCCCTGCTCGACCGTTCGGGGAGCGAATTTGTCAATTCCTTGCGCGGCGTATCAAAACGCGGCTCGCGGATGGACGTTTCCAAGATTTACGCAGAAGCAGCGCCGTTCTTCTTCAAGGATTTCAACGCGGATTTGCGCAAGCATCTCGAGTTTTTTGCAAATGAGCCAGTGACCGAGATCATGGCCAAAACTTCCAGCGCAAGAGCATCGGTCTACGAAAATGACATTGCCGATCTCGCCAAAGGCGAACGCGATCCCAATTACAGCAATGTCCAAACCAATAGCGGCGATGGCGATTTCGAAACGGCAAGTTTCCGCGTGCCCATCGCAATTCAGCGCTTGCTGGCTGAGCGGCAAAGCAAGGTCAACAAAATGCTGAAACGCGGTGTCAACACCGGCACCGTGCGGTTTGTCGATATCGATTTGCCTGATGAGGACGCCGGTCCCGAGCAGGTTGACTAGCCTCTCCCCCGGCCCGGCCACGCCCTTTTTGCGCGCTCCATTGTTCTGACCTCCTCCCCGCGCTAGACCAGTGTGCTGCAAGGGCAGGCTAACGCAAGGGATGCAAAAAAGGGGGGCGACCAGCGCCATGCACGCAAGAATTATCGGCCTGCTGATTGGGCTTAGCGCGCTGCTTTGTACGGTTTTTCTGAACACGCCTGAAGGCATGAGCCGCGAGGCATTTATTACCGCTGGTCTGGTTGTATTGATGGCGGCTTGGTGGATGACAGAGGCCATTCCCCTCACCGCCACCGCGCTCATGCCGTTTATCGTCTTACCCTTTGCCGGGGTGCTGGATGCCAAGCAAACCGCCAGCGCCTATTATTCACCCATCCTATTCCTGTTGCTGGGCGGCGCGTTTCTGGCACTCGCAATAGAGCGAACCGGACTGCATCGGCGCCTCGCCTTGGCCATCTTGAACCGGCTTGGCAGTCGGCCCAGCCAAGGCGCGCTGCTTGGCGCATTTATGGTCAGCGCGGCGATCCTCTCAATGCTGATTTCAAACACCTCCACGGCGCTTATCATGATGCCGATGGCGCTGGCGGTGCTGGCCGGCGGCTCTGGCACAAAGCAGCCAGCCAGCGATGTGCCCCCCGGAACCGAGGGGATGTCGGGTGCCTTGCCCATGGGCATCGCTTTTGCTGCGAGTATCGGCGGCCTTGGCACTCTGGTCGGTTCGCCAACCAATGCCATTGCCGCCGGATTGCTCGACAATATGATCGGGCTGGAGATCAGCTTTGCCCGCTGGATGATGTTTGGCTTGCCGATTGTGATCATCGGGATCCCGATTGCCGCGCTGATCATCGCCCGGGTTCAGCACGCCAAGGATGAGCCCTTCGATGTCGCCGCCGCGCGCGAGGCGATTAGCGATGATGAACCCATGGGGCCTGCGCAAAAGCGGGTCCTGATCATTGTCGCTGTGACGTTCGCTGCATGGATGAGCCGGTTATGGCTCGCGCCGCTGCTACCCGGTGGCAGCTGGACAGATGGAACCATCGCCATTTTGGCCAGCCTCGCCTTGTTCCTCTTGCCCGATGGGACGGGCCGCCCGCTGCTCGTCTGGGCAGAGGCGGACCGCGCGCCTTGGGGCGTGATCATGATGTTCGGCGGCGGACTTGCTCTGGCGGCAGGCATGAGCGCCAGCGGTCTTGCCCAGTGGCTGGGCGATGCGCTGCTCCCGCTCGAGGCCTTGCCACTGTTCGTCATCGCCTTGGCAATTGTTGCGATGGTCGTGCTGATCACCGAATTTGCCAGCAATGTTGCAACCGCCAGCGCCATCATCCCCATCGTTGCCAGCCTTGCCGCAGCGCTCGGGCTTGGCGAACAAGCGATTTTGCTCGCCATGCCCGCTGCTCTTGCGGCGAGCTGGGGTTTCGTCTTGCCAGCTGGAACCGGCCCCAATGCGATTGCGTGGGGCACCGGCAGACTGCGCATCGGCCGGCTGGTGAAAGCAGGTCTGGTGCTGGATATGATCGGCATCTTTATGATCACCGCCATGGTCTGGGGAATCGCACAATTGGGATGAAACACGGGATGCGGCAACTCGCCCTCTTGCAGAGCGCATTCCCGCGGATATAGTAACACCCGTAACGAATGTCCGGCTACAGAGATGCGTTCCTGCGGAGGTTAGGAACGGGCGCTGAAAATCGGGCTAGGCAACGCGCTGGATAGCAAATCCGTCCCTTTGCCAAAAACCGGCCCCTGCCTTCCTGGGGGTATGCTTTGAACAAGCAAACGTTTGAACATGCACAAGGAAGCAGCAAATATGACCGATGCTATTGACCCCACCACCGCTCCAACCCCGCGCCGCAAGCCCAAGCCCGAGGTGACCATGATCGATGGGCGCGCGCTCAAACCATCCACGCTCATGATGGGACACGGATTTGATCCGGGCTTGTCAGAAGGCAGCCTCAAGCCGCCGGTTTTTCTAACCTCGACTTTTGCGTTCGAGAATGCGGCGGCTGGCAAGCGTCATTTCGAAGGGATTACTGGCAAACGCGAGGGCGGCGCCGAAGGGCTGGTCTATTCGCGTTTCAACGGGCCCAATCAGGAAATTCTCGAAGACAGGCTGGCGATCTGGGACGGGGTAGAGGACGCGCTGTCTTTTTCCAGCGGCATGACCGCGATCACCCTGCTGATGATGGCCTATTGCGCGCAGAATGATGTGATCGTCCATTCCGGCCCGCTCTATGCAGCAAGCGAGGGATTTGTCGCCAAGGTCTTGTCCAAATTTGGCGTGACTTATGTCGATTTTCCAGCTGGTGCGACGCGCGAAGAACTGGACGCCGTGATCGGCAAAGCGCAGGCGCAGGCCGATAAGCAAGGCGGCAAGGTCGCCATGATTTATCTCGAAAGTCCGGGCAATCCAACCAATGCTCTGGTCGATGTAGAGGCGGTGGCGGCTGCTCGAAATGCCGCTTTTGATGCCGAAGCCGCGCCGCCGATCGCAATCGATAACACATTTCTGGGGCCCTTGTGGCAGCGTCCGGTTGATCAAGGTGCCGATCTGGTGGTGTATTCCCTCACCAAATATGTCGGCGGTCATTCCGATCTCGTGGCGGGCTCTGTATCGGGCGCGAAAAAGTGGATCGATCCCTTGCGCGCCTTGCGCAACACGATGGGCGGCATTGCTGACCCCAATACCGCCTGGATGTTGCTGCGCAGTCTGGAAACGGTTGAACTCAGGATGGAACGGGCCGGTCAAAATGCCGCGCAGGTGTGCGAATTCCTTGCCTCTCATCCCAAAGTCGAAGGGCTAGGCTATCTCGGGATGATCGACGATCCGCGGCAGCAAGACATTTACGACCGTCATTGCCACGGCGCAGGCAGCACTTTCTCGGTCTTTATCAAAGGCGGCGAGGCCGAATGTTTCCGTTTCCTCGATCATCTCACAATCGCCAAGCTGGCGGTCAGTCTGGGCGGTACCGAAACCCTCGCCAGCCACCCTGCCAGCATGACTCATCTCTCGGTGCCCGGCGAACGGCGCGCGGCTTTGGGCATTACCGATAATCTGGTGCGGATCAGCATTGGTATCGAGGATCCTCAAGACCTTATCGCCGATTTCAAACAGGCACTCGAGGCCGTCTAAGCGCAATTTACCCGTGCCGCAGACCATGACCAAAATCGGCTTTCTTGCTTGCGCTGAGACCTTGCCTGCAGACAAGGGCGGCAAGGCTGGAGAGCGGCGCGGTGACGCCTTTGAACATGATCTGGAGATCGCTGCCTTGCGTCCCGCATTTGCAGAGGCGGGTCTAGAGCTGATCGAGATTGACTGGCGCGCGCCGCTGGCAAAGTTTGAGGGGCTGGCGCTGGTTTTGCTGGGTACGGCTTGGGATTATCAAGACCATGCCGAGGCGTTTTGCAAAAAACTCGATGCGCTCGAGCAAATAGGTGTAATCCCCTATAATTCGCCTGAAATAACGCGCTGGAATGCGGATAAGAACTATCTGCGTGCGCTGGAGAAGGCCGGTTCAACCTGCATCCCGACCTTGTGGATCGATGACCCACGCACAGCCGATATAGCGGACGCATTCGCCCATTTTGACACCTCGCGAGTGGTCGTCAAACGCCAGATTGGTGCGGGCGGAATGGGCCAGCACAGCTTTTCTCGCGATACCCTGCCTGATCCCGATTGGCGCATGGGTCACCCGGCCATGATCCAGCCTTTTCTACCCTCCATCCAGAGCGAGGGAGAATACACTTTCGTCTTTATCGACGGCCAATTTTCGCATGGCGTCCTGAAGCGCGCGGGCGCAGGCGATTACCGCATTCAGTCACTCTATGGCGGGACTGAGGAGGATTACACGCCCTCGCCCGGCGATCTGGCCAAGGCCGAGGCAGTGATCGACGCCCTCCCCTTTGGCAAGGCGAACAGACCAACAGATTTGCCAGCTAAGAACGCCAAACCGCTCTATGCGCGGATTGATATGGTGCGGCTGGAAAACGGAGAGCTGGCGTTGATCGAGGCAGAGCTGATCGAGCCTTTCCTTTATCCCCTGCAAGGTCCGCAATTGGGCGACAGGCTGGCCAAGGCCATCAAACTGCGCCTAAGCTAAGCCACAAGCGCATGGCGAGAGAGGGTAATAGGGAATGGCTAAAGCAGACAAGGTGATCCTGGTGATTGGTGCAGGCGCTGGGATCGGCGGACACGCGGCGATCCGCTTTGCCAAAGGCGGCTATCATGCGGTCCTCGCGCGGCGCAGTGACGAGGAAAGCCTCGGCAGGTTGATCGACCGGATCGAGGCCGAGGGCGGCAGCGCAACCGGCACTTTGTTAAACGCCGCAGATGACGGCTCGATCGAGGAGCTGGTCGAACGCGTCGAACGCGATATCGGACCCATTGACACAGCCGTTTACAATCTGGGTGCGCAAATCGGCACACGCGACTTGCATGACACGCCCCATCGCACCTTTGAACTGGGCTGGCGGCTTGGCTGCTTCGGCTTGTTCCGCCTTGCTCACGCCATGTTTCCGGCCATGGCCGAGCGGCGACAGGGCAGCCTGCTGGTGACCTCTGCCACCTCTGCCGTGCGCGGCAATGCCGGCCAGCACAGCCATGCCGCCGCCATGGGGGGCCGCCGGATGCTGTGCCAAACGCTTAACGCGGAATTTGGACCCCAAGGCATCCATGTCGCGCATATTGTGGTCGATGGCGCGGTTAATTCCCCTGACACGCTCGGCAAATTGCTGGGCGACAAGTTCGAGACCTTCAAAAAGATGAAGGGGGAGGAAGGGGTCATTGATCCAGCGGTGCTGGCCGAAACCTATTGGCATTTGGCCCAGCAACCCAAAAATTGCTGGACGCATGAAGTTGACGCGCGGCCCTGGACCGATACCGCCTGGTGGAATGATAACCCCAGCCCGGATATCAAATCCTCGGCCCGGAACACAGGTTTTGCAGGTCCAGCGGCGGATTAGCGGGTGCGGCCCTGGGACTAGCGGTGCAAGAGGCCAAAGGCGCGCCGAACTAGCTCAGCAATTTGGCGACAGCTGTTTTCAGTTCGGCGTCTTTTTCCGCATCTGTAATCCGGCCCGCCTCGGGATCGAATGCCGTGTCATAATGCGGCAAGGAAAAGGCCGCCTTCACATCACCTGAAAATATCGGAAACGCGCCCTCAGCAAAGCCGAGCACGCGGCTTGCGCCGGTCGCTCCGGTCGAGGTTGCCAATAACAGCATCGGCTTGTCTTGCCACACCGCAGGCCCCAAGCGCGAGCACCAATCGAACAGGTTCTTGAACGCCGCACTATAGGCCCCATTGTGCTCTGCAAAACCGACAATCAGGGCATCTGCCTCGCCAATACGCGCGAGGAAATCATGCGCCAATTGCGGGATGCCGCTTTCCTCCTCGCGGTCGTGACGATAAATCGGCATTTCATAATCATGGATATCGAGCGTGCTGATCGATGCCCCTTCGACCAGCGAGGCGGCGTAATCGACCAAGGTCCGATTGATCGAAACAGAGGAATTGCTTGCGGCAAATGCCAGCACGGTCTTCGTCATGATAAGTCCTGTGATTGCAAGAAATAATGCTGCGGTTCAGTCAGTGGGAATGCGCGAAAGGGATGCAGGCTCCATGGGATGCCCCCTTGGCCTAGCCCTTCCATGTCCGCCGCTCTTCACCGATTTTAAGCACTTCATAAGCCAGTTGCAGTTTCTGGAATTCTGCCGCTGCTTCCTCATCGCCCGGTTTGACATCGGGATGCACTTTCTTGGCTTTCTCGCGCCAAGCCTTTTTGATGGTCGCAAAATCGGCATCGCTGTCAAGCTCAAGGGCTTCTAAGGCGCGCATCTCATCCGCGCTGCGCGATCCATCGCCGCTGCCCATCCAGCCGTAATGGCCCGCCTCGGCATAACCGGAATTGTCGCGCCGTTCCGCCTTGGCCCGGGCTTCTTTTTCGGCCTTGTCCAACCCTTCGAAATAATCCCATTTCTGATTGTATTCCGCCGCATGTTTCTGACAGAAATACCACCGTTCGGGATTGTTAGGCGATTTGGGCGCAGGGCAATCGCCCTTTTCTTCGCAGCCATGCCGGTCGCAAAGGCGCACCGTCGTCGCCTCGCGCGTGTCGCTATAGCCGCGCCAACGGGGGAACCCCCAATCATTCGAGCGGCGCGCCTTAGGCATTTTCTGCCATCCCGCCAAGCTGGCAAGCACGCATTAGGGATCCAAACGGATAGTGCATAAAAAGGACCTTAAGACGGTTTCGGGTCAAAGCCCAGTGCTGATCGCAATCACCCTTAGACATCGCATCTTTAGCATCAAAAATAATAGGTTTCACAATGAAATGTTGCATTGCAACTTTTAGTTCATATATGAGCCCTAGAGAGCGCGATCAAAGGATCCATTCATGAGCAACCAACTGACATTTTCGGCGATCGCATCGGTGCTTGCACTGACGGCATTGACCTTGTCGGTCAGTGTGCCAGCGCCTTCAGCGATCGAAGCGCATGCCAGCAAGAGCGGCGCGCTTGTCCCCGCCCTAATCAACTAAGCTTTGATAGGCTGGGTCCCGGCTTACAGGGCCCTCATCAATTGATTTGCCAAGGCTGCTCAGCGACGCCCGCTGAGCCCCTTCCCCTTTTCGCAAAGATGAACCCTTGTTAGCCGCGTCTAATTGATCACAATTGTGGCCGCACGGCGATTTTGCGCCCACGCGCTCTCATTGGAAGCCAGCGCAATCGGGCGTTCCTTGCCATAGCTGACAGTGCGGATCCGGCTGGCGTCAATGCCAATTGAAACAAGGTAATTCTTGGCCGCATTGGCCCGCCGCTCGCCCAAGGCAAGGTTATAATCGCGCGTGCCGCGTTCATCGGCATGCCCCTCGACCGTGAATGAAAGGCTGGGGTAACGTCCAAAATAGGCCGCTTGCGATTGCAGCGCCTGCGCATCCTGGCTGTCGATATTAAACCGGTCCGTATCGAAATAGATGACCGTATTGCCCTGCCCCACGGCATCCGCAAAATGTTGCTGGGAGCCGACGCTTGGACCGGCCGGAGTGGCAACCGCCGGGGTTTGCGTGGTTTGCGTCGTCTGGGGTGCGGGCGGCAATACCTCAGGTGCTTTTTGCTGACACGCAGCCAATCCAATTGCACTCAGCGCGAGGAGCGAGACGGTGTTTGACAGCTTCATAATGGGTTGTTCCTTTCTTTTCGGTCCGAACGGCAATCGCATAAGGGGGTTTAGCAGGATTTGCTGATAAGCTGTTCGAAAAATTGCCCTTTTGGTTACGGTAGCACCGGTCCCCATGCAGGATCGGACGCGTTAACAGGGGTTGGTAAACGGCGCTCATTATCGCCGGTCAAATCGACTTGCCACAAGGCGGTTTCACCCGAATTGCGGCGGGTGCGGAAAAACTGGATAATCCGCCCATTCGGTGCCCAGGTTGGCCCTTCATCTTGCCAGCTATTGGTGAGATGGCGCAGACCGCGCCCTTGCGGGTTCATCACCGCGATGCGGAAATTTCCGGCGATATGGGTGAAGGCAATTTGGTCACCGCGCGGGCTCCATTCCGGATTGGCCGCCCGTCCGCCGAAAAAGCTCAGCCGGCGCTGACCCGAACCATCTGCGTTCATGACATAGACCTGCTGGCTGCCGCTGCGGTCGCTCTCGAACACTATTTTGGAGCCATCAGGCGAGTAAGACCCGCCAATATCAATGCCCGGCGTATCAGTCAGCCGGATCGCCCGTCCGCCGCCTGCTGGAACGCGGTAAATATCGGTGTTGCCTGCAACCGCCATTGAATAGAGAATATAGCGGCCATCAGGGCTCCACCGCGGAGCAAATGTCGGATTGCCGGTTTCAGCCACCAGAACCTGTTTGCCCAAGCCGATATCGTAAGAATAAATGCGCGGATTGCCATCGACGTAACTCAAATAGACGAGCTTCTTGTAATCAGGCGAGTAGCGCGGTGTCAGCGCAGTCGCCCGCCCGCTGGTGATGAACCTGTGATTGGCCCCGTCACTATCCATAATTGCAAGGCGCTTGACCCGGTCATCCTTTGGCCCGGTTTCGGCGATGTAAGCAATTTTGCTGTCAAAAAACGGGCTTTCGCCGGTCAGCCGGGCATAAACCAGATCAGAGCATTTATGCGCCGCCCGGCGCCAATCACGCGGAGCGACAATCCATGCCGCTTTCTCCAGCTGGCTCTGCAAGGCGGTGTCATATAAATAGCACCCCACTGCCAGCCGTCCGTCATCTCTCGCCATGACGAAACCATGGACCAACATTTCTGCGCTGCGGGCAGTCCATGTCGGCCAGCTCGGCGCTGAAATCTGGGCAAGCTCTGGCCGCGGCAGACGGTCAGGTCCGACGGGCTTAAACAGGCCATTGTTGCGCAAATTGGCGGTGATGACCCGGGCCAGTTCTGTGCCCAAGGCCGATGTGCCAGAACTGTTGGCCGCCGTCTCGGTATTGCGATCTGTCGCAAAAGAAGGAATGGCGATGCCAATATCAGCCCAAGCGCTTTCATCGGTGGTCGAACCGGTGAGGCCGCCTTCATCGGCAAGGTCCAGCGCCGCATCTGCTGCCGGCGGGGCGGCTGCATCCACCGAATTGCTCAGACCGTCTTCCTGAGCCAATGCGGGCATGGCAACACAGGCCAAAATCAATCCCAAAAAACGTTTCATTTTCAGAGCCTTCTGTCGAACCGCCATTGCGCGATCACCTTCCAAGCATTGTAATAGCGCGGCGGTAGATCGAAAGGCGCAGCGCGCTGAACCGCCCGAATTGCGCGTTCAGCGTGCAAATCCTTTTGCGGAGTGTTGGAGGCGGTTACCCCCGATTGACTGACCACTTGTGGGCGGCCGTTCAGCGAACCATCCTCATTCAGCCGGAACGAAAGAACCGTCACAAGCTGTTCGGAATCCACACCCGAAGGCGCTGTCCAATGCGGTTTGATCTGGCGCGCTATGGCCTGAACGATCGATGCCTTCGCACTGGCGCCGATTTGCGATGCAGGAATGCGCGTTTCATTGCTCGTCGTGCTAGCGCCCGCACCGCTCAGAAAGTCATCACCAACGCGTGATCCCCCGCTCCGCTGCGCCGGGCGCGGCGGTCTTGGCCGATCGGCAGTGCGATTTGGGGGACGGGTGTCTGGCCGCCGCCTTGGGCGCTGATCGGCGCGGTCTCGCGGCCGCGGTGACGCAGTACGAGAGGGTGCAGTTCGGGGAGGTTGGGCTCGCGGGGCCGCTGTGGGCGGCGGAGCATCAGTGACCGCCGGATTGCGCGGTGCCTGATCGCTTAACTCGGGCGCTGGCGCGGGCAAATCGGACAGTTCAGGCGCTATCGCTGCACGGCTTTCGGATACAGGATCGCTCGAGGCCGCCACCAAACCCACATCTTCTGCAAGATTGACTGTCATACGCTCTGGCATGGGCAGCGGCTCCCGCTCGGCAGGTTGCAAGACAAACACAGCCAGCACGCCCAAATGCAGCATCACCGCGACCAGCAGGCCAAGCCGGTCTTCATCGGAAAACGATGTCGCCGGGCCGCCGATCGGCCTTTCTGCAAAATGATATGTCTGCGAACTCGCCATGGGCACCAACGCTATGGCTCGATCGATGAACTGTTGGTGAGCAGCGAAATGCGGTTTAAGCCCGCTCGGTTCAGCTCCCCCATGACCGCCATCACCCGGCCATAATCCAAGCCTCGATCTGCGCGAAGGGTGATATCGGGCCCCTCGCCATCCGTTTTGAGACCTGCCAAAGCCGCCGCAAGCCCGCCCGCCTCAACCGGCGCGTCATCGATGTAGATTTCCCCTGAATTGTCGAGGGTAATGACCACTGATTGCTGATTATTCTCAACCGGATTGGCCCGGCTATCGGGCAAGTCAACTGACACACCCGCCGTCAGAAGCGGCGCGGTTACCATGAAGATAATGAGCAGAACCAGCATGACGTCCACAAATGGCGTTACATTGATCTCGGCCATGGGGGCGCGCCGTGCGCCCCTCGCCCTGCGCCCCGGGCCGCCCGAAGACCCCAGCGACATCGCCATGATGGGTACCATCACCGCAGCCATCAGCGCGCTGCCTCAAGCTGCCTGCTGAAACTTGCCAGCAATCGGTCTGCAAAGCGGTGCAGCCGCGCCTCATAGCGGTTCACCGAATGGCTGAAACGGTTGTAAGCAATCACCGCCGGGATCGCCGCGAACAGGCCAATTGCGGTCGCGAACAAAGCCTCTGAGATGCCCGGCGCAACCACCGCCAGCGAGGAACTTTCCTGAGCACCGATCTGGAAAAAACTGTTCATGATGCCCCAAACCGTACCGAACAGCCCAACGAAAGGCGCAACCGAGCCAACCGTTGCCAGAAAATTCAGCCGGTCAGCCAGCTCATCCGCTTCGCTTGCGACTTGGCCTTCCATAGCCGAGGCGATCCGCGCGCTGGCGCTTGCCCTATCGCGCACACCGGCTTTGGAAGAGCGTCGCCATTCCGAAACGCCCGCGCTGGCGATCCGCGCGCTTGGCACATCGCGCCGCCCTCGCTCCGCCATAAAGCGGTCGAAATTGTCTGCTTGCCAAAACTCTTCCTCGTAATCGCGGGTTTTGGAGGAAAGACGCCGCATTCTGAGCGAAAAGCCGATGATGATCATCCACACCCAAATGCTAGCCAGCAGCAGTCCGGCCATCACCAGCTGAACAACGATATCGGCATCCAGAAACAGCTCGATAGGGTCAAGCCGTGCTGAGCTGGCCGCGGCTGCAAGAAGTGATAGCTGAGTCATAGTGAAAGGCGTTTTCCTGAAGTTCGATAAGAAAAGGGAGAAGGAGGTGAAATGCTATGCTGATCCCATGAATTGTTCAAAGGCTTCGCGCCATGGTGCCGGTTGGCGGATCGGGCGGCCATCGAGCGCAATAAAGCCCACTCTTAGCTCGGCTGTGGCCAGATCTTCCTCGCCGCGCCGCGCGGTTTGGCTCATCCTGAGGCTTGCGGCGCGCATCTGCGTGCAGCGCGTCTCGATCATGACATCATCATCAAGCCTTGCCGGGCGCAGATATTTGAGATTGATTTCCGCGACCGCATAGGCACCCTCGCCCGCCTCGATCGCGGCCCGCTGATCAATGCCCAATTGGCGCAAAAGATCGGACCGTGCCCGCTCGAACCAGCGCAGATAATTGGCGTGATAGGTAATGCCCGAAAGGTCGGTATCCTCGTAATAGACCCGCACCGCATAAAAATGCGCCGAGCCGGAGAGTTTGCCATCGGGAAATGCCGGTAATTCCATCGCTTTTGGCCGTAGCCGAGGTCGGCCGGGCTGCATAGCCGCTCAAAGACAGGGCGAATCCTCCCATCGACGAACCGTTAAGTGCGCCAGATTTGCGCCTTTCTTCGCTAGCGGGCAATCATCCGGCCCAATGGCTCTCCGCCGAAGATATGAACATGCAAATGCGGCACTTCCTGTCCGCCATGCGGCCCGATATTGGCCAGCAATCGGTAACCCGGTTCAACCAGCCCCTTGGCCCGCGCAACTGCCCCGACCGCTCTGACAAATCCGCCAATCTCAGCATCGCTTGCCCGGGCGGAAAAATCATCCCAGCTCACGTAAGATCCCTTGGGAATGACCAGCGTATGGATCTCGGCCTGCGGATTGATATCCTCAAACGCGTAAGCAAACTCGTCGTCATAAACCTTGGTCGAGGGGATTTCCCCGCGCAGGATCTTGGCAAAAATATTGCCTTCGTCATATGGCTTCGTCGCGTCGATTGGCATGGCACCTACTCCTTGGTTCGCGCAGCTTTCTCAGCAAGACCCGAGGTGCCCTCGCGCCGCTCCAGCTCGGCCATGACGTCGGCCAAGGTGACGCCGCTGGCATCGAGCAGGACAAGCAGATGAAACATCACATCCGCGCTTTCTGCAATCAGTTCGGACCGGTTTTGGGTCACCGCTGCGATCACGGCCTCGGTGGCTTCCTCGCCCAATTTCTGCGCCATAACTTCCAGCCCGCGCGCATTGAGCTTGGCGACGTAACTGTCCGACCCGCCTGCGCTGCGCCGCGCGGCAATGGTCTGCTCTAGCTGTGTCAAAACATCGGTCATGCTAAATCCATTCTAAGGCTCACGGCCCACAGGCAAAAGAACGTCTGGCGCCAATCTAAGCCGCCGTCTCACGCGCTGGCAAACCAGCAGCCCGCAGTGCCGCATGCGCTTCGCCAATACTATGCTGGCCAAAATGAAAAATCGAGGCCGCAAGGACCGCGCTGGCATGCCCTTTGGTGACACCCTCGACCAAATGTTCCAGCGTGCCGACCCCGCCACTGGCAATCACCGGCACATCGACCCGGTCGGCGATGGTGCGGGTAAGGGCCAAGTCATACCCAGCCTTAGTGCCGTCGCCATCCATCGAAGTTACCAGCAATTCGCCCGCGCCCAGCCGAGCCGCTGTTTGCGCATATTGGACCGCATCAATGCCGGTCGGCGTGCGGCCGCCATGAGTGAAAATTTCCCACTTTTGATCAGCCACGCGCCGCGCATCGACGCTGGCGACAACACACTGGCTGCCAAACTTTTCCGCAATCTCGCTGAGCAATTGCGGACGCTTCACTGCTGCTGAATTGATTGCGACTTTGTCTGCGCCAGCCAGTAACAGCGCCCTCGCATCATCGGCGCTGCGTACCCCGCCGCCCACTGTCAGCGGCATGAAACACACCGCCGCGGTCCGCCGAACAATATCCAATAAGGTACCGCGTCCCTCATGACTGGCCGAAATGTCCAGAAAACACAGCTCGTCCGCGCCAGCCGCATCATAGGCCTGAGCCTGCTCAACCGGATCGCCGGCATCGCGCAAATCGACAAAGTTCACGCCTTTGACGACGCGGCCATCGGCGACATCAAGGCAAGGGATCACGCGGACACACAAGCTCATGCGTCAATCCCTTTCCGCCATCGCAATCGCCGCTGCCAAATCCAGCCGGCCTTCATATAAAGCGCGCCCTGTAATCACGCCCTCGATCCCTTCTGAGGCATGCAGGCTAAGCACGTGAATATCATCAATACCCTTAACTCCGCCCGAGGCGATCACCGGCAGGCTGGTGCGCCGCGCAAGATCAAGCGTCGCATCAATATTGCACCCTTTGAGGAGACCATCCCGGCCAATATCGGTGAACAGCAGGCTGGCCACACCGGCATCTTCGAACCGCGCGGCCAGTTCATGCACGGCAACATCGGACACCTCGGCCCAGCCTTCTGCAGCCACCATCCCGTCCCTTGCATCAACCGCCACGACAACGCCGCGGGCAAAGGCGCGCGCCATGTCTTTGACGAAATCAGGTGCCTTTAAGGCTGCTGACCCCATCACCACTCGGCTAACGCCCAGCTTGAACCAGCCCTCGACATGGTCCGCTGTTCGGATCCCGCCGCCCAGCTGCACATGGCCCGGAAAAGCCTCGACGATGGCTTTGACCGCCTCTGCATTGCGGCTCTCGCCGGCAAAGCTGCCATCCAAATCGACCACATGCAAATGCTCAGCCCCCGCCTCGGCAAAGAGCATAGCCTGATGCGCCGGATCATCACCGTAAACGGTCGCGCGGTCCATATCACCCTCGGCCAGACGCACAACCTGACCGTCTTTCAGATCAATCGCGGGGAAAATGATCACGGTTTTTTGCTCTTATTTTCCGCGCACCATCCGGCGCGCTGTATCCTCGCGGCTTGCGGATAAATCCGCGCCGCTGCGGGCGGCCAGTCGGCCTTGCGGTCGCATCCGCGCCCGAATTCTACGCTGTTTTCGGCGCACCATCCGGCGCGCTGTATCCTCGCGGCTTGCGGATAAATCCGCGCCGCTG
>CAZDHB010000025.1:21417-37869 GCA_964505255.1 uncultured Porphyrobacter sp.
TTCTACGCTGTTTTCGGCGCACCATCCGGCGCGCTGTATCCTCGCGGCTTGCGGAAAAATCCGCGCCGCTGCGGGCGGCAAAATCGCCTCAAATTTCTTCACGGCGTCCATTGCAAAAACCTCTTTAGCAAATCGAGCCCATACTTCTGGCTCTTTTCCGGATGGAATTGCACGCCAAGCGCATTGCCGCGTTGAACTGCCGCCACCACCGGTCCCCCATGCGCGGTTTCAGCACAAATTGCGCTGTTGTCTTCGCCATAGGCAAAGGCATAGGAATGCAAGAAATAGGCTTCACCCGCTTGAACCAGCGAAGCCTCGCCGCAAGGCTCGACCCGGTTCCAGCCCATATGCGGGATTTTGATACCTTCTGCGGGCTTCAACGCCTCGACCGAACCTTTGACCCAGCCAAGCCCCTTATGTTCGCCATATTCCCGGCCTGTCTCAGCCATCAATTGCATGCCAACGCAAATCCCCAAAAAGGGCGCGCCCTGCTTGATGACCCGGCTATGCAAAGCCTCCGCCATACCGGGAATAGCGTTCAGCCCGTCGGCGCATGTTTGAAACGCGCCCACACCGGGCAGAACAATCCGTTCGGCTTGCAAAACATGCTCGGGATCTGCGGTCAGAGAAACATTTGCGCCCGCCGCCTTAAGCGCATTTTCAACCGAATGCAGATTGCCCGCACCATAATCCACCAGTGCTACATTCATTGAATAGCGCCTCCGCAGCGTAGCAGCCGCAAGGGCGCCCCCGCGCCTGCAGCGACGCGATCTATCACCGGATGAGCGAGGAAATCGCGCGCCCGATGGCGTGCGGAAACCAAAATCTCAATCACTAAGCGTTCCCTTAGTGCTTGGCACAGCGCCGCCTTTGCGCGGATCGATCTCGACCGCTTGGCGCATAGCCCGGGCGAAGCCTTTAAACATCGCCTCGCAGATATGATGATTGTTGCTGCCATAAAGCAGTTCGCAATGCAGCGTGATGCCCGCTGTTTGCGCAACCGATTGGAACCAATGCTCGATCAGCTCTGTGTCCCACTCACCCAGTTTTTCCTGCGTAAAACCGGCTTTCCAAACCAGAAACGGACGTCCCGAAATGTCGAGCGCGACGCGCGCCAGCGTTTCATCCATCGGCGAATAAGCGCTGCCATAACGGGTGATCCCACCCTTATCGCCCAGCGCTTCGGCAAAGGCCTGCCCCAGCGCCAATGCGCTGTCTTCGGTGGTGTGATGCTGGTCAACATGCAAATCGCCATCGATCTTCATCGTAATGTCGATCAGGGAATGCTTGGAAACTTGCTCCACCATGTGGTCGAGAAAGCCGATCCCTGTGGAAATATCATAAGCGCCGGTGCCGTCCAGATTGATCGCGATCTCAATCGCGGTTTCGGCGGTTTTACGCTCTATTCGGGCGGTTCGCGTCGTCTGTGCCATAGGAGCGGCTATACGCTTTGTTGCGCGGCGTGCAAGGCGATGTCCACTGAACAAGTCGAGAATTGCGGTTGACCCGTGCGAGACAGGGGGGCACCTAGAGGGGTGCTATGAGTGACGACACCCCCGATAGTCTGATTCCCTATGATTCGATTGTTCAAGAGGCACTGCGCGCAGTTGTTGGCCGCGTCTTGGGAGAGATCGAGGCTGGCGGGAGCGAACTGCCCGGCAATCATCATTTCTACATCACGTTTAAAACCAATGCCTCAGGCGTTTCTGTACCCCCGTCTTTGCGTGAACGTTTCCCCGATGAAATGACCATCGTGCTGCAGAACAAGTTCTGGGACCTCAAGGTAGAAGACGAACAGTTCAGCGTTGGCCTCAGCTTCAATCAGATCCCGGCTGAGCTGGTCGTGCCTTACGCCGCGATCACGCAATTCGTGGATCCGGCGGTCGATTTCGGTTTGCAATTCCAAGCAACCGTGGACGGTATGGACATGACAGAGACCGATGCACCCGAAAATGATCAGCCCCAAACGGAAGGCCCCGCTAAAACCGCTGAGGAGACCGGCGGGTCAGCCGATGACGGATCAAATGTCGTGACGGTCGATTTCGGGCGCAAGAAGTAACTGGCCCCGTAACGCAGGTGGAGCGCGCCTGATGGCAAGGAACAACGCAAGCAGCACTAGCGGCCATGGACCAGCAAGCGAGCCGGGCGAAACCGCCTCTGACGGCGGACCATCTGCCACTGACGCGAGGGAGGCTGCGCCGTCAGCCAAAAGATCACTCCCTGCGAGAGGTGCCAGTTTTTTGGGTCGTAAAGCTGCTGAAAAGCTGTTTGTCGGGTCCAGTTTGGGCAAGGCTCTCGCCGAAGAAGCCGCTCAAAACACGGCCCTCACCAATTCGCTCATCACCTTTGGCATTACCAAAATCGGCACGCGCTCTGTGCCAGGGGCGGTGCTCGTGGGTACCGGGCTGGTGCTGAAATCGCTGTATGACCGCAGCGAAAAACGGCGCAAGCAGGGCCCTTATGCGCAGCGCAAATTGGACCGGCAGGCGGCTAAAAAGGGTCAAGATCGCGAAACCTGATCCCTTCATCGCCGTGCAAGGGCGGGCGAAAGGGGTTGATTTGCCGCGCCGCTCTGGGCCAACAGTCCCCATGGCCCGACCAAACGAAAATTCCAGCTCAGCAAACACAAGCGGCAATCAGGGCGCCTTAGCGCGCCGCGGGTTGATGTTCATTCTCTCCTCACCCTCTGGTGCGGGCAAGACCACCATCTCGCGCATGCTGCTGGAGGCGGATGACGCGATCAAGCTGTCGGTTTCTGCCACAACCCGCCCCATGCGCGAGGGCGAAGAAGACGGTGTCCATTATCATTTCGTCGGCGAAGACGCCTTCGACCGGATGGTTGAGGAAGATGATTTTTACGAATGGGCGCATGTCTTCGATCATCGCTATGGAACCCCTAAAGGGCTTATCCGCGGCGCGCTTAAAGAAGGACAGGATTTCCTGTTCGACATTGATTGGCAAGGCACGCAGCAGCTCAAGCAAAAAGACGATCAGGATGTGGTGACGGTTTTCATCCTTCCGCCCAGCCTCGCTGAATTGCAGCGCCGCTTAACCAGCCGGGCAACCGACAGTGACGAAGTCATCGAAGGCCGGATGGCGCGCGCCAATGATGAAATCAGCCATTGGGCCGAATATGATTATGTTGTCATCAATGACGACGTGAACGCCTGTTTCACCAAAGTGCAAGAGATTTTGCACGCGGAACGCATGCGGCGCACCCGGCAAACCGGGCTAATCCCCTTTGTGCGCACCTTAATGAGTTGAAGCCTGTCAGCCCGCGCCCGTCAGCCCGCACCAGAGGCATCGCCAAAGCTGAATGGCAGGCTGGCATTCACAACGCCGCCATCGACAGTGATGGTCTCGCCAACAACATAATCACCGCCGCGTCCGCATAGATAAATCGCCGCTGCTGCCATATCTTCAGCCGTGCCGATACGTTTCGCAGGTATCATCGCTGCGGAGGCATCCGGTGCAGATTTGGCAGCCTTGTTCATCTCGCTGGCGAAAGCGCCCGGCGCAATCGTCGTCACCACGATATTGTCGCGAATAAGCCGCGCGGCCATGCGCCGGGTAAGCTGAATGACCCCGGCTTTCGAGGCCTGATACGCGTAAGTTTCCCACGGATTGATCCGCTGACCATCGATTGAGGACACATGGATCACTTTTGCCAGATGATCTCCCTTGCCTGCTGCGACCAGCAAATCATGCAGCTTCTGAGTGAGGAAAAACGGCGTTTTGACATTCAAGTCCATCGTCCGGTGCCAGCCAGCCTCGGAAAATTCGAGATAATCCTGCCCCCAAGCAGCCCCTGCATTGTTGATGAGGATGTCGAGCTTGTCCTCTTTGGCGGCGATCTCTTTCGCGACATGCTCCATCCCGTCCATCTGGCTGAGGTCAGCGCGAATGCCGATGACCTTGTCGGCCCCAAATTCGGCGATCGTCGCCTCCATTTGTTCGGCCTTGCGGGCAGAAATATAGACCCGCGCGCATCCCGCCGCCAGCAGCCCCTCGACAAACATTTTGCCAATCCCGCGCGAACCGCCGGTGACAAGTGCAACTCGGCCATCAAGGCCAAACAGTGATTGAATATCCATATGAAATTGGTCCCTGATGTGGGTTAAAAGAGTGCCTAGGCAGACGAATATGGCCCCAAAAAGGCACCGCTATCCGCCAGATTTGACTTTGATTAGCTGCTCAATAACCGGTCAACTGCGCAACGCGGTCTGCGTGATAATAGGCATCGCCCAGAAATTCGCTCAGCGCCCGGTCACGCTTCATGTAGAGGCCGATATCATATTCATCGGTCATGCCAATGCCGCCATGCATTTGCACGCCTTCGCGCACGGCAAGGCTGGCGGTTTTGGCAACTTTGGCCTTGGCAACAGATGCCATGAGGTCGGCCTTCTCGCTGCCGGCGTCAAGCAATTGCGCGGCCTTGATCGTGGCTGCGCGGGAAATCTCAACTTCGGAATACAAATGCGAGGCCCGGTGCTGGAGCGCTTGAAACTCGCCAATCAGCTTACCGAATTGCTTACGCTGTTTGAGATAATCAACCGTCATATCCATCGCGCCGCTGGCAACCCCGACCCCTTCGGCAGCCGAACCAACCCGGCCTGCATTGAGCATGGCATTGAGCACATCGCGTCCGCCATCAACCTCGCCAATGACTGCGTCACCGTCGAGCTCAACCCCGTCGAACCTGGTGTGCGTTGCCATCGAACTGTCCACCAGCCGCACCGCGTCATGGCTCATATTGGCCGCATCCTTAGGCACAGCGAACACAGTAATGCCATCCGCGTCCCCGTCGCTTCCCGAAGTGCGCGCGGCAACCACCAGCATATCCGCGCTGGCTCCTTGAATGACGAAATCCTTTTGTCCGGTCAGACGAAATCCATTGCCCGATTTCTCTGCCTTGGTGGCGATGGTTTCAGGGCGGTGCTTGGCCCCTTCGTCAATTGCAACGGCAAACACGCTGTCGCCAGCCACCAGACCGGGCAGATAGCGTCCGCGCACATCATCGCTGCCATGCTTCAAAGCGGTTGCGGCAAGGACGGAGCTGGTGAGAAACGGCGAAGGGGTCAGATTGCGCCCGATTTCCTCCAGCACAATCCCCGCCTCGACTTGGCCCATACCGATCCCGCCATCATCCTCGCTGACCAGAATGCCGGTAAAGCCCATTTCGCCAAACTGCTTCCACAAGGCATGGCCGAAACCGTCGGGACAATCCCGATCACGCCAATGACGCAATTGTTTGTTGATAGCGCCTTCATCGGCCATGAACTGGCTCGCACTCTCGGCCAGCATAGCCTGATCTTCATTGTGATAGAGGGGCATATCCGTGTGATCCTTATTTAATTTCTGAGGCCGCGACAAAGCCGCGCAATCGCGTTCGAGGCGCGTTTTGAACGCCGCGCCAACCGGCCATGCTCGTTACGCTCCGGGCAAATCGAGAATGCGTTTCGAAATAACGTTCAGCATCACCTCAGAGGTGCCGCCTTCGATCGAATTGGCTTTCGTGCGGAGCCAGTTGCGCGAAGGCTTGCCCCCGCCCGTTTCCTCGCTCTCCCACTCCAAACTGCGCGAACCGCCCGCACTCATCATCAGTTCGTGACGCCGCTTGTTAAGCTCGGTCCCGGCATATTTCATCATATTGGGCTGCGCTGGATGCGCCTTGCCGACTTTAATTTCGTCGAGGAATTTCTCCCCCATCGCGGTGTAAGCCAACGCATCGACATCGAACATCGCCAGCTCTGCCCTCAGCAAAGGATCAAGCTCGCCCGCGTGCCGCTTCATCGAAGCACCGATCGCCGCCGCACGGTCATCGTCGCCCGCGCCGGAGATCATCTCACGCTCGTGACCGAGCAGATATTTTGCAACATCCCAGCCGCGATTGATCTCGCCGACATAGCCGGGAATACCCTCGCCATAGCTTTTGGGCACTTTGACATTGTCGAAAAACGTCTCGCAAAATGGGCTGTTCCCGCTGATCAGCTTGATCGGTTTGGTCGAGGCACCCTCGCTTGCCATGTCGAACAGCATGAAGGTGATGCCTTGGTACTTATTGGTCTTGTCGGTCCGCACCAGACAGAAAATCCAGTCGCATTTGTCCGCATAAGAGGTCCAGATTTTCTGGCCGTTCACGATCCAGTGATCGCCCTTATCCTCGCCAAAGGTTTGCATCGAAACCAGATCCGACCCGCTGCCCGGCTCGCTATAGCCTTGGCACCAGCGGATTTCCCCGCGCGCAATCTGGCCAAGGAAGAATTTTTTCTGGTCCTCGGTTCCGAAATGCAAAAGCGCAGGGCCGAGCATCCAGATGCCGAAACTCGACAAAGGCGGACGGGCAGAAATGCTGTTCATTTCCTCGCGCAGAATCTTGGCCTCGGCCGGGCTGAGGCCCGCGCCGCCATATTCCTTGGGCCAAGCAGGAACGGTGTAGCCCTTGTCCCGGCATGCCTCGAACCAGGCTTTTTGCGCCTCGCTTTTGAACTCGGCATTGCGGCCGCCCCAGTAGATATCATCCTCGCCGCGCACAGGCTGACGCATTTCGGCGGGGCAATTGGCCTCCAGCCAGCTTTGAGTCTCTTTACGAAAGGCTTCTAGCTCGGACATATCCGGTTCTCCTCGTCAAATGCGGCACCAATTGACGTTTACGTTAAGGCGATTCGCCCCCTTCCTGCAAGCATCGTTTATTGAGCCCGCCAATTCCGTAGCGTCATGCCGCTGCGTCATGCGGTTTGCGTTGACGGGCCGTGTCGGTCGCCTAAGCTAGACCTAGGCGATGAGAGAGGTTTTTGGGCGAGTGCGATTCTCTGGAAAGACGGTGGTTATCACAGGCGCGGCTTCGGGGATCGGGGCCTATGCCAGCATGCTTTTTGCCCGCGAAGGCGCTCATGTCTTTGCCAGCGATATCGATGACGAAGGAGGGCAAGCCCTCGTCGCTGAGGCCTCGCAAGATACAGCGATTGAGGATGCCGGCGGGACCATCGCCTTCGTAAAATGCGATGTCTGCCTAGTATCCGACATCAAGGCTTTGATGGATCATGCTGCGGCTGAAACCGGCGGGATTGATGTTGTCCTTAACAATGCAGGGGCTGGCGGCGCACGGCCCGGCATAGACGAGATTGAGCCCGATGAATGGGACCGCACCATGGATTTGCTGCTGCGCTCGGTCGCTTTTGGCATCCGTTACGCTGTGCCGCATATGATCGGGCGAGCGGGCGCATCGATCGTCAATATCTCCAGCGTGGCGGCGACCGGCCCGGGATATTCCCCCACTGCCTATGCGGTGGCCAAGGCGGGCGTGCTGCATCTCACTAAAATGGCCAGCGCCGACCTTGCCAAGCACTCGATCCGCGTCAACGCCATCCAACCGGGCTTCATCAACACCAATATTTTCACGGCCGCGCTGGAAATTCCGGACGAGCAGAAAGACATGGCCAAATCCGTCATTGCGCAAATGAGCAGCAATGCCCAGCCGGTCAAACGCGGCGGTCAGGCCGCTGATATCGCTGAAGCTATGGCCTATCTGGCAAGCGATGCGGCAGGCTTTGTCACAGGCACGTCATTGCTGGTTGATGGCGGGATTACCATCGGGCCGCGCTATAGCTGGGACGAGGACGAGGCTGACATGTTCGAAAACCTGCGCCAGTTGGAAGAAGCCGCTAAGAACGCAGGGTCAGCCCAGTCATGAGCGCAAAGCCGGGCCAGCTTCCTCTCAGGATCAAACTGTTCAACGGGTCCGGTTCGGTCGCGTTCGGGATCAAGGATAACGGCTTTTCTGTTTTCCTACTGACCTATTACAATCAGGTTCTGGGGATGGAGGCGTGGCTGGTCAGCCTCGCTTTGGTCATCGCTTTGGTGGTTGATGCCTTTATCGATCCCTTTTTGGGCAACTTGTCCGACCGCACTTACACCCCTTGGGGCAGACGTCTTCCATGGCTCTACCTGGCCCCGATACCGCTCGGCTTTGCATGGTATTTCCTCTGGGCACCGCCAATCGACGGCACGCCCAGTTTTTGGTCGCTGCTGGGAACCGCAATATTGGTGCGGCTGCTGCTGTCTGCTTGCGAGGTGCCCTCTATCGCAGTGGTGCCCGAAATCACCAGCGATTATGAGGAACGCACGACCTTGTTCCGCTACCGGTTCTTGTTCGGCTGGACAGGGGGATTGATTATCCTTTTCCTCGCCTATCAGGTGTTTTTGCGCGACGATCTTTTGGCCCGCGAAGGCTATGTCACTTATGGTCTGTTTGGGGCGATTGCGATGGTGTTTTTCGTGCTATTCTCGGCCATGGGTCAGCACACAATCCTTGCCCACTATCCCAAGGACCGCCCGCCCCCATTTAATCTTCGCCAAGTTTTCGATGAGATTATCGAGGCCTTCAGCGAGAAAGCTTTTCTGATTTTCGCCGCTGGCGCGCTGGCGGCTTACGTCAGCCAGGGCATGACCTTCGCCTTGTCCAATTACCTTTATTATTTCGTGTGGGAATTGTCCGAGGCACAAATCGCGATTTATCCCATCATCCTGTTCTTCAGCGTCGTGTTCGTGTTCGTCTCGCTGAATTATTTTCATCGCAATTATGGCAAGGCCAAGACCGGCGCAGTGGCGACCCTCATCTCCATGACCTTCTGGCTGATACCTTATGGCCTCTACTTCCTCGGGCTTTGGCCTGAGCTCGGTTCTACAGCAGGGGCCGCTGCGCTGTTCGTCTTTATTTTCGCGAGCAATGCGGCGGGCGTCTCGGCGGTTATTTCTGCAACCAGCATGGTCGCCGAAATTATCGAGGCTTACGAGGAGAAAAGCGGCCGCCGCGCTGAGGGAAGTTTCTACGCTGGTAACTGGCTCGTCCAAAAAAGTGCGACAGGCGTTGGCATTTTATTGGCAGGCACCATGCTCTCGCTCGCGGCATTCCCGGTCGGATCAGAGCCGGGCACGGTCGATCGCGGCATCATCTACGCGCTCATCGCGATGTATTGCAGCGCAATTGCCGTATTGGGCCTAACCTCTGCCTATTGGCTGGGCCGCTTCCCGATTGGCCGGGCCGAGCATGAGGCACGGCTTGCCGCATTGGCCCAATCAAGGACGCAGGAGCCGATATCGGGCCAAGCCGGCCAAAATTAACAAAACTACCGCTTGGCGGGGGAGAGCACCTCTGCCACGATACCACGCAATAGAGACAAGCAAAGTTTGAGAAGGATGTTTCCCAATGGATTTTGAACCCACCGACAGACAGAAATATTGGCGCGACCGCGTAAGCAATTTTATCGAGGCTGAAATCCGGCCTGCTGTCGCCACTTACAAAGCGCAAGACGCAGAAGGGGACCGGTGGAAAGTCATCCAGATTGTTGAAGATCTGAAAGCCAAGGCCAAGGATCAGGGGATTTGGAACCTGTTCATGCCGCCGCGCAATGACGGCCATCACCATGTCGAGGAGAGCTTCGAGTTTGAAGGCCCCGGCCTCACCAATCTCGAATATGCCCTTTGCGCAGAAGAAATGGGCCGGATCGGCTTTGCCTCGGAGGTGTTCAATTGCTCCGCGCCTGACACCGGCAATATGGAAGTGTTCCATCGTTACGGCACGCTCGATCAGAAAGAGCAATGGCTGCGCCCAATTATGAACGGCGAAATCCGTTCAGCCTTTCTGATGACAGAGCCTTATACGGCCAGCTCGGATGCGACCAATATTGAAACCCGGATTGAACGCGATGGCGATGAATATGTCATCAATGGCCGCAAATGGTGGTCTTCGGGTCTGGGTGATCCGCGCTGCAAAATCGCCATTGTCATGGGCAAAACCGATTTTGAGGCGAAACGTCATGCTCAGCAATCCATGGTGCTGATGCCGGTTGACGCGCCCGGCGTGAACATCATCCGGCATCTGCCCGTCTTTGGATATGATGATGCGCCGCACGGCCATATGGAAGTCGAGCTGAAAGACGTGCGCGTGCCGGTCAGCAATATGCTGCTGGGCGAAGGGCGCGGGTTCGAGATCGCGCAAGGCCGCCTTGGACCGGGCCGGATCCATCACTGCATGCGCACGATTGGCGTGGCCGAGGAAGCGCTCACGAAAATGTGCAAACGTCTTCAGGAGCGCGAGGCATTCGGCAAGCCGATTTACAAGCACTCGGTTTGGGAAGAGCGCATCGCACGGGCACGGATCGACATCGATATGACGCGCCTGTTGTGCCTAAAAGCCGCCGATATGATGGACAAGGTTGGCAATAAATCCGCCAAGCAGGAAATCGCCATGATCAAGGTTCAGGCGCCCAATATGGCCTTGAGGATCATTGATGATGCGATCCAAGCTCATGGCGGCGGCGGCGTTTCAGAAGATTACGGTCTGGCGAGCGCTTTTGCCCATCAGCGCACCTTGCGGCTGGCCGATGGTCCTGACGAAGTGCACGCCCGCTCCATCGCGCGGATGGAAATTGGCAAGCATATGCCCGATGAAGGCCCAACCGCGAATGCTCTTCGCGGCGGCGGCGGCCGTGCTGGCGGCGACAGCTTTAGCTCAGGCGATATGGGGGCGACCCGCTGATGGTGAAAGCAGCAATTCTAGAAACCCCGGGAGAGGGGTTAACGATTGGGGATGTCGCCATGGCCGATCCGGCCCCGCATGAGGTGTTGATCGACACCAAGGCTTGCGGGCTGTGCCATTCCGACTTGCATTTCATCGATGGCGCTTATCCGCATCCTTTGCCGGCCATCCCCGGTCATGAGGCGGCCGGGATTGTCCGCGCGGTCGGCAGTGAAGTGCGCAGCGTCGCGGTGGGCGATCATGTCGTCTCCTGCCTGTCAGCCTTTTGCGGCCAGTGCGAATTTTGCGTGACCGGACGGCTGGCCTTGTGTCTTGGCGGGGCCACTCGCCGAAGCGCCGATGCCAAGGCGCGCATCACCCGCGCGGACGGCGGGCCGGTTAACCAGATGCTCAACCTATCCGCTTTTGCTGAGCAGATGCTGATCCATGAAAACGCCTGTGTTTCAATCGACAAGGATATGCCGCTCGACCGGGCGGCGGTGATCGGCTGCGCTGTGACGACCGGCGCTGGCACGATTTTCAATGCTGCCAATGTCACGCCGGGTGAAAGCGTGGTTGTAGTGGGCTGCGGCGGGGTTGGCTTGGCCGCGATCAATGCCGCCAAAATCGCCGGTGCGGGACAAGTTATTGCTGCCGATCCGCTGGCCGAAAAGCGCGAGCTGGCGAAGGTTCTGGGCGCAACGCATACGGTTGATGCGATGGCTGATGATGCCGCCAAGCAAATCTTGCAGCTGACCGGCGGCGGCGCGCATTACGCAATCGAGGCAGTGGGGCGGCAAGCATCGGCCGATCTCGCCGTGGCGTCCCTCAGGCGCGGCGGTACGGCCATTATCCTCGGTATGATGCCGCTCGATTGTAAAGTCGGGCTCGGCGCAATGGACCTCTTGTCCGGTAAGAAACTGCAAGGCGCGATTATGGGCGAAAACCATTTCCCGGTTGATCTGCCGCGGCTGGTGGATTTCTATATGCGCGGCCTGCTCGATCTTGATACGATTATTGCGGAACGGATCGCGCTCGATGATATCAATTCCGGTTTTGACAAGATGCGCGAGGGGCACTCTGCCCGCAGTGTGGTGGTGTTTGACTGATGACAAGCGAACAAGCGATCGATTTTGACAAGGAAATGGTCGGCACAGTCGAAGTGCCAGAAGCCGACAAGCTCGACTTAAAGGCGCTCACCGCGTGGTTTGAGGCCAATGTCGAGGGGTATGAAGGCCCGATCAGCTATACCAAGTTCAAAGGCGGGCAATCGAACCCGACTTACAAAATCGAGACACCCAATGCGCATTACGTGCTGCGCCGGCAGCCCTTTGGCAAATTGCTCCCCTCGGCTCATGCGGTAGACCGCGAATACAAGGCCATGACGGGGCTTTATCCAACCGGTTTTGCCGTCCCGCAGACCTTTGGCCTTTGCGAAGACCCAGAGGTGCTCGGCTCCAAATTCTTTGTCATGAGCATGGCTGAGGGACGCAGCTTGTGGAACGGAGCGCTGCCAAATTGCTCAAAGGATGATCGCCGGGAAATCTATCATTCGCTGATTGATACCATGGCCGATCTCCACCTGAAAAAGCCCAGTGACATAGGCATGGGCGATTTTGGCAAGCCCGATGATTATTGCGCGCGTCAAATCGGTCGCTGGACCAAGCAATATAAACTCTCCGAAACAGAGCATCAGCCCAAGATGGAAGCGCTCATCAAATGGCTCCCGGAAACAATCCCTGCGCAACATGAAAGTTCGATCGTGCACGGGGATTACCGGCTCGATAACACCATCTTTCATAGCACGGAGAACCGCATTATCGCTGTGCTTGATTGGGAGCTTTCGACGCTCGGCGATCCGATTGCCGATTTCAGCTATCTGATGCTCAATTGGTTCAATCCGCATGATGGCCGTGCAGGCCTTGATGGATTGGATATCAAGGAATTGGGCATTCCCAGCGTTGCTGAAGCGGTCGAGCGCTATGTTGCGCGCACCGGCTATCCAGTGCCGCCGATGGAGTGGTATTTCGCTTACAACCTGTTCCGCCTCGCTGGGATCATGCAAGGCATCAAAAAGCGTGTGATCGATGGCACCGCGTCTTCCGCCCATGCAAAACAGATGAGCGAGCGGGTGTTACCGCTTATGGAACGCGCCTATGATTTCGCACGTGCGGCAGGCATGCCCGAATAATCCCCAAGCTTAAGTCTTACCCTCAAGCGGGCAGGCCAAAGTCTGGATTTTGATCAGTCTCACCGCCCGCCAATCACGCCAATCACGCCAATCACGCGGGGGGCTGGGAGCGCGGCCGCGCGCTAGAAATTTGTGCTCCACCGCAAGGCAACGCCCATATCATCACTGGCTTGCGAAAAATGCCCGGGCTGCTGGCGCATATAGACACTCACACCGGCTTGGCCTGAGATTAGCGGGCCAAAGCGTACTGGCCCATTCCAGCTAATCTCGCTGAGCAGTTCCTGACCGCTGGGCGCAAGATTGATGCTGCGCCGGTCAAAACTCGCCGTCTGTGTCAGATAGTCATAGGCCACCGGCAGATCGAGATTAAGCGCCCCGCCAGAGACCCGAAGCGGCTGGGAAATGCGCAAACCCAAACTGTCACCGGGCGCAAGCAATCCGCTGCGCGTCACATCAAATGCCCAGCTATTGCTGGTGAAATCGGACTGGCCAGCGATCAGCCCTGTGCGATTGGCCCGCGTAAAGCCTTGTCGCCACGCAGCACCGATCCGCACATTATCCGTGACACCCCAAGCGGCCCGTGCATCGAGGAACAGCGTATTGGCACCGCTTGCGCCAAAGCTCTCGTGGAAGAAGCCGCCAAGGACCGTCTCATCCTCTTGCAGCCAGCTCGCGCCAAGGACCGCTTCTACCGGTCCCAAACGGCGATCTGCAGCCACGGAGAAAGAGCGCACCGCTCGCCGCTCGCGCTGGCCAGTGATAAAGCGCTGCTCGATCCGCGTATTGCCAAGCCAGGCCTCGCCAAATTCTGCCCCGAGGGTCAGACCGGTCCCGCCGATATTCTGGCGCAAGGCAAAGGACATATCACTGCGACGGGCAAAGCCGCTATCGCCGCCCAACTCGCCCGAGATCAAAAATGCAGGGCGTGAATGGCCTTGTAATCCCGCGGTCAGCCCCGACGCACCTTCGCGTAAGGCAAAACCGATTTGCGTGTTAGGCGCAATCCGCGCGGCAAGCCGGGCTGCCAAAACACGGGCATCACGGGCTTGCTCGGGGGTTAATTGCAATTGCCGGACCCAATCAGGCCGGGCATTTGCGGCCGGGTCGGCAATCGAAAAGGCAAGCGACACATCACCCGATCCCAGCGAAACATGCCGCGACTGTATATCCAATGCGTTCTGCAAACGCGGCTGGATCGAGGCGGATTGCAAACCGCCAGCAATATTGAGCGTATAGGCGCGCTGATAAGCATCCAGCACAATGCCCTGAAGACCCTGAGAAGAGGCATTGGCAAAGGCATCTCCCATTGCCGGTGACCCCACCGCAGTGCTGCTGCCCGCCCGCAAAGCGCTGGTTCCGCCAGCCAAAGTGGTCGTACCGGACGGCGCCAGTGCTGCCTCAATATCCAAAACACCGCGGCCAAAAACGGAGTCCGTCCCTGCGGCCCCTGCATCTCTCGCACTGTCGAGCAAGATGGATACAATGTCCTGCCCACTCAAATTCGGAAAAGCCTGCGCCAAAAGCGCGACCGCGCCGGCCACTTGCGGCGTTGCAAAACTGGTGCCTGAGAAAAGCAAACGGAACGAACCACCGGCATCTTGTCCGATGAAAATACTGCCGTCCTCATAGACGCAGCAAATGCGTTCTCCTCTGGCTGAGAGGAAAGTGTCAGCCTGATTTCCGGCCAATTGGCTGAAACTCGAAACCTGATCATTAGCACCGACAGAGCCGACGATAATGACATTGCCATTGCCCGCCGCGACCAATTCCTGCGCAAATTCATTGGGCTGATTGGGGTCAACTCCGGTAACCGTACCATCGCCGCCATTGCCGGATGCAACGACAATCACCACGCCCTCGGTTGCCGCCCTAGCGACGGCCGCACGCACCGCGTCAGTGGTCGAACCACCGCCAAGCGAGATATTGACCACTCGCGCACCTGAATCGATCGCCTGTTCAATCCCAACCGCAATGTCGCGGTCAAAGAAACTGCAACCAAGGTCGGTATTCTCGGGCGAATCTGGGCCACATGACCCCGGATTGTCGCCGCGCAGCACTAACAAATCAGCATCAAACGCGATGCCAACAACGCCCGTATTATTCAGCGCGCCCGCTGCCACCAGAGCGACATTGGTGCCGTGGTCATCCTCTGCATCAATTGTCCGGTTGCCTGCGACATCTCGCGAATCTGGATGAATTCGGCCCGCAAATTCGGGACTATCGACGTCGATCCCAGTGTCGATGATCGCAATCGTTTGCCCCTCGCCCGTGATATCGTCCTGCCAAGCGGCAACAGCGTTGTGTTGATCCGGCCCGTCAGAATCGCGAAATTCGGTCGTGTCGAAACTAGTCGGCGTAGGAGTGGGTGTCGGTGTGGGCGTCGGAGTTGGAGTTGGCGTAGGAGTCGGTGAAGGCGCCGGCGTGCTGGTCACAGGCGCTGAGCCGCCCCCGCAAGCGCTCAGCATAGCGGCCAATACAATGCTGCTCGCAAATCCGGTTTTCCAGCCCAGTTTTGTCGTTTTTTCTCGTCCGTTGCTCGCGACCATTCTATTTTTTGACCTCGTCTTGCCCCCCGACCTGTTTCAATGCCTGCGCTTCGGCGCATGTGCAACCCAGTCTATAAACCTAGCTATACATTCTTTAGGCAACACAGGAGATGAACTGACCTTATGTCCCTTGCTCGGACACTCTGATCGCCCTAACAGCATGCGGCACAATTGCGCAGCTGAGGCGCGCCATTCGCCTCAGTTCGCCTCAAAGTCCAAAACTAAAATCCAAGGAAACACCATGCCGAGTGAATTAGCCAACCGCATAGAAGCCGCATGGGAGGCGCGCGACAGCGTCACTCCGCAAAGCGCAGAGATCCGCGCGGATGTCGAGGCAGCGCTGGCCATGCTGGATAGCGGCGAGGGCCGCGTGGCTGAGCCTGATGGAGAGGGCGGCTGGACAGTCAATCAATGGCTGAAAAAAGCGGTCCTGTTGTCCTTTCGCCTCAATGATAACGCTCTGGTCGAAGGCGGCAGCGCGGGCCATCCCGCATATGACAAAGTGCCAAGCAAATTTGCCGGATGGGACGAGGCGCGGTTCAAAAGCGCCGGTTTCCGGGTTGTTCCGGGCGCCATTGCCCGCGAAGGCGCGTTTATTGGCGCTGGCTGTGTGTTGATGCCCAGTTTCGTCAATATCGGTGCTTATGTCGGCGAAGGCACAATGGTCGACACTTGGGGCTCCATCGGGAGCTGCGCACAAATCGGCAAAAACTGCCACATCTCGGCTGGCACAGGGATTGGCGGCGTGCTCGAACCGATGCAAGCCAACCCGACAATCATCGGTGACAATTGTTTTATCGGCGCGCGCTCAGAAATCGTCGAAGGCGTTATTGTGGGCGAAGGCTGCGTCGTTGCGATGGGCGTTTTCATCACGCAATCGACAAAAATCGTGAACCGCGAAACCGGCGACATCATTCAAGGCCGCATACCGCCCTACTCGGTGGTCGTACCCGGCACTTTGCCCGATCCCAAAGGCGGGCCATCGCTGGCTTGCGCTGTGATTGTCAAAACGGTCGATGCACAGACCCGCGCCAAGACAGGCATTAATGACCTTTTGCGCGATTAGGGCCTGATCGCGCGTCGGACGGGACGGGGCTAAAGACGGGCCGTGCTCGCAATCAGACCCTGAATAAGCCGTTGCCAGGTCTTAGGGACTGACTTTTTCGCGCGGTTCGCCGACAGGATATTCAATGGGC
>CAZDHB010000026.1:0-5000 GCA_964505255.1 uncultured Porphyrobacter sp.
CGGAGTGTGACAGCCGATCAACCAGGAAAGCTGGCCGAGGCGTAAGTCAAGCGAGGGGCAGCCGCTTCCCGGCCGAAATTCGACCATTGGCGCATGTCGCGGGCATCGAGCCACAAGGCTTTGTGATGCGGAACCGAATTGGTCATCGCATAAAAGGCGCGCGCCTCGCTCTCGCTCATACCAATGGCGCTGTAATAGTCGAAATATTTGGCATTTTGAGGCGCATCAAACGCGAAATCATGCGCCTCGCGGCCCTCTGCATCGCGCCAGCTGTGTACCGCAAACTCTGCGCCATCAGCAATTTTGCGTGAGGCACCGGCCAGAAACAGCTCAACCGCACCCGAGCGGACAGAACCAATCGCTGGAACAAATGTGTTCATTCCGGCCTCGCGGATCATCCGGCCAAGACGCAAATTGGCCAGATCATCGCGTGTGCCGGGACATTCGACCAGATCAATCTGTGTCAGCTCAGGGTTTTCGCGCAGCATTTTGGCAAACCAATAGGGCGCATTGCTGCCTGTTTCGGCAAGCAGAGCGGCGCGGCGTGCATTGACAACCCGGAACGGGCCATAATCGGCGATGCCGCGATTGTAATTCAGGCGCTGGGTGAGGATGCGCTCGTCCGCACGGTGCTCACTGGCTTGATGAGAATGAGTGAGCACAGCGCGCTGTGCTGGCGCTTTGACCATGGCCGCAGGTGACGCGGCCGCATTGCCGGGCCGCCACGCGGGCAAATCGCGCGGCTCCTCGGTAAACAGAAATACCGCAGGCGTAGGCGTAGCTGCTGCGCTATGCGTGTGCTGGGGCTCAGCCGGCACGCTTTGTGTGAAGCTTGCGCCTGTTGCGGCCGCACTGATTGGGAGCGCGCCCGTCTCTTGCGCCGCGAGAGGCGCCGCAAGGGGCGTGGCAAATGCAGTAAGCAGGGCGGCAAGATGAGTAATAGCTGATCGCATGATGCTCTCTTATTGGCACACCCCTATTTCGAGTTTGCCAATGCCTCTGCTTAAAATCAGCTCAGTAACGATCCTTAAAATCGAGTTATTATTACCTAGGCAAAAGACTCAAGCGCTCGACATGATAATTTTTGTCAGGCAAAACTATATTTAAGTTTTACTTAAAAAATGGGGTAAGTTCTTGGTTGCTCTGGTCAAAACCCTTGCTTATCTCGGATTAGAGGCGCGCGGTGTGGAGGTGCAGTGCTCTATCGCGCCCGGCCTTCCCAAATTTCATATCGTAGGCCTTGCGGACAAAGCCGTCGGCGAGAGCAAAGAGCGCGTGAGGGCGGCCCTTGCCGCGATGGGTCTGGCGCTGCCTCCGAAACGCATCACCATTAATCTCTCGCCAGCCGATTTACCCAAAGAAGGGTCACATTATGATCTGCCGGTCGCCTTGGCGCTGCTTGCCGCGATGGGTGTGACCGATGCTGAACAGCTCGGCGATTGGCTGGTGGTGGGCGAATTGTCGCTCGATGGCCGCATTGCCGGATCGCCGGGTGTTCTACTCGCCGCCTTGCACGCCAGCGAGGCGGAGATGGGCCTTATATGCCCCGCTTCGCAAGGGAGTGAGGCGCGCTGGGCCAGTGACACGCCCATATTGGCAGCGCCTGATCTGGCCAGCCTGCTTGCGCATCTTGGCGGGGAACAAACCTTGGGCGTGCCGGCCAAAGGCGTGGTCGAGGCGAGCGCCCCTGGCCCTGACTTGAAGCAAGTGAAGGGACAGGAAAGCGCCAAACGCGCGCTCGAGATCGCCGCTGCTGGCGGGCATAATTTGCTCATGCTGGGCCCGCCAGGTGCAGGCAAATCGCTGCTCGCCTCTTGCTTGCCCAGCATATTGCCCGATCTTTCCGCGAGCGAGGCGCTGGAGGTGAGCATGGTGCAATCGGTCGCTGGCTTGCTTGATGGCGGCACAATCAGCCGGGCCCGCCCGTTTCGCGCGCCGCATCACTCCGCCTCGATGGCGGCGCTCACCGGCGGCGGGCTAAGGGTGAAGCCCGGCGAGGTCAGTCTTGCGCATCTCGGCGTGTTGTTTCTCGATGAATTGCCCGAATTTCAGCGAGCCGTGCTCGATTCGCTGCGCCAGCCGCTTGAAACCGGGTCGATTGATGTCGCACGGGCCAATGCCCATGTGACTTTCCCGGCAAATGTCCAATTGGTGGCCGCAATGAACCCATGCCGATGCGGCTATTTAAGCGATCCTGCCCTAGCTTGCAGCAGAGCGCCGCGCTGCGCCGCCGATTATCAAGCCAAAGTCTCCGGCCCGCTGCTTGACCGGATTGATTTGCATATCGAGGTTGATCCGGTGGCCCCTGCGGATCTTGCTCGGGGCGCAAATGGCGAAAGCAGCGCCGATGTCCGCGCGCGGGTTTTGAGCGCTCGCGCCATTCAAACCCGCAGAGCCGAGGAAAGCGGCGCGCGCTGCAATGCCGAGCTGAGCGGTGAAGGTCTGGAGCGCTTTGCAGCGCCCGATAAGGAGGGGCATGCGCTCTTATTGCAAGCGGCCGAACGGCTTCGCCTGACTGCGCGGGGATATACGCGCATGCTGAGGGTCGCGCGCAGTATTGCCGATCTGAGCGGTCAGGCGAATGTGTCACGCGCTCATATCGCCGAGGCACTGAGTTACCGGCGGCAAAGCCCGCGCAATTAGCGGCTGATGAGGAGCATGGCAGCCGATAAGTAGGCTGGCTCGCAAATGATCAGCCCCAAATCGGAAACACTGGATCAGGCAAAAACATCTGTGTCCATGTGGGACAGTCCCTTTGTTTGGCCTCGCCCGAGGCGCAATTTTTTGTAGTTTCCTCAGTGCTTGGACAAGCAATCGCGTCGCTGACTTGGGTTGAGGGACCTGTCAGCATGGATCTGTTCCTCTTGCGAGAACCGATCCGTTTGCACCGATTGCCGCAGCGCGGGACTGGTCTTTCACCGAGGCCACCTGCGCTGACGAGATCGTGATTGGTGGGCCTCGCTTTAATGGTCGGCGGGGTTCACCATCCATCTCTTGTGAACGGACTTCGCGGGGAAACGCCCAAAAGGCCACAAGTTCGCAAGAGAATTGACGCTCCGCCGTGATGGCGGGGCGTCTTTTTTTGCCCGAGGGATGCGTGGGTTGTCTAAGCAAGCCAATGCGGTGTGATTGTATCACCGCCGTCTTGACGATAGAGTTCTGCGCTATGTCCGAATTTAACTCATCCTACCTCATTCACGCAGGCGCTCTTCTTTACATCATTGCCTTTGTTGTGCGCGATGAAGTGATCCTGCGGCTTTTGGTGGTGACCGGTACCGCGCTTTATATTCTCTATTATTATTTCTTTCCGTCGGTGCCCTTGTGGGATGCGATCATCTCCAGCGTCGTCATGGTAGCGGCCAATTTCTATGTGCTGGGACAATTGGTGCTGGAACGCACGACTTTGCGGCTCTCACCTGATGAAAAGCTTCTGTTTGGATATTTCGACACGCTCTCGCCCGGGCAGTTTCGCGACCTTTTCAAGCTGGCTGATTGGCACGAGGTGCCTGCCGGGGATACGCATAGTTTGACGCAAGAGGGCGAAGCGCTCGATACGCTTTACTTCCTGTTTGAAGGGTCAGCCGACTTGGAAAAACTTGGGCAGCATTTTTCCCTGCCCAAAGGCAATTTTATCGGTGAGATCGCATTCCTCCTTAGCCGCAGCGCCAGCGCCACTTGCCGCGCCGGACAAGGCGCGCGCTATGTCGCTTGGGATAGCAAGGCTCTCAAAGTCTTGCTGGAAAAGCGTCCTGCGCTAGGCAATGCCTTAGGCGCGCTGTTGACCGGCGATTTGGCAGAAAAACTCGCAGCCAGCGTCAAAGCGCAGCCCGGTGAACAGCTGCGGCAGGCAGATTTTGCAGTCTAATCTTTTGACTAAATACTGACGGGCAATTGCGCGCCTCGGGACGCCGCATGCTCAACGACAGATGAGGCCGCTTTACCTGCCTCTGGCCGCGCCTATTGCGGTGACGCGGCTGTTTGCTGTGCCCGCAGACCCGTTTTGGTCACGGGCATCATGCGCGGTCGTGCCATCTTCACGCTGACCCAGCTCGCTCGGTTCAACAAATCGCATATCCTTATGCGTCAATGTACGGCCATCATGGGCCAAGATTGAAACAGGGCCAATCGGCAAGCGGTCCCGCTCGTCCGCAAGCACGGGGTTCTCGGCAAATTCATCGCCATATTTCTGGCCCCATTGGCGCAGGGCAATCATCGCCGGCAGCAGATCAAAGCCCTTTTCCGTCAAGCGGTATTCAACCTTGCGCCGGTCCTCTGCCATGGGTTGGCGTTCAAGGATCTCATGCTCAACCAGTTTGGCGAGACGGTTGGACAGGATATTTCTGGCAATGCCAAGCTCGCTCAAGAATTCCTCGAAATGATGCAGCCCATTAAAACTGGCGCGCAAAATCATAAAACTCCAGCGCTCGCCCATAACGTCGAGCGCTTGCGGCAATCCGCATTCGGTAATTTCGCGCAGTGGTTCGCGTATATCGCCCATGACAATCCTTTTCTCAGTCCTTCTTAGCGCACATCCGGCAAAGTGCAAAAAATTTCAGTTTTAGGTTGCAACTTAAAACGTAAGCGATTAGGTACTGATTCGCAACTGATTGCAAAATGAAACTTAAAAAAGGATGAGACACATGAAAACCTCCCCCTCAATCTCCCCTTCTCTCGAGGCCCGTCTGAACGCGTTGCTGATGTCGATGCTTTTGTCTGCCGCAACATTCTTTGCCGTGCTGGCTCCCGCACCTGCAGAAGCACGCAGCAGCGCCCCTTATTACACGGCCGAACTGGCTCAGCCCGCCAGCGAAACGAAAATCGTGGCTGGCGGTGTTGCGTGGCGCTGTGAAGGCACAGTCTGCGTCGCTAAGAAAGGCAGCAGCCGCCCAATGCGGATGTGCCGCCAGCTCAAGCGCAAAACCGGCGAAATTGTCAGCTTTACCAGCCGCAACGAGCCGCTGGCCGAGGAACGCCTTGCACGGTGCAACGGCTAAGCCCCC
>CAZDHB010000026.1:5100-28593 GCA_964505255.1 uncultured Porphyrobacter sp.
GGGCCCAATCAAAAGTTCAAGTGCACACCTCTCGCGCTTGCGATTGCGGCCCCTCCCCCCAGACCATCGTCCTCCATCGCATGGTCTGAACTCCAGCGCCTCCGGCTCTACTGCAGGGTCGGAGGCCTTTTTTTGACTTAGCTTCCATTATAGGCTTGCTAAGCTGAGCGCGCCTCGCCAGCCTCCAGCAAGCCAAACTCTACCAAATCGGCCCGCAATAAATCGGCATCTGCAAAATGATGCGTGCGCCAACCAAGCGCTGCCGCAGCCTCGATATTGGCGCGGTTATCGTCGATGAAGATCATCTCTTTGGCGCTATAGCCAAAGCGCGCCTCGGCCAGCGCATAAATCGCCGGATCTGGCTTAACCAGCGCTTCTTTTCCCGACACTATGATGTCGGCAAATCCGTCAAAAATCGGCTGGTTGGCACGAAATTCATCCCAGAATGTCGCCGCAAAATTGGTGATCGCAAACAGCGGAATGCCGCGTTCCTTAAGTTCAGCGACAATCTCGTGCGACCCTGCCACGGGGCCGGGAATAGTTTCACTGAAACGCGCCGCATAAGCCTCAATCGCCTTGGCATATTCAGGGAACTGCGCTTTGCGCTGAGCCACCATGTCTTGCAGATCACGGCCCGCATCATGCTCAAAATGCCAGGCCTCTGTGATGACATTTTCAAGCACGAAAGCCAGTTCTTGCCGGTCAGCATAGAGCTTGCTCATGAGTGCGCCGAGATCCCATTCGAACAGGACCCGGCCAACGTCAAAAACCGCCGCTTTGATCATCTGCCACGCGCCCGTTCCGGCAAACCGGAGACACAATTGGCGCCCAACGAAAAGCGGCCCGCGCTCCGGTAAAATGGAGGCGAGCCGTTGCTAATCTGATTCACGAGATTCAGGCCCCACATCGGCGGAGCAACTGCATCAAAGCCTCAGCCTTGACGCGCTTTAAACCGGCGATTGGTCTTGTTGATCACATATGTCCGCCCACGGCGGCGGATCACGCGGCAGTCGCGGTGCCGATTCTTGAGCGATTTAAGAGAATTGCGGATTTTCATATTCGGTCGCCTAAAGAGCCCTTAGGGCAAAAGTTACAGGGCAAAAAATTTCGCGCCGGAGAACACCCCGACGCGTCAAACATGGGCGCTCTCTAACCACCAACAGCTATTTGGTCAAGAATAGATCTTGCTCGAATGCGTCATTAATCGAAAGCTTTGCCCCTCAGATTTTTTAGGTTTTAAGGCCCATTTCACCCAGCTTACGCTCCCACTGGAGCGCATGTTCAACAATCAGATCAAGATCGGCAAATTGCGGTTGCCACGGCAAGGTCGCACGAATCCGGCTGGGATCGGACACCAGCGCGCCCGAATCGCCCGGTCTGCGCGGCTCCATCACGCGGTTGATTTGGGCATTGGTCACGCGGTCCACCGCATCGAGCACCTCGAGCACGGAAAACCCGCGCCCGTAACCGCAATTCATGGTGAGCGAGCGCGCGGGCTGATCGATCAAGGCCTCCAGCGCCAACACATGCGCCGCGGCCAGATCGCTGACGTGGATGTAATCGCGCACCCCTGTCCCATCGTCCGTGTCATAATCGGTTCCATAAACCGCCACTGAAGCGCGTTTACCCAAGGCCGCCTCGCAGGCCACCTTAATCAAATGCGTCGCCCCGGCGGTCGATTGGCCGGTGCGCGCCTCAGGATCAGCGCCAGCAACATTGAAATAGCGAAGCGCGCAATAATTCATGTCATGCGCAGCGCCCGCATCAGCCAGCATTTGCTCGGTCATCAGCTTGGACCAGCCATAGGGATTGATCGGCACTTGCGGCGTTTCTTCTGTCACCGTGGGGTGGTCAGGCATGCCGTAAGTCGCAGCGGTCGAGCTGAAGATAAAATGCGGCACGCCAGCGGCAATGACAGAAGCCAAGAGCGCGCGGCTCTTAACGGTGTTATTCTCATAATAATCGAGCGGTTTTTCGACCGATTCGGGCACGACCACTGATCCGGCAAAATGCATGACGGCCCCGATATTCTGCTCGGCAAAAATCCGCGCGAGCAATTCGCCATCGGCAATATCGCCCTCATACAAAGGAACGCCGTCTGGAATGGCAAAGCGAAAACCCGTGGTCAGATTGTCAATCACGGCAACCGGCCAGCCTGCATCCCTTAGCGCCAGCACCGCGTGACTGCCAATGTAGCCTGCGCCGCCGGTTACCAGCACGGGACATTTTGTGATTGTGTTTATGGCCTTGTTCATGCGCGCGCCGTTAGCAGGAAGAGGCATGCGAATAAACGCCTTCGCTTGGTGCCCTTTGCCCCTTGTCCCCGATTGCGACAAATGCGGCGGAATATGCTAAGCGGGGCTTATCCAAAGGCGCATAAACTCTGCGCCGCGCAATGCTCAGGAGAAAAGCTTTGCCATACAATATCTTGCCAACCAAGCCCTTCCCCTTCCCCCGATTGCTTGCCGCGCCGCTGGCCCTCGCATTGGCTGCCTGTGCAACCGCGCCCGGCCCGGTAGAAGTCACCCGCTTTATTGCACCGCAATCGGCCGCCATGCTCGGTGAAGGCACTGTTTTTGTGACCAGCAGTGAGGCCTCGGCGAATGCTCCCAATGGCACATTAGAAGATGCCCCTTACCGCGCAGCGGTTGCAAGGCAGCTCAGCCAGCTCAGGTTTAGCGAGGCGCCGCGCAGTGATGCCTCCCACATCGCCGAGGTGCGGCTTGACCGATATGCGCTGGATACAAGCGGCGCGCGCCGCGGCCCGGTTAGCGTGGGTGTCGGCGGGGGCACTGGCAGCTATGGATCGGGCATCGGTCTTGGCATCGGGATCAATCTCGGCGGCGGCGGCGGCACGCAGCTTGGCACCGATCTGGCGGTCACCATTCGTGATGCGCAAAGCGGCGCAACCCTTTGGGAAGGCCGGGCAAATTTTGCCGTAAGTGAAAAATCAGAGCTTGCGCAGCCGGGCGCAAACGCGCAGGCAGTGGCTCAGGCATTATTCAAGGATTTTCCCGGCAATGACGGGGAAACCGTCTCTGTAAAGGTTACCGAGTGAGCGACATACGAATTGATAGCCAGTTTGACAGTGGCAATATCGAAATCCTGTCAATTGACGGCGCTTCTGCCAAATTGGCCATCCCGCTCGATGATCACAGCGAATTTAAACAATGGTTCCATTTCCGCGTCTCTGGGGCTGCGGGACGCGAGCTGAGCCTCACCATCACCGGTCTTGAAAGCAGCGCTTATCCGGCGGGTTGGCCGGGCTATGATGCCTGCGTCAGCGAAGACCGGGAATATTGGACACGCGCCTCCTCAAGCTATGATCCGCAGACCGAGGGCGGCGCGCTTACCATTCGCTATCAAGGCGCGAGCGATATCGCCTGGTTTGCGTATTTTGCGCCCTATTCGATCGAACGGCATCATGATCTGGTGGCAGAAGCTGCTTCGTGTGAGGGGGTGAGCTATCGCTCGCTTGGCAGCACCGCTGAAGGCCAAGCGATCGATTGCCTCGAAATGGGCGAGGGCGAAACCGAAGTCTGGCTGTACGCGCGCCAGCATCCCGGCGAAACGCAGGCAGAATGGTGGATGGAAGGCGCGCTGGAATGCCTAACCGACCCGAGCGATAGCGTCGCCCGTTTGCTGCGCCAGCAATGCCGGTTTCATATTGTGCCCAATTGCAATCCCGACGGTTCGCGGCGCGGCAATCTGAGGGTCAACAGTGTCGGCGCGAACCTCAACCGCGAATGGGCCGAACCGACTGAAGAACGCTCGCCCGAGGTTTTGGCGATCCGCAATGCAATGGACGAGAGCGGCGTTGATTTTGCGATGGATGTCCACGCTGACGAGGCCATTCCGGTGTGCTTTATCGCAGGCTTTGAGGGCATCCCGAGTTGGACTGATGAGCGCGGCGCTGAGCTTTACCGCTATCTCGATATTCTAGAGCGCCGCACACCTGATTTTCAGACCGAAATGGGCTATCCCAAAACGCCGAACGGCAAAGCCAATCTGTCGATGAGCACCAATCATGTGGCAGAGCGGTTTGGCGCGGTCGCCATGACGCTGGAAATGCCGTATAAAGACAACCCCAAGGACCCTGAACCCGAACAAGGGTGGAGCCCGGAACGCTCGAAAATGCTGGGGCGCGAATGTTTGGCCGCTTTGCTGGAATGGCTTAGCAACAAGCAACGCTAGGGAAGGCCCCGGCGGGCTTTTGAGACCCCTGCCTAAGAAAGCTGCGCGGGGCCGAATGCCTCTGGTAGAAGCGTGCTGAGCTTGACTTCGCGAATCTCTTGTCCGCCGAGGCACACAATATCGGGGTCGGTTCCGCCCAATTGCGCCAATTCGCTCAACACCTGACGGCAACGCCCGCACGGTGTGATGGGCGCGGCTTTTTCATCGCCGATTGGACCGGTAACCGCGGCCGCCACAAGCCCGCCGCGCCGCCCCTCTGCCATGGCCTTGGCAACCGCCACTGTCTCAGCGCACAGGGTGAGACCATAGCTGGCGTTTTCGATATTGGTGCCGGTCACCACACCGCCATCGGCAAATAGCAAGGCGGCCCCCACGCTATAACCCGAGTAAGGCGAGTAGGATTGGGCAGAGGCGGTTTTCGCAGCCTCGATTAAGGCGTCATATTTCATGGCCTGACCACCACCCAAGATAGCGGTTCATCGGCCGCTTCTGTGCGCAAGCTTGTGTTGGCAGTCCACAGCATCCATGGCCGGCCCGCATAGCTCGGCTCAAACCAATCCTGACTGACCCACAAATTGCGCTCGATCCGGCTGGCGATCCGGTAGCGCTCTTCAAACTTACGCGAGACCAGCAATATCACCGGCTTGCCGGCGTGCGCCTCGATCTGATTGACGAGCGTCATCAGCTCGCTTTGAATAGCCGCGCGTGTGACTCGCACTGGGCACACCTCGCCCGTATCCCGCAAGGCAATGGCTGGCGGCAAAAGCGCGGCATCGCGCGGCACCATTGTGACAAAATTGGCCGATTGTTCATCCGCCAGCGCGCACGGGTCGAATGAATGGACAATGCCGATTGCAAGCTCTGCCTTCTGCGCAGCGGCAAAATTGCCGGAAAAACGCGCATCTTGACCGTCTGAACCCCGGCTCGCCTCCAGATAGACAAATTCGCCGCCCAGACCTTTGACCGTGGCAAAATTAACCGGCCCATCCGCCTCGTCAATCAGCGCGCCTTGGTCTGGCCAAACGCTTTCATCTGGTCGCCAATGCTGCCCTTCCCACCAGACCCATGCCGCGCCGATCAGCCCAAGCAGCACAAGAAAGCCAAGCAGCCTCGCGCTCCACCCTGCGCCGCGTTGACGCCGCACTCTTTTGCGAGGAGATTTGCGGGCCATTGTCGTCAGCCTTTAATGTGAAGAACGCAGATCAAGGTGAACAGCCGCCTTGCAGTGGCAAAATCGGTGTCGACCTTACCCTCCAGCCGCTCCAATAACAATTCTGCGGCATTGTTATGGATCCCGCGCCGGGCCATATCAATCGTCTCGATCTCGTCCGGCGTGGCTTTGCGGATCGCCTGATAATAGCTGTCGCAAATCGCAAAATATTCCCGAATAGGACGGCGGAAACGGGCCAGCCCAAGCACCAATTCCTCAGCCACAGTCCCGTCCGTATCGGCAATGCTCAAGGCGAGCCTTCCATCGGTAACCGCAAGGGTCAAATGATAAGGCCCGGTGGCGCCGCGTTCGACCGCACGAAGGGGTTTGAAGGTGTTCTCCTCAATGAGATCAAACACGGCCACCCGGCGCTCTTGCTCGACATCGGCATTGCGCCATAAGATCGTCTTCTCATCAAGTTCGACCTTGGCGATGCGAAAATCGCCGCCTGATGAGAAATGCGTGGTCATGGTTATGCGTCTTTCGCAGACCGACAGGCCAAACCGCAAGCACCGGTTGCAATTTGAACCCTTTTTTCTGGCCGCTTGTGGCCTCGCTTCGTCACTTGCAAGGCAAACGCGGCGCGGTTTTGCCCGCTTTCCACAAGCCCCGCAAAAAGAAATAGTCATTTGCTCGCTTGCAGCCGCTCAGCCCCTCGCCCAATAGAAACCTCATGTCTGACCCTGATCTCATGCTTCGCTCGAATGATTCGGACCCTGCTACGCAAGGTCAGCCATCAGGCACAATCGAAAGCGCGTCGCCCGGCGGCCAGCAAAGCCATGGGCAGCGCATGGAAACGGGCCAGAAATTGCCTTCCAATCTCGAGGCGGAGGCGGCCTTTCTCGGCGCTGTTTTGATTGACAATAAGGTTATCGAAGAGCTCCAGATACCGATCCGGCCAGAGCATTTTTACGAACCCGTGCATCAGCGCATTTACGAGCGGGCGCTGACTTTGATGGACCGCAATGCGCTTGCGACACCGGTCACTCTCAAACCCTATTTCGAAAGCGATGAGGCGCTCGCGCAATTGGGCGGTACGACTTATCTCGCGCGCCTGACCGCCGATGGTCAGGGCCTGCTTAACCCGCGCGAGCTGGCCAGTCAGATTTACGACCTAGCCCTGCTTCGGGAACTCGTCAGCGTTGGCCGCAATCTGGTTGAAGGCGCGCTCGATACATCAGAAACCCTCGAGCCGATGGACCAGATCGCCGAGGCCGAGGCAAGCCTGTTCAAAGTCGCCGAAGGGGCAACCGGCGAGGCGCAGGAATCGGATTTCCGCTCGGCTTCGCTGGCGGCGCTCAAAATGGCTGAGGCCGCGATGAATTCGGATGGCGGCTTGTCAGGCCGGACCAGCGGCCTCGAGGTGCTCGACAACAAAACCGCCGGGCTTCATAACTCCGATCTGATCATTCTTGCTGGCCGTCCGGGCATGGGCAAAACCTCGCTGGCGACCAATATTGCGTTCAATTGCGCAGAAGCTCAGCTACAGCATGAGGCAGAGGGCGGGCCTTTCAATTACGGTGCGCCGGTGGCCTTTTTCAGCCTTGAGATGAGCGCGGATCAGCTCGCCACACGTATTTTGGCCGAGCAAGCCGAGATCACCTCCGAAAGCCTGCGCTCGGGTAAGATATCCCGTGATGAGTTTCAAAAATTGTCCTTCGCCAGCCAGCGTTTGGCCGAATTGCCGCTCTATATTGATGACACACCGGCGCTGACCATCGCCGCGCTCAGAACCCGTGCAAGGCGCCTCAAACGGCGGCATAATATTGGCCTGATCGTGGTCGACTATCTGCAATTGCTCCAAGGCTCTGGCCGGGCGCAAGACAACCGCGTGAACGAAATTTCGGAAATCAGCCGCGGCCTCAAAACGCTGGCGAAAGAACTGGAATTGCCGGTTATTGCGCTATCCCAGCTCAGCCGCGCAGTCGAACAGCGCGAGGACAAGCGGCCCATGCTGTCAGACCTGCGCGAATCCGGTTCGATCGAGCAAGACGCGGATATGGTCTGGTTCATTTACCGGGGCGATTATTACCACGAGGCGACCCGCCCGGATGCCCCAAATCACGACGGCACCAGCTCGGCTGAGTCGGTTGAGAAATACCGCATTTGGGAAGAGAAATACGAGGAATTGCGCAACCGCGCGACCTTGATCGTCGCGAAACAGCGGCATGGCTCAACCGGCAATATCCCGCTGCATTTCCAAGCGGAAATCACCAAGTTTACCTCACCCAATATGCGTGACTATTCCGATTGGGAATAAGGCTGAGAGAGAGACCGGCTGAGATGGAGCAGGCTGAGATGGGCCTACAAGCCGAGATTCAAACGCCGCGAGACATTGTAATCGAGGACAGTCACCGCAAACCAGCTTAGATTCCAGCGCAGCCGGTTCCACAGGCTTGCGTGTTCCTTATACCAGGCAGGTGTAATCTGCCTTGATGCGCGTTGGTGCTCTGCGATGAAGGCCCGCATGCGCTCGGCCAGATCGGCATCTTCCAAACGCATCATCAGCTCCAGATTGACGAACAGGCTCCGCACATCAAAATTGGAGCTCCCGATATAAACGGCATCATCAATCACCAGCAGTTTCATATGCAGCTTGCAGGGCTGAAATTCCCAGATCTGCGCACCTTGACCAAGGAAATAATGGTAGAGCGAGCGGGTCGCCCCGATCGTCGCACCATTGTCGCTTATGGCTGCGGTCACAAACCGGGCCCGGCCTCGGCTAGCCAGATTGCCGAGCATCCGTCTGATCCGAATGCTGGGCGCGAAATAGGCCGCCACGAGATCAACCTGCTGGGCTTTTTCCAGATCACTCTTCAAATGCGCGAGCCAGCTCGACGGCTTGCGCGTTGGTCCGCCGATCAGCAATTGCGCAGGGCCTTGCGGCGGTGACCAGCCGCGCACGGCCCGGTAAATGGCGCGGAAATGGCCCCGCGGGCGAAAGGCTGCCCGCTCCAGCCGGACGGACCACGCATATAGCTGCTCAACGCCGCTGCCTTCGATCCGCATGCCAAGGTCATGCCATCCGTTCTGCTCGGGCGGGGCGAAATATTCATCGGATATATTAAAGCCGCCAATCATCGCGCATTTGCCATCAACGATCAGCAGTTTTTGATGATTGCGCACCAGATAACGCCGGGTCCAGCGCGGCATAAAGGCGTCAAAGTGACCGCCGGCTTTGGTGAGTTCTTGAAAGTAATCAGCATCGACATCGGAGCCAAAACTGTCGATCAGAAGCACGGTTTGCACCCCGCGCTTTGCGGCTCTCACCAAGGCATCTTTGACTAATGCGGCCGAGGCATCCCCGGCAAAGCGGTAGTAAAAAGCCCGGATGCTTTCCTCAGCCCCGTCAATCATGGCAATCAAGGCATCGAGCCGGTCTGCCCCGCTGGGATAAAAGGTCAGTTTTTGTCCAGCAGCCTCGGCGAAAAAGGGCTGCGGATCGCACCATTCCTCGGCCCATGAAGAGGTATCATTACCAAGGCGAGCAGCGGCCCCGTCTCCGATCCTGTCTTTGGCATCTTCCGGCATGTCCGGCGGGTCTTAAACCACCCTGATGGCGCCTTGCAAATTCTTGACTCTGCGCCGGTCAGCCCCTATCGGCCTTAGCTCTCTTGAAATTTGGTTATTTGCCGGAGTGCTAAATGGCGCGCGTTACCGTTGAAGATTGCGTAGATAAAGTTCCCAACCGGTTTGATCTGGTCTTGCTGGCGGCGCAGCGTGCGCGCGAAATTTCGGGCGGTGCGGAACTCACGCTGGAACGGGATCGTGACAAAAACCCGGTCGTGGCTTTGCGCGAAATTGCCGAACAAACCATCAAGCCGAAAGAGCTGAAAGAAGCAGCGGTGACCAATCTTCAGAAAATCCTGCCGGATGACGAAGATGATGCAGATGAGGTCGGTTCACTGAGCCAGTCGGCAGAAGCCTTGCGGATCACCGCCTCTGCACCGACACGCTCAACCTCAATCGGAGCCGATTTCGACGGCTGATGATTGTGCGTGCCCGTGACCATCGGCCGCGCTTTGCGGTGCGGCTTTGGTTTCGTTCTTGAACGGCAAAAGCAAGCTAAATCCCAAACCAGCCGGGCGCGCGTCCTGATAATCGGGCATGCCAATCGCAATGCCGTGGCGGCCTGCTTTGGCCTCTGAAGTATAGCTTCGAAAGAGCCGGTCCCATAGGCTGAGCAAAGTCCCATAATTGCTATCGGTTTCGCCCCGCAGGACGGAATGATGGATCCGGTGCATATCCGGCGTCACCAACAGGCTGCGCACCATCCGGTCGATGCTCTTGGGCAATCCAAGATTGGAATGGGTAAACAGGGTCGCGGCATTGAAAAGCGCCTCAAACACGAAGACCGCCAGCGCCGCCGGACCGATCAGAGCAACGCAGGCCATTTTATACAGCATAGAGAGCATAATCTCCGCTGGATGAAACCGCGCCGCGGTTGTGACATCAAAATCGGGATCAGCGTGATGGACCTTGTGCAGCCGCCAAAGCAGCGGCACGCGGTGCATCATCCGGTGCTGCACATAAATCGCCAGATCAAGCAGCGCGAAAGCCGCAATCACCTCAGCCCATCGAGGCCAATCCAGCCAGTTAAGCAGGCCCAGCCCCCGTTCCTCAGCCAGAAGCGCGGTGCCAACCATCAGCAGGGGTATCGCCAACCGGACCAACACAGTGTCGATCACGAACAGCGCCAGATTGGTGAGCCAGCGGCGCGCCTTGCCAAAGCGTGCCTCGCGGAAAGGCATAGCCATTTCCAAACATGCGAGGCCAGCGAAGACTGCTGCCATAAATCCAGCAGCGACAAGACCAGCCTGCCCGCTGGCCGGATCTGACATTATCCAATCCATAATCAGGCTTTCGCAAGCAAATAGGCGATTGGCAAGTTGCATGGCGCCGCTGCAAAGTTGTAAAGAAACCAAAATCCTTGCTCGCGAAAGGCCAGCGTTAATGCCTCCACCTTCTGAAACGAAAGCAGCCTCTGCTCAGGATGGGTCGTCATTTTCGCCAGCGACGAGCGAGATAGAGGCAAGCGAGGACAGACCCCAGAATCAGCCGGCAAATCAGCAAGGCGTCAAGCCGAAGGGCCGATTTGGCATGCTTTACGCAGACAATCCGGATTTGCGTCCCAAAAACTGCGCCAATTGCGGCACACAGCTCAAGGGTAAACATTGCCATCACTGCGGCCAGAAGGGCTTTGTCCATCGCAGCCTCAAGGAAATCGGGCATGATCTGATGCACGGCGTCCTGCATCTCGACGGCAAGCTGTGGCGCACCTTGCCGCTGCTCACCTTTAAACCGGGGCGGCTAATGCGCCGCTATATTGATGGCGAGAGGGTGAAATTTGTCTCGCCCATGGCGATGTTCCTGTTCAGCGTCTTTCTGATGTTCGCGGTGTTTCAGGCGCTTGGGATTGGCGTGCCGACCGATCTTGAGGGTGAGGATCTAAGGGCCGAGAATATAGTTCCTGCCGAAGAGGTAAATTCGGCCTTAGCAGAGGGTAGGAGCCAGATTGAGGCCGACCTCGAACAAGCGCGCGCCGAACTGGCTGGACTGGATGCCAATAACCCGGCGCGTGCCGAAATAGAGGCCCGGATCGCTGAGCGCATCGAAGACAGCCAAGGGGTTGATACAGCAGAAGCTATCATTGCCAGTGCCGAAAGCGGCTCGGTCGAGTTTAACGGCACGGGTATCGCGTGGATCGATCAAGGTCTGATTGAAAAATGGAAAAAGAACCCGGGCCTGATGCTGTATAAGCTGCAGACCAATTTCTATAAATTCTCCTGGGTTCTCATCCCGCTGTCGATTCCCTTTGTCTGGGCCATGTTCTTCTGGCGGCGACGTTTCAAGGCCTATGATCACGCCATATTCGTGACCTATTCGCTGGGTTTTATGTCGCTTTTGTTTGTGACCTTGTCGCTGCTTGGGGCGGCCGGCTTGCCGACACAGGCGCTGGTTTTGGCAGGCGTGCTGATCCCGCCGCTACACATCTATAAGCAGCTCAAATATGGTTATGATCTGAGCCGCCGCGGCGCCTTGTGGCGCACCGCAGCGCTGACCAATGGGATTGTTTTCGGGGTGCTAATGATTTTTCTTTGGCTGCTGCTGGTACTGGGCGCGTTTTAAAGCGCCCATGCAAAGCATCCTACAAAGCAAAGGGCGCCCCGTTTTTGGCGGGACGCCCCTTTAACCTTTTGGACAGTCTCAAATCGTCCTAAGCGCCTTGCGGGGACGCGTCGCCCGATCCGCCAAACTTCTTACCGGCCTTAGGCACAGCGGCCCCTCGGCTTGGCTTCTTGACGGCTGGGCCCGATGGCTCGTCCGGGCGATCAATAGTGCCCTTTTCCATCAGTTCGTCGATTTCATCACCCGTCAGCGTTTCATATTCCAGCAGCGCCTGAGCCAGCGTATGCAGCTTGTCTTCTTGCGATGTCAGAATGTGACGGGCGCGTTCCAGCCCGCTTTCGACCAGATCCTTGATTTCCGCATCAATCAGCTTGTTTGTTTCAGATCCGCCCATTGTCCGCGCGGTCTGACCCATGCCAAGATAACCTTCTTGGCTGGCCTCATATTGCAAGGGACCAAGCTTGTCCGACATGCCCCATTTGGTGACCATATTGCGCGCCAGATCGGTCGCATATTGGATATCGCCCGAGGCTCCGCTGGAGACCTTGTCATGGCCGAAGATAATCTCTTCCGCCACTCGGCCGCCCATCGCAACCGCCAGATTGGCATGCATTTTATCGCGGTGGTAGGAATAATTGTCGCGTTCCGGCAAACGCATGACCATGCCCAAAGCGCGCCCACGCGGGATGATCGTCGCTTTGTGAATGGGGTCCGATGCTTCTTCATTGATACCCACCAAAGCGTGACCTGCCTCATGATAGGCAGTCATCTTTTTCTCGTCCTCGGTCATCACCATCGAGCGGCGCTCCGCCCCCATCATGACCTTGTCCTTGGCGTCTTCAAATTCCTGCATCGCCACCAACCGCTTGTTCCGGCGCGCCGCAAGCAAAGCGGCCTCATTCACCAGATTGGCAAGATCAGCACCCGAAAAACCGGGTGTACCGCGAGCGATTGTGCGCGCGTTTACATCGGGGGCGAGTGGCACTTTCTTCATGTGCACAGCGAGGATTTTCTCGCGGCCCTCAATATCAGGAACAGGCACAACCACTTGACGGTCGAACCGGCCCGGACGCAGCAAAGCGGGGTCAAGCACATCAGGGCGGTTCGTCGCCGCGATAATGATGATGCCTTCATTCGCCTCAAACCCGTCCATCTCGACCAGCAATTGGTTCAGCGTCTGCTCGCGCTCGTCATTCGAATTGCCCAGCCCATGACCGCGGCTGCGGCCAACGGCATCGATCTCGTCAATAAACAGAATACAGGGCGCGTTCTTTTTGGCTTGCTCGAACATGTCGCGCACGCGGCTGGCGCCCACGCCGACGAACATTTCAACAAAATCGGAACCTGAAATTGTGAAGAACGGCACCCCTGCCTCGCCCGCAATCGCGCGCGCCAGAAGCGTTTTACCCGTACCGGGCGAACCCACCAGCAAAGCGCCCTTGGGGATTTGCCCGCCAAGCTTGCTGAACCGGCCCGGATCTTTCAGGAATTCGACGATCTCTTCCAATTCCTCGCGCGCTTCATCAATGCCTGCGACATCATCAAAAGTGACTTTGCCTTGACGCTCGGTCAGCAATTTCGCCTTGGATTTGCCAAAACCCATCGCGCCGCCTGCTCCGCCGCCTTTTTGCATCTGGCGAAGGGCGAAAAATGCGATGCCAAGAATAAGAATAAAGGGCAGAGATTGCAGCAGCACGTAAAGCAGAATGCTGGTCTCTTCCTTCTCAGCCCCGGCATAGGAAACGCCTTTTTCCTCTAGCAGCTGAGTCAAACCAGTGTCGCTGGCGACCGGAATGGTCGAAAACTCGTCACCATTGCTGAGCTTGCCGGTGATCTTGTCCTCGGCAATCTGGACCTCTTCAACCGTGCCCTCGGTGACTTTATCGCGAAATTCAGAATAGGCGATCTGCTCTCCTGCAGGGGCCTGCTCACCGCCAAATGCAGTGACAGTGACCAGCAATGCGAGGAATACACCGCCCCAGATGAGCAGGCTTTTGATCCATGGGTTAGGGCCGCCTTCTTCCGGGTCATTTTGCGGACCGCCAGGCTGATTTTGATCGCTCATGCGTGCAAGTTCCTTTTCATCACTTTACCCATGTAAGCGCGAAGGAGTGAATGGCAAGTTGATCGCTGCGCAATTTTTACGGTGAAACACTGCAAGGAGCACAGGTTAACGCGCCGCTTTAGAGACTAAATACCCGCTCTATCAGCCAAAAACTGCCGATTGTGCCAATCCCGTAAGCCGCCGCATGGACCGCTGGCGCATCCCATTCGGGTTTGATCCGGGCCAGCAGCCAGCGTCCAGCCAGCAGCACTGCAATGACCAACAGCTGGCCCGCCTCAACGCCCAAGTTAAAGCTGATAAGGGCCGCAGCAACCTCGCCTTCGGGCAATCCGATCTCCCGCAAAGCGCCAGCAAACCCGAACCCGTGCAAAAGACCGAAAGCAAAAGCCACCAGCCACGGCCAATTGCGCGTCAAAGTGCCGCGGGACTTTCGGGCAAGCTCGACCGCCAAGAAGACGATCGACAGCGCAATGACCGCCTCGACCGGCTTTTGCGGCAATCCAGCTGCGCCCAAAGTCACCAGACCAAGCGTGATCGAATGGGCAATTGTAAAGGCCGTTGCCGCTTTGATAACCGCCCAGCCGCCGCCAACGATGAGCACTAAGGCAATCACAAACAAGAGATGATCCCAGCCTTCCAGAATATGTTCGAGGCCAAGCGCAAAATAGCTGCGCCAAACTTGCCATGCCTCCGGTTTTGCCGCGATTTGCGCGCTCGGCTGATCAGCGGTGAGCCGAAAGGTCTGAACCGGGCGGCCAAGCAGCGCAACTCTGAGCAGCGCATCCCCGCTTACCACCAGATCACCGGCACTTAACGTCTGACCGGCGATCTCCCCCTCACATTGCAAGCGCACATGACCAAGCAGGGCCGACGCCGCGCGGCGCATTTTAACAGGCTCGCGGGCCTCGCAATTGGCTGGCCATTGCGGGACGGTCAGCCTTTCATCCGGTCTCACCGCGGGCTGTTTCCAGCCCAGCTCCCATTCGTTTTCGCTCGTTTGCATAAGCGATAGCGATGCCGGTCGCAGCTCGTCAGCGAGTGATTGCTGCGGCGCGAGGCCAAGCATCACCAAAGCGGACATGACAGCTGTCACAGCGCCCCAAAACCTGCGCATGGCCGAGGGCGGATTGTGCTTTATCCGCCAAGCCTTAATGGAGCATCTCACTCGAAGACCTCAGTGGACGGCCTCACTGGGCGACCTCAACGGTGTATTCGCCGCGCAGCAGATCATAGGCCTGCCCCCGCCGCTCCGCGATTGTGTCGTTTCGCCATTCCGCCTCGACCCTGCTGCGGATTTCGGCAAAGGGCGGCAGGCGGCCCCCCTTCGCCTCGCGCAATTTCACCAAATGCCAGCCGAAACCCGAGACGAGCGGCCCTTGCCAATTCTGTGACACGCTGAGCGACCTCATCCCGCTCAGAAATTGCTGACCAAATTGGCTTTCAACATCGCTTTGCCGCCGCCCGCTGACAGACGCCGGTAACGCAATTGCTTCGCCTAAAGCGGGCGCCCTCGCCTCATCAGCCTCCGCAGGCCTCTTGCCGAGCGCTTGCAAAGCAGCCTTGGCCGCGCTCTCGCTGGAAAAATAGAGCTGATCGAAACTGTAGCGCGTGCCGGTTTCGAACTGGCTGGAATTGGCCTTCAGCCAGTCTTTCAAGACCGCATCGGAAGGTTCGGCAATTTCCGCCTGGGCACCGGCAAGACCATCCATCTTCTTTGCCAGACGGCGCCGGACAACCGCATCGTCCTGATCCAGCCCCAGCCTCAAAGCCTCGCGGTAAAGCACCTCGTCACGCACCCACCGGTCAATCAGGCCTTGCAGCTCCGCATCGGTTGGCGCGCGTTGCAGCGAGCGTTCGAATTGGAGCGAGAGCCCTGCTTGCACCTCGCGGCTGACGGATATCGTCCGGCTATCGGGCGGCAGACTGTCGCCGCGCCATGCGAAAAACGCGAAAAGCGCCCCGCCGAAAAGAAGAAAATGGACGAGCGGGTCGCGCGCCCAGCGAGGGATCATTGAGCAGCCCCGCCGCTGCCCGCGCTGACCGGATTGATCCAGATCGGCGAGCTATAGGCGCGTTCCTGAGCCACTGCGCTCGCCTCCATATCCGCATCAAGTTCGAGGCCAAAACGCACCCGATCAAACAAATACCAGCGCGGCGTCGGAATTTCGAGCACGCGGACATAATAAAAGGCCCGCTGACCTTGCACATAATCAGGATCGCTCCATGCAGCCCGCAGCTCAGGTGCGCCAATATCATTCGTGTAAGTCGCGTTTTCGCGGTCAACTGTGTCACCCACTAACGGGACCTTGTCGCCAATCCGCTGGCGCGCCTGCATATCGGACCAAACAACATCATAAATCTTCTCTTGCGCAGCGCCGCTCGCATCGACCCAGCCTTTGACGATTTGCACCCGGTCAAGATTGGCTCCATCAGCGTCTTTGAGGGCCGAGATCAGGAAGGATGGCGCTTTGCCCTCTTGATCGGGGGCAGCATCCTCCAGCTCGCCGCCCATGGGAACGCCGCGGGCATAGCCCTCGCGCACCCAGTCCTTGTTCCAATCCGCCGCGACGAAATCGAAACCGCCAAACACGCGCAGGGTAATCCTTGGACCGGTTGTTGCGTAAACCTCGCGCCGGGCAAAGGCGTCGAAAATCTCCGCCCGCGTGTTGCCGCGTGCCCAAGCCGCCGCATAACCGCCCGCAAGGTAATGCCACCCGAAACGGCCAATACGCGTGCCGAGGTTTTGCGCATCACTGGCCCTGCCCTGACGCGGTTCATTGCCCGTGTGCTTGCCCCAGAAATTGTCTTCATCACCGGTCGCGAGCGAGGTGTGGCTATCGGTCGAGCCAATCACGCCAAATGCATAAGGATTAGCGCCAATTTGCTCCTCGATTGACAAACCGCGCTTCAACGCCTCGCGAATGTAATTGCCAGGTAACATGTCCTGGGTCGTGGGCTGATTGAGCGGCAAATTGCCCAGATCCCACCCTTCATCGCCGAAAGCGGCAAATTCATCATTGGGCGACATAAACGGGTGCGCCTCGCTATCGCCTTTGATCTGAGTGATTTCGACAACCGGTTCATATTTGGCCCGTTTGCGGGCATATTCGGTCGTCATCGGGCCGCCGCCGGGCATGGTGAGTTCAAACATCAGACCGTTGGAAAGGTTTGAATTGTGAGGGATGGCAAGGCCTTTGCCGCCGGTCGCCTCTTCATAAGCGGCGATGTAATCCCATAGCCCCTCTACGTCAGTGCTCAGGCCCGGATAAGGGATCGTCTGCTTCGTTTTGTCGCTGCCATCGCGGAACATCACCACCCGGTGCAAATTGTTGCCGTCCGGCATCAACGTGTATTCAAACCCCGCCAGCGCGGTAAACTCGCCCGGCACATTATAACGGTCAAGCGTTTCGAGATGCGCACCCCAGATCTCGCGCGTTGCCTCTTCATTGGCCTCAGTATCCATCATCGCTTCAGGCAAATTGCCATTGGCCGCCGCTGCAATCAGCTCGCCAATGGCCCGCTGGGACTGCTCCGGGCTTTCATGCATCATGTCATACCAGCGCAGCAATGTGTCATCGCCCATCGCGACCACCCCAATTCGCGGCGCATCATACAAGCGGCGGGTTGCCCCAAGGCCATCAGAATGGTCCGCGATCACCAGAAAATCGAGCGGGCGAGCTAGCTTTGCCGCCTGCCCCGTGGTCGCCGTTACCTCATCCCCGCGCGCGAATTTGAGCGCTTCTTCAGGGCCGAGCCTGACGCCAAAACCAAAAGCATCGACCGAGTTATCCGTGTGAAGATGCGTATCCCCCCAATAGGGGCGGTCGGGATATTCGGCGAGTTCGATAGTGCCTTCACCATTACCCGACTGATCGACAGTTACGGTGTCGCCGCAAGCGGTGAGAACCGCTGTCACAGCGAGGGCCAGCGAGAGCGCCGCAGCGGCCCGGATCAGCCCCGAAGCAATGTTTCGGGCATCATATCTTTTTGCCCCAAGACCTGCGGCGGCCTCACCCTCGGTGATACGCATTAACCTCTCCCCCTCTTATATCCTCGCCGCCGACTGTGCCGATGGACGGCCAGACCTGTCAAGCGATGAGGCCTTATGAACCCGCATCTGGCGCAGCGCGAAGCAAGGCCGATCGCTCGCATGAACAAACCAGCTCGTCTTTTTGATTGAGCGCCTCGTGGCGAAAGGTGACGATCCCTTGACCGGCGCGTGATTTGCTGGGCCTGAGCGCAATGACCTCGCTGCGCGCGCGCAACGTATCGCCGATAAAAACCGGGTTGGGCGTTATGACTTTGTCAAAACCGAGATTGGCCACCAGCGTGCCCAGCGTCGTATCGCCGACAGACAATCCCACCAGCAGCGAGAACGTGAAAGTTGAATTGACCAGAATTTGCCCGAAAGCGCTTTCTTTCGCGGCCTCGGCGTCGATATGAAGCGGCTGCGGGTTATGGGTCATGGTCGAAAACAGCAGATTATCCGTCTCGGTCACTGTCCGCCGGATCGCATGCTCCACGCTGTCACCAATGCTCCACTCGTCAAAATACCGGCCGGACATCATTCGCACCATTTGGCGACAATAGCCGCGCCATTATCATCACTCATGCGAATGGCGCCGGGGGTTCGCCCGAACCTTGGCGCAGGCGCGGTATGCCATACTCCGCCGATCTCCTGATACAGGCCTCGGGCCTTCATATGCGGGTGATCGCGTGCTTCATCGAGCGCGACAACCGGTGCAAAACAAGCATCGCTCCCCTCCAGAATATCGCACCACTCGCTTTGTGTTTTCGTTTTGAAAAGCGCCTCCAGCTCGGCTTGGTAATCGTCCCAATTGGCCGGGTTCATCTGTCCCTCGGCCAGTTTTTCAGCCGCTCCCGATTTTTCGAGAAATTCTGCATAGAACTGAGGCTCGATCGCTCCGAGACTGATTTCCTTGCCATCAGCACAAACATAACAGCGATAAAAATGCGCCGCACCGCCCAGCATCCCTTGGCCGCGATCTGTGGTCAGCATCGGGTTATGGCGCGCGCCAAAAAAGAAGCTCATCAAACTGTTCACGCCGTCGACGATTGCGGCATCGACAACTTGGCCTTTGCCCGACCGTTCACGCTCGAACAAAGCGGCCAAAATGCCCATCGCGCAATACATCGAGCCGCCGCCAAAATCGCCGACCAGATTTTGCGGCGGGGTGGCGGTCTCACCCTTGCGGCCAACCGCGGATAAAGCGCCTGTGATCGCGATGTAATTGATGTCATGTCCGGCTGCCTGCGACAGCGGTCCATCCTGCCCCCAACCCGTCATCCGCGCGATGATCAGCCGCGGATTTTGGGCCAACAAAACATCCGGGCCAAACCCCAGCCGCTCCATCACTCCGGGACGGAATCCCTCGATCACGACATCGGCCGCGCCCATCGCCTTGAGGCAAAAGGCCTTGCCCTCCTCGCTTTTGACATCAACCGCGACCTTATGCCGCGCGCGCTCGACAACCGGATTGCTCACGGCAGCGTTCTGACGATCAATCCGCACCACTTCGGCGCCCATGTCCGCCAGCATCATGGCAACGTGGGGACCTGGACCAATACCGGTAAATTCCACCACTTTAAGGCCGGTCAAAGGACCCTTGCTTGAACTTTCGCTGCTGCTCATCGCGTCATTTCCCCCAAACGTCTGCTTGACGGCAGACTTCTTCTATTCCTCGACCGCGATCACCCTTGGTATGGCGGCGTGTGCACCCATCAAGACTTGCAAGAAGGCCGCCGTCAATAGCTTGTGCGACATCCATGCGGTGCGGTCTTGGTTGAGCGGTGCGGGGCCGCGCGCCTCGCCCGCTTGCCTTGCGGGGGTTATGCTTGCCTTGCGGCGATGAAAAGTGCAGCGCTAAACGCACAATTTGGGAGCGACGAGCCACAATGAAAAAGCGCTATATCGCCGCAGCAGGGGCCGGATTACTGGTCTTGGCCCTTGGTGCGGGTGCCTATGTCACCAGCCCGGTAATCCACGAGGGCAATCCGGGCGAAAGACCTGAGCTGGGCCGGACCGGCTTGCTCACTGTGGGCACGCAGGAGACTGCGATGGTCTTGCCGGATAGGATCACATTTTCCAAATTGGGCATGGCCAGCGGTCAGGTCAGCCGCCGCAACCGCGAGGTCAGCATCCGCTTGTGGTATCCCGCCAGCGCCCGCGCGGGCTCAGTGCCGATTGCTTACCAGCACCGGATGGAGCCGCCTGCGATGGAGCCCTTCACGCTGGAATTTACCGGTGCGTCCTTTGAAGATGCGCCGCCTGCTTCACCAGAGCGCTATCCCTTGGTCGTGCTGTCTCACGGCTTTAACGGATGGTCGGAACAGATGAGCAATCTGGGCGAACATTTGGCGAGCCATGGCTATGTCGTGGCGTCAATCGATCACGGCGAGATGCCGATCGAAGGGGTGACCGATTTCCTCTATTCCTTCAGCCTCGTTCTGGCGCAAAGGGCACAGGATCAGCGGCAAGTGATTGACCGCCTAATCGGCAAAAGCGCCGCGCCTTCGGGTTCGGCGGCGATAAATGCCGACCTTACCGAGCTCATTGACCCTGCAAAAATCGCATTGATCGGCTACTCGATGGGCGGGTTTGGCGCGCTCGGCGTGGCGGGCGCAGCCTATGATACAAAGGACGGCCCGGTCGCAAATTTACCCAGCGATGTGCATGATGAAATGCGCCGTTTACAAGAAACAAGCACGGCCGATCAGGCCCGGATTTCGGCGCTGGTAACGCTGGCCCCTTGGGGCGGGCAAAGCGATAACCGCGTGTTCACCAAAAACGGCCTTGCTGCGGTAAACACCCCGACCTTAGTCATCGGTGGCAGCGAGGATGACGTGAGCAATTACGAGGATGGTATCCGCTGGATTTTCAACCAATTGACCGGGACCCAGCGTTATCTGCTCACTTACGAAAACGCGCGCCATAATATCGCGGGCAATGCCTTTGATCTCGATGAGAACGCCCCGTTCCGTGTGGCCGAGTTTTTAAACGAGCCGGTGTGGCGGCAAGAACGGATCAACGCCATTAACGAGCATTTCGTAACCGCCTTTCTCGATTGGCATGTCAAAGGCGAGGCGGACAAAGCGAGCTATCTCAATGTCCCGCAAGAACGCGCAAGCGATAGCGAGTGGAGCGTTGGTTTTGGCGACCAGCTCAATGGCGAGTTTGCCGCAGATGACCAAAGCGATCATTGGCGCGGGTTCCAGCGCCGCTGGGCGGTGGGCCTAAGGTTGGAGCAAAAGGGCAGCGGGGAATAAGGGCCGCGCTGCTTTGACGCCCTCTAATCCTTGTCGAGCTTGCGGCGCATGCGTTTCGCGCGGCTTTCCGGGCTGGGGTGCGTTTGCAGCAAGGCAACGCTCGGTCCCGCCCCGCTTAGCGCGCCAAGCTTCTCCATCGCTGTGATGCACCCTTCGGCATTGTAACCGTTCGCCTCCATAAAGGTCAGCGCATAGTCATCTGACCGGCGCTCTGCCTTTTGCGAATGCTGCGCGGTAACGACATTGCCAAACAAATTGCCCAGCTCCGAATTGGCAATCCGGCGCACGCCCGAGCTCGCGGTGCCCGCCACGCTCAGCGCTGCGTCTTGTTGCAAGGTCCGGCGCATCCGCTTTTTGCCATGCTCAAGTTTTACATGACCGATCTCATGGCCAATCACGCATAGCAATTCATCATCACCAAACTGATCCATGAGGCCTGCGAAAACCCGCACCGTGCCATCGCCCATCGCAAAGGCGTTCACGTCCTGGACCAGATAGGCTTTGATATCGAGCTCAAGCCCGTCATAGCTTTCAAGCCCTTGGGTTAGATTGGCCAGCCGCTGGCCATAGGGATCATCCGGTCCGGCGACAGGGTTCTTGGAATCCATTTCAGCGGCCATCTGACTGAAGAAACTGGTCATTTCTGCATCAGAGAAACTGGTCGCCGCGGCAACTTTCTTGGCCGATTTTATGACATTACCGACGTTGAATTGGGCAGCCAAAGGTCCGGCGACGCCAATTGCCAAAACAAGGGCCCCTGCCCCGATTGCAAGCTTGCTCGACATTCGCATAATCCATCTCCCTTTAGCCTTTAGCCAGCCACGGCATACTCATTGCTGTCTTTTAAGGTTAGCTCAAAAGCGGTCCAAAAAGAAGGGGGCAGCCCTCGCGGGTCAAAACGACCCCGCAAAAACTGCCCCGCCCTATTTCTAACCGGCTCTTTTCATCGGGCGCACAATAAAGAGCGCAGCCGGTTCAAATCGCCTTCACGCGTTAAGCTGGTACATTGTCCTTCTTGACCATGATCACTTGCGGATAGGTGAACTCCAGCAAGCCTTCCTTGCCATATTCCGCGCCAAAGCCGGACTGCTTATGTCCTGCAAAGGGTGTGTGCGGGGTCAGTTTAAGGAATTGGTTGACCCAAACGGTGCCTGTTTCCAGCTGTTCGGCGATTTCCACGCCTTTGTCAGGATCGCCGGTCCAAACCGCGCCGGCCAGACCATAATCGGAATTGTTGGCCCGCTCGATCACCTCTTCCTCGGTCGAGAATTTCATCAGCGGCATAACCGGGCCAAATTGTTCTTCTGCAACAATTCGCGCATCTTCAGGCGGATTGTCGAGAATGGTCAGCGGCACAAAATAGCCTGTGCCCGATGGATCGGTATCGCCGCCGGTGAGGAATTTATAACCCTTATCCTTGGCATCCTCGATCAGTTCCAAAACGCGCTCATACTGCTTCTTGTTCTGGATCGGGCCAACGCCGGTTCCTTGCTCTGACCCATCGCCGACTTTCACCTGTTTCGCATAGTCCGCAATAGCCGCGCTCAGCTCGTCATAAATGTCCTCGTGAATATAGACACGCTTGGCCGCGATGCAGATTTGCCCGGCATTCATAAAGCTTGACCAGAACAGCTGTTCGGCAACCTTCTTGGGGTCAGCATCGGGCATCACGATCGAGGCGTCATTGCCGCCAAGTTCCAGCGTGATCCGCTTCAGGTCGGCGCTGGCGCCTTCCATGATTTTCTTACCCGTCGCGGTTGAACCGGTGAAGGTGATTTTATCGATATCGGGATGCGCTGTAATCAGCGGCCCCAGCGAATCTTCGCCGGTGATGATATTGACCACACCAGGAGGCGCGACATCCGCAATCAATTCAGCAATGCGCAGGGTCGCCAAAGGTGTGAAAGGCGAGGGTTTCAGAACGATTGTGCAACCCGAAAGCATGGCTGGCACGATTTTTTGAACCGCCATGGATACCGGAAAATTCCACGGCACAATACCGCCGACAACCCCCACTGGCACACGCCGCGTGCGGATTGAGTCGGTTTCATCATCCTGGAAAGTTTCGTCTTCAAGATCGAGATCAGCCTGCGTCGCCACCATGTAAGCAGCGCCCATAATTTCCTGCTGAGCCTGACTGTGCGGCTTGCCCTGCTCGCTGGTCAAAAGCCGAAACAGCTCGTCCGCATTTTCATTGATCCTGCCAGCAATCGCCTTGAGGGTCTCGCGGCGCGTTTCAATGGGGGTTTTGGACCAAGTTTTGAACGCAGCGCGGGCTGCGGCAACCGCCTGATCAAGCTCCGCCGCGCCGCAAGCCGGCACCAGACCGATAACCTCTTCAGTGGCCGGATTGAGCACTTCCATCGTTTCAGAAGTCGTGATCATCTCGCCATTGATTAGATTGGGGTATGTCTTGGTCATTTTTCTCTCCAAAAAACAGATCTGTCGCTTAATAAGGTCGTAGGCCGTATCCCGCTTTGCATAAAAGCCCTTGCCCGCGAAGTCCCGCGCGCGAATCGAGTAGGCATTTGGCAAAACAAGTTTCTAAATGAAATCTGGCGCAGCATCCAAGGCAAAGCAACTGACAAAATGCACACTCGCCGAGCAA
>CAZDHB010000026.1:28693-29813 GCA_964505255.1 uncultured Porphyrobacter sp.
GCCCCAAGTCAGCATCGCTCGCACGCAAAAGCCCGCCGCGCCTATATCCGGCGTGACGGGCTTTTTCGTAAGGATGTTTCGGCTGAACGCTAGGCCGCGAACAGAGCCGGATTGAGGGACACCGAGCCTTTCCGGCCAGACCATTAGCCGCAAGACTTCGGTGCCCCTCAGGCGGGTTGGCTTACCGCAGCAGCGAGAGGACGTTCTGCTGGCTTTGGTTCGCCTGGGACAACATGGCAGTCGATGCCTGGCTGAGGATCTGCGCCTTGGCCAAAGCGGTTGTCTCTGCCGAATAATCCGTATCGGTGATCCGCGAACGCGCATCGGCCAGATTGGTGGCGGTCGAGGTGAGGTTGTTCACCGCGCTTTCAAGGCGGCTTTGACCGGCACCCAAAGTGGCCCGTGCGGTGGAGATCGAATCAATCTCGGTTCCGATCGTGCCGAGCAATGTGTTCGCCGCCGCAGCGGTTGACACATCATAGGAACCGGCAGCGCCGCCGCTGGCCGCCAAAGTGGTCAAATTGGCCATCGTCAGATCAACCGTGTCGGCCGATTCAGAACCGGTCTGAATGGTGACTGCTGCGGTTGAGTTGTCGAACAGGGTTACGCCGTTAAACTCGCTATTGGTGATGACTTGTCCGATTTGTGCGGTCAGCTCATCGACTTCCGCCTGCATGTTTACCCGGTCAGTTGCGTCTTGATACGTGCCGGAAGACGATTGCACCGCCAATTCGCGCACACGCTGCAGCATGTTCGTAACCTCGTTCAGCGAACCTTCTGCTGTTTGTGCAAGGGCAATCCCGTCATTGGCATTGCGGATACCCTGGTTCATGCCGCGAATTTGCGAAGTCATGCTGGTTGAGATCGCCAGACCCGCCGCGTCGTCTTTTGCGCTGTTAATGCGCTGACCAGTGGACAGACGCTCCATCGACTGACCTTGCATTTTGTTGGCCATTGTCGACGCATTCGCGGCGCGAAGGGCGCTGATATTTGTGTTGATTACGCTCATTTTCGTGTCTCCTAAGATTTAGCCACAGCCCCGGTGCGTTCCTGCGGCTGTCAGGGGATAGGACGGACCCTGCTGTCTGAGTTTAAGGATTATTTTTTCAAAGGGTGTGCG
>CAZDHB010000026.1:29913-37026 GCA_964505255.1 uncultured Porphyrobacter sp.
CCTTGCGCTTATTGTCTGAGCCAAGCGGCAGGGCACCTCTCCGAACGTCAAGCACCAAACGTCTGTCTGCAAAGCGCCCGCATCAGCAGGGCTCCAAACGAAAAGCCCAACCAATAAGGGATCATACGGAGCCTTAAATTACTCCCGGCTTAGCCGTTCCGGGCCAAAACCCTCAGGCAAATATGGTTACCGAGGGTCAATTGTGATAGATCAAATCGCCTCTAAGACGGCAAAAGACGTTCATCGCGCCTTGCTCGCGCAGCTTTCCGGCATCAGCGCGGCGCCCGGCATGGATTTGGCCTCGCTGATCTTTGACAGCGCCGAGCAGCCGAGCGTGACCGCCAATTCTGCGCCGATGGTGGCTTTGGAAATGGCCGGGGAAGGTGCCGCAGCGCAGCCGCGCCTGATCCAGTCCATGGCCCGCTTGCGCAGCCTGCGTTATTCCCCGGCAGATATAGACGCCGCGCGCGACGCCTTATTGGCTGCGCTTACCGGCACAAGCGAACCCATTGCCGCTGATCCTGAGACGCTGGCTCTGCTGACTTTGGCCGAAAGAGTCGCACAAAGCACTATTCCAACCATCATCGAAGGCCCGACCGGGACCGGCAAAGAAGTCCTCGCCCGCTTTATCCATAACGCCAGCCCGCGCGCCCAAGGTCCCTTTATCCCGGTCAATTGCGCAGCCATGCCAGAGACCATTTTGGAGGCCATGCTTTTCGGCCACCGCAAAGGCGCATTTACTGGTGCGAGCGAGGCCAACGAAGGGTTTTTCAGGGCCGCAGATGGCGGAACCTTGCTGCTGGATGAAATCGGTGAGCTGCCGCTGCTGCTGCAATCCAAATTGCTGCGCGCTTTGCAAGAAGGCGAAGTCACCCCGGTGGGCGCAACCAAGCCGATCAAAGTCGATGTGCGGATCATCGCATGCACCAATCGTGATCTGCCGCAGGAAATGGCTGCCGGGCGGTTTCGCGAGGACTTGTTTTATCGGCTGAGCGTCTTCCCGCTTAAATTGCTGCCCTTGGCTCAGCGCCCCGATGATATTGGACCGCTTGCTTTTGGGATGCTGCTCAAACACGCCGCCATGCCGGGCGCGGCGTGCTGGATCGCGCAAGATGCGCTGACCAAATTGCGCGAACACACATGGCCCGGCAATGTCCGCGAACTTGAGAACGTGATCCGCAGAGCCATTTTGCTTGGCCAAGACGCGCCGCAGATCGGCGCTGAGCATATCCATTTCGATGCCGCCGTTCGGCAAGTCTGCACAGCCAGCGCTGCTGAAACGATGACGCGGCCGGTGAACAATAGACAGACCAGCGGCGATGCCTGCCCATCACCGCGTGACCTCGCCGATGTCAGTTTTCACTCGGAAGCAGACGCCATTCGCCGCGCGCTTGAGGCATGCGGCGGACACCGGCGCAACACCGCCAAACGGCTCGGCATTTCCGAGCGGACCTTGCGTTACCGGCTCGCCGCGATGCGAGAAAAGGGCATGGTAGAAGCTGAGAATATGGCGCGGAGTGCACACCAATGAAGCCCGCAGCCGGCATCAATCAGGCGCCTGGCCTCAGTCAGGTGATCGCCATGCGTCAGCAATTGCTGGACCGCTCTGCCGCGCTCCAATCGCTGCACGGCAATCAAACGCCAGAGGCAGCCCCCATACCCAATGCGGCGCCCAATGCCGCACCCAATGCCCTGATTGACACGCACAATGCGGCTGTCCCTGCGCCAAGCGCTGCAACCAGCTTTACCGACACCCTCAGCAATGCTTTGGACGAGGTCAGTGCGGCGCAAAACCGGTCGGCTAAGCTCGCCGCAGCCTATGAACGCGGAGAGGTCACCGACATCGCGCAAGTCATGCTCGCCCGGCAGGAATCAGGCGTAGCATTCGAGGCCACTTTGCAAGTGCGCAACAAATTGCTGTCCGCTTATCAAGACATCATGCGGATGGGGGCCTGATAGATGGCCGAAGAACTGACCCCAGCTGCGCCAGGTAACGCGCCGCTGGTCCCGCAAAACCCGGCCAGCGCACAGACCAGCTGGAGCGACCAGTTTTCCGCTTTCACCGCTCAACCGGCGGTGCGCAAAAGCATACCCGCTTTGGTGGGTTTGGGCGGCCTTGCCGCGGTTGCTGCGCTTTATATGTCGCTCGCCGGCGGGGCAGATCGGGTGCTCTATTCCAGCCTTACTGATGGCGAGCGCGCCCAAGTGGTCGAAACGCTCACGAGCGGCGGGATCGCTTACGAGATCGACAGCGGCACCGGCATGGTCACCGTGTCCGAGGCCGATTTGTACCGCGCCAGAATGCTGGTTGCCAGCAATGGCGCGTTAGCGGCGCCGGAGACCGGCAATGACATTTTGAGCGCTATTCCCATGGGTGCCAGCCGCACCATGGAAGGCGAACGCATGCGTATTGCCCGCGAGCGCGAGCTCATGCTGACCATTATGGAGATCGACGGGATCGAGGCGGTCCGCGTCCATTTGGCAACGCCGGAACGCTCGGTCTTCGTGCGCGACAAATCCGCACCCAGCGCATCGGTAATGCTTCGTCTCGCGCGCGGAAGCAATCTCGAAAAATCTCAGGTTGATGCGATCGTCAATCTGGTTTCAGGTTCGGTCCCCGGCCTCTCGAGCGCCGATGTCCGTGTCGTCGATCAACATGGCAAATTGCTCTCGGCCAATGAAGACCCAACCGGTCAAGCGCTGGACTTGCAAGCCCGGCATGAAGCCAAATTGCAAGCGCAGCTGGCCAGCCTGCTCGCCCCGATGCTTGGCGAGGGCAATTTCTCGACCGAGGTTCAGGTCGAACTCGACCGCGCGGAGAACACCTCGGCCCGCGAAAGCTACGATCCTGAAAGCGTTGTGCGTTCGGAAAGCCAGCGCAGCGCCTTGCGCACGGGCCCGCAAATGGCGGGCGGTGTACCCGGCGTGCTGGCCAACACGCCGCCGCCGCCCAATGAGCTTGCCGAGGAGGCTCCGCAAGGCGGACCGGCCAATAATGCCGAAGATGGTGTGCGCGAAACCGAGGAAAGCTCTCAGCGCAATTTCGCAATTGGCCGCGAGGTTACCGTCACCAGCAATGCGCCGGGCACCGTCACGCGCCTATCGGTTGCAGTGGCGGTCAGCGAAGAGGCGCTTGAAGCAATCGCCCCGGCCGATGCCGACCAAATCCAATCGCTGGTTGAAGCCGCCGTTGGCGCCAACGCAGAACGCGGCGATGCAGTGACAGTCGTCGTTGGCAAGTTTGATCCCGTGACCATCGAGCCGCCAGCATTTTACGAAACCGCATGGTTCGCCATGGCCGCGCGGTACGGGGCGGCCTTGATCGCGGTCCTGCTTGGTCTGTTGCTGGGGGTGAGACCGATATTGAAAGCCCTGCGCGGAGACGAAAAGGACAAAAAATCGGCCAAGGCAAAAGCAGACGGGGAAGACGCAGCCGAGGATGAAGAGGTGAGCGGCGAAGAGGCTGGCAATCCAGAAATTGGGGGCGCGGCAGGAGACCAGGATCTGGCCCGCAGCGATCCCCAAGTGATCGACGGAGGCGTGCTGCAAGCAGCACCGGCCCCTGAAACGCTGGATGAGCAAATCGCGCTCGCCAGAGAGCTGGCGACCCAGCAACCCGAACGCGCGGTCAGCGCGCTGCAGCGCATGCTTGCCTCACCGGCGAACCCCAGCGCCCCCGAAGCAGGGTCGGCATAACGCTATGGCTGAGAGCGAAACCGGTTTGGACACAGCTCAAGATGCGGCGCAAGATGCGCCCGAAAGCGCGCGTGAGCGCAGGCTTGATCCAGCCGAAGCAGCCGCCGTTTTTGTGATGCTTTTGGGCGAGGAGGAAGCCGCCGAGCTGCTCGCCCGGTTGAATCCGCAAGAGCTTCAAAAAGTGGGCGAGGCCATGTGCGAAATCGGCGAAATCGGCCCGCCGCGCATTGCCGAGGCGATTGCCGGCTTTGTTGCCGAAGCAGAGGTCGAAAGGATCGGCTCGCGCGAGCCGGCGGCCCAGCTCTCTGGCTTGCTGACGCGCGCCGTAGGCGAGGTCAAAACCGCCAATCTGATGCAGCGCATTGCACCCGATGCGGCCCCGCGCTCGGTCGAAATTGCGCGCTGGCTAGAACCGGAAACCCTCGCTCCGCTGATCGAGGAAGAACATCCGCAAGTGATCGCGGTTCTGCTGCTCATGATTGAAACCGAAAGCGCGGCAAAGGTCCTGACCATGTTGCCAGCCGAGCTTCAATCGGCAGTGGTTGAACGCGTCGCGCGGCTTGGCAAAGTCAGCGGCGATGCGGTCGAGATGCTCGATCAATTGCTCTCAAGCCGGATTTCCGGCCAGTTTGGCTCAACCGTGCTTGAAATGGGCGGCGCGCGCGATGCGGCCAATCTCATCAATCTGGCGGGTCAGGACGTGAGCGAGCTGGTCATGCCCGAAATCGAGGCCCGCGATGCCGCCTTGTCCAAGAAAATCGAAGACGAAATGTTCACCTTTGAAATGCTGTTTGTGCTTGATGCGAAAGACATGGGCAGGTTGCTGCGTGATGTCGACAATGGTGATCTGGTCAACGCGCTGAAAGGCATCAAGGAAGACGAGCAGGCCTATTTCTTCGCCGCCATGTCCAGCCGGGCTGCCGATGGCATTCGCGATGAGATCGATCTTCTGCCCAAGCTCAAGAAATCCGATGTCGAAACCGCGCAGCGCAACATTGTCGAGATCGCCCGCAAGCTGCGTGATGATGGCGAGATATCCTTGGGAGGCGATGATGGCGACTTCGTCTGAGCCTGCACCCCTGTTTACGCCCCCCACGTTCGAGCCCAATGCGTTCTTTCCTGCCGAAAGAGCGCCTCAAGCGCCCCAAACTTCCCAAACTCCAGACCAAAGCCGGATCGCCGGCCCTAAATGGCTCGCGCAGCTTGACCATAGCGCCGGTTTTAAGGCCGATAACCCTTGGATGATGCCATCCCCAACCCAAACGGCATCGCCAAGCCCCGCGCCTGCTCTGGAAGGTGGACCAGCAAAAGCCGATCACGGCCAAGGGGTAAGCGGCGCTGAAGACCCGCTTCACACCGCTTATGCAAAGGGCGTGCAAGAGGGCCGCAAGGCAGCGCTCGAAGAACAGGCGAGAGACGCGGCTGCAATGGCCAAATTATCCGCCTCGCTAACCCAATTTAGCGAGATCGCGGCGACCACATTGCAGGATCATTTGATCGAAACCGTGACCCATTTGTGCTCGCAAATGATCGAGCCCCATTTGATTGATGGTCCCGCGCTTCAGGAACGCTGCTCCGCGTTGGCGCAGACCATGAAAGCTTTGCCGCAGCACTGCACGCTGGCGCTTCATCCGCTGGATGCGCAATTGCTTGAGGCGCAGGGTGAAGAGACTCAGCTTACCCGCGGCTGGACCATCGCCGCTGACAGCAATTTGGCGCGCGGGACCTTGATCCTTGAGGGTCCGCAGGAAGCCCTAGCCGATGGGCCAGAGCAATGGGCCGCCGCGATCAAGCGGGCGCTGCAAACATGATGCCTGCTCTCATTCGCGAATTGGACCGGGTCAAATCGGCCCGGATCGTCTTGCAACCGGACCGGTTCGGCAAAGTCATTTCCTGCGATGGCGGATTGATCGAGGTCTCCGGCATTTCCAGCCCGATCGGCACCATTTGCCGGATCGAAATTGAGAGCGAAAACGGCCTAAATGAAAAGGGGCTAAATGAAAAAGGGCTAAATGAAAAAGAGGCGCAGGAAGACACCAAAGCGGCCACGGTTTGCGCCGCCGAAATCATCGGATTTCGCGCCGGTCACAGCCTCATGATGATGCTGGGTGATACGGTAATGCTAAAACCGGGCGCGCTCGTCCAAGCGACCGAGGAGGCAGGCATGGTGCGGTTAGGCCCAGCCCTGCTTGGCCGAGCGGTCGATGGGACGGGCCGGCCAATTGATGGCGGCAAGCGTCCCAAATGTGCCGAACAATGGCCCCTCGGCGGCCTGCGCGAGAACGCTTTGGAGCGCGCCTCGGTCGCCGAACCGTTTGATTGCGGCGTGCGCGCCATAAACGCGCTGACCACCATGGGCGTGGGGCAAAGGCTGGGCATTATGGCTGGTTCAGGGGTCGGGAAATCGGTCCTGATTGATATGATCGCCAATGGCTCGGCCGCCGATGTCAAAATTATCGCACTGATCGGGGAACGCGCGCGCGAGGTGTCCGATTTCGTCCGCAAACATATGCGCGGCGCGGATGCCGCGGCAACGATCGTCGTTGCTGTCCCGGCCGATCACGCCCCAAACTTGCGCCTTCGCGGGGCCCAATATGCAACCGCGCTGGCCGAGTATTTTCGCGCTCAGGGGAAACGGGTGCTGCTGATCATGGACAGCTTGACCCGGGTTGCTCATGCCGCGCGCGAGATCGGTTTTTTGCTGGGTGAACCGGGCGCTGCACGCGGCTATCCCCCCTCGGCTCTTTCCCTCATCACGAGGCTGGTCGAGCGGGCCGGTAACTCTGCTCGCACCGGCGGCGCGATTACCGGCATTTATTCGGTTCTGGCCGATGGTGACAGTCAAGATGATCCGGTGGTTGATACAGCCCGCGCGATCTTTGACGGCCATATCGTGCTGTCGCGCGAATTGGCCCAGCAAGGGCATTATCCCGCGATCGATATCCCGGCATCCCTCAGCCGGGTCATGCATGATCTGATCAGCGCGGATCATGCCCAGGCCGCACGCACATTGCGCGCGCTTGTCTCCGCTCATCAGGAAAGCCGCGATCTGGTGATGATGGGCGCTTATCAACCGGGCGCTGATCCGCTGCTCGATCAGGCGATGGAGCTGAAACCGGCTATCGATCGCTTTTTGCAGCAAGACCCGCGTGAGCCGGCCTCGCGCGATGCCGCGATTGCGCGTCTGATTGCGGAGTTCGGCCATGCGTGAGCGCAAACGGCTGGCCTTGCTGCGGCGGCAGTTACGCCTCCGCACGATTGAGCGGTATGAAGCGCTGCGCGTTTTGGCTGGGGCGAGAGCCGAGCAATCGCGGCTGAGCGGGCTGGCTGAGCGCAGCGCATCCTTGGCGGCACGTTACCGGGTTCTGGCGGAGCCTGAAAATGACCCCGAAACGGGTAACGAAACGGGCCCCGAAA
>CAZDHB010000027.1:0-6898 GCA_964505255.1 uncultured Porphyrobacter sp.
CGCGCCGCCTCAAATAAGAAAGACGGCGCGTCCCCAATACCCTATCCCAAATTGGCCCGCATGCGGGCTGTTTTATTCGCCGCCCATGATGGCCGGTGCATCCGAGGGCTTTGGCGCCTCGGCGCTGGTTAGACCGCGGCTTTCAATCATGTAGCGCACGTCAGGTTTCCGGCCGGCAAATGTTTCGTACATTTCGAAATAATCCATCGTACCGCCTTGGCTGAGCACGGTGGCGCGGTAGTGATCGCCATTTTTGCGGGTGAGACCGCCATTATCGAGGAACCACTGGCGGCTGTCCTTGTCGAGCATCTCGGTCCAGAGATAGCTGTAGTAACCGGCCGAATAGCCCGCTGGAGAAGAGAAAATGTGATTGAAATAGGTGCTGCGGTAGCGCGGCGGCACGAGGTCAATCTCAAGCCCCAGTTCCTCAAGCGACTTACGCTCAAACGCGTCCACTTTCTCAGGCGTGTCGATAGCCGCAGCCTCAGCCGGAGACAGCGCGCTCCACTTCATATCGAGCAAGGCAGCCTCGACCACCTCGCCGAAATCATAGCCTTGGTTGAATTTTGACGCGGCGTCGATCTTTTCGATCAGTTCAGCCGGAAATGTCTCGCCGGTTTTGTAATGCTTGGCATAATTGGCCAGCACCTCTGGATAGGTCGCCCACATCTCGTGCACTTGGCTGGGGTATTCAACGAAATCGCGCGCCGTTGCGGTGCCGGATAGGCTTTCGAAACGCTGATTGGCGAAAAAGCCATGCAGCGCGTGGCCAAATTCGTGGAAGGTGGTGTTGACCCAATCATAGCTGACCAATTGCACCTCGCCCTCGGGCGCTTTGGGGATGTTGAGCACATTGTAAATGACCGGCTTGGTGCCCCATTCATGGCTTTGCGAGACGAAATTGCTCATCCATGCGCCGCCGCGTTTGCTGGGGCGTTGGAAGGGGTCGAAATAGAACAGGCCCAGTTCTGATCCATCGGCATCGAACACCGTGTAGACCCAGACATCCTCGTGATAGGTCGGGATGTCGCTGCGCCGTTCAAACGTCAATCCGTAGAGCTTTTCGGACATGAAAAATACGCCATCTTCCAGCACCTTATCGAGCTGGAAATATTCCATCATGGCGTCTTCATCGAGTTCATATTCCTCCGCCTTGATCCGGTTGGCATAGCGGTACCAATCCCATGGCTGAACCTCAAAATCGCCGCCATCGGCCTTGATCCTTGCGTTCAAGAGCTCTGCCTCGCGGCGCTGCGTTGCGGCAAGGGCAGGGACCATTTGCTCCATGAAATCGAGCGCGGTGCGCGGTTTTTGCGCCATCCGGTCATACATGGTGTAGCTGGCCCAATCTTCCTCGCCGAACAGCGCGGCTTTTTCAGCCCGCAAGGTGGCGATTTTTGCAGCCAGCATGCGGGTGTCAAATTCAGGATTGGTTCCATCGGCCCGATCATGCGACAGCTTGAACAGCTTCTCGCGCGTTGCCCGGTTATCAAGCGCAGGCAGGGAGGGCTGCTGCGTGGTGTTTTGCAAAGCGATGGCAAACTTGCCCTCGTGTCCTTTGGACGCGGCCAAGGCCGCCGCCGCTTCGATATCGGCATCAGACAGACCGGCCAGTTCCTCGGCTGTGTCAACCATCAGCGGCTGGTCATTCGTGGCGCTGCGGACGGCTTGCGCAAATTCTGTGGTCAGGGTTGAGAGTTCAGAATTGATCGCCTTGACCCGTTCAACCTGGCTGTCCGTCAAAAGCGCGCCAGCATGGACCATCTGGCTATAGGTTTCCTCCAGCAGTTTCGCGTCTTCGCGCGTCATGGTCATGGACGAGCGCGCGTCATAGACCGTTTTTACTCGGGCAAACAAAGCCGGATTGAGCGTGATGCTGTCAGAATGGGCGGACAATTTCGGGCCGACCTCGCGGTTGATCGCATCAATACCATCGGTCGTGTTAGAACCTGCGAGCGCGAAGAACACCCGCGCCACCCGGCCCAGCATGCGGCCAGATTTTTCCAGCGCCACGACCGTATTGTCGAAATCAGGCGCGGCAGGATTGTCGATGATCGCTTGGACCTCGGCTGCTTGTATCGCCATGCCCTGCTCGAAAGCGGGCATATAATCCGCCTCGCTAACCTTTGTGAAATCGGGCGCCATAAAGGGCAAAGTGCTGTCGCTTGCGAAGTAACCCGTTCCCTCCGGAATCGCGAGAGCGGCGCTGGCCGCTGATTTGGCCTCGGCCACAGGTTCGCTGGTTTGGGTATAAGCGGCGCATCCGCTGAGCAAGGCCGCTGCGGATGTGCTGGCGAGCATGGCGGTAAAGCGATTGGCAGTCATAAATGGAGTCTCCGGTTGCTATCACTGCGCGGATGGGGACGCTGCTTGGTAAGCGCGCTGTAAGCCGCACAGCGGGGCCTGAAGGTTGCTATGTGACGTCTGGCCCCTGAATACCATCCGAATAGCGAGGGCAGGAGAGAGGGGCAAGTGAATGCCGGCATTGGAGGTTTATCACGCCAATCGGGACCAAACCGAGGACCTCGGCAATGGAAGCGGAGTTTGTGTTCAGAGCGCTCGCTTTGCGATGTTCAAATCGGCGGGGCCAGAATATTGCCGCCCAAGGCCTTGGCTCTGCGCAATGCGTCTTCCGATCTTTTGACCAGCGTGCTCAGCGGCTCCCTCGGGCGCTGTTCAACTACGCTGATCGAAGTGGTCACGGCGAGGCCCCGGTTGGCGTCTGCTTCGGAGGGCACGGCTCTGGTACGGATCAGCAGATCCTTGGCGATCTCGAGGCCTTCATGCATATCAATTTGATCGAGGATGATGACAAATTCCTCGCCCGATAATCGCGCGCAGAAATAGCGCCCATCGGGCAGCATAGTGCAGGCATGCTCCATTTCGCGGGCGATCGCGCGCAAGATGGCATCGCCCGTGTCATGCCCAAACCGGTCATTGATCGCGCGCATGTCATCAACATCGATTTGGATCATCGTTCGCACATCGTCGAGCGATGGCGGTGTCCGGAATTCGGAGAAGACAAATCGGCGGTTGTATAGGCCGGTCATCGGGTCACGCTGAAGAAGCTGTTCTGCCCGTTCAAGCGAGCGTTGCAATTTGGCATTGAGCGAGGTGTTCTCGATCGCCATCTCGACCTCATGCAATGATTGTTTGGCCAGGCTTGCCCCAAGCAGCATTCCGCCCAGGACAATGGGCACAGCGCCCACTATATATCCGAGCGGCAAGGGCGAGGGATCAAGCATTGTACTGAGCAACAGCGTCAGGAAAAATCCGCCTGCCATGCATATCATTACTCTGCTGATGGGTGCCAGTGTGACCAGAACGAAACTCGCCCCCATGACCGCGGCGCCGCCGCCCGCGATCCAGACCAGCGGCGGATCTTTCACCGGGTCCAGCGCTGCCAATAGGCCCGCCCAGGTAATTCCAGCGAGTACTTGCGCAGCGGTTACGTGGCTCAGGCTTTCCTCGAGATTGGCATCGTCTCTCAGCGCATTGCCAAACTGCAGCAGCGCCAGCTTAGTCAGGACGAGAGATATCAACCTGCTGAGCAAGGCAACAAACAGCGCCATGGGTTTGTCGACCAGCAGTAAACAGCCCAAGAATGTCAGGAACACCACTGCATGCGCTGCGCTGGCTCGGCGTTCACGCGCGAGGGTTGCTTTGAACACTTCTCGGCGCAGGCGAGCCTCTGCATACAGTTCCCGTGCAGTCTTCTCGCGCGGAGCACCCGCCCACCGAGATGGGACAAAATACCGCCATACGCTGAGCGAAGGGGATGTTCCCAGTTCTTTCGCCAAAGGATGCCTCACGTCTGATCAAAGCGAAATTTAGCCCCCTGATGGTTTAGGGCGACATGCAAGGCGCATAGGGAAAGATGCCTATTCATACGCCGATCCGCGGGTTCGGCGACGGTAAAGAACATGTGGAGAACATAGGCCCCATGGCGCGGCCTTACAACTCGGGTCTAGACTCTCGCGAGGCGAGCGCGCAAATGCACGGTCATGGCCTTAACCAAAATTTCTGTTCGCGGTGCGCGGGAGCACAACCTCAAAGGTGTCGATATCGACCTGCCGAGGGATAGCCTGATCGTGATAACCGGCCTGTCCGGCTCGGGGAAAAGCTCGCTCGCTTTTGATACTATCTATGCCGAAGGGCAGCGGCGCTATGTGGAATCGCTGAGCGCATATGCGCGGCAATTCCTCGAGATGATGCAGAAACCCGATGTCGAGCATATTGACGGCCTCAGCCCGGCAATCTCGATTGAGCAGAAAACCACCAGCCGTAACCCGCGCTCAACCGTTGCGACGGTCACGGAAATCTATGACTACATGCGGCTGCTGTGGGCGAGGGTTGGGGTGCCTTACTCGCCCGCCACGGGAAAGCCGATTTCCGCTCAAACGGTCAGTCAAATGGTCGACCGGGTCATGGAATTGCCCGAGGGTACCAGAGGGTATCTGCTGGCCCCGGTCGTACGCGGGCGCAAGGGTGAATATCGCAAGGAATTTGCCGAATGGCAGAAGGCTGGCTTCACCCGCGTCAGGGTTGATGGCGAGATCTATCCTATCGAAGAGGCGCCCGCGCTTGATAAGAAATTCAAACACGACATCGAGGTGGTGGTCGACCGGATTGCGGTCAAAACCGGGATTGAGACGCGGCTGGCCGACAGTTTTGAGACGGCGCTGAAACTGGCAGATGGTCTCACTTATTTTGATCTTGCCGATGGCGATGTCCCCAAAAGAGCGGATAGCGGCGAGGACGAAGCGGGCAGCGGCACATCCAAAACTGGCCAAATGAAGGGCGGGCAAATGAAGGGTGCTGGCATCCCCTCGAACCGGATCGTCTTCAGCGAGAAATTTGCCTGCCCTGTATCCGGATTCACGATCGAAGAGATTGAGCCACGCTTGTTCTCGTTCAACGCGCCGCAAGGGGCCTGCGCGACGTGTGATGGGATCGGCGAGAAGCAATTGTTCGACCCGCAATTGGTTGTCCCGAACGAGGGGCTGACGCTTAAGAAGGGCGCGGTTGCTCCATGGGCCAAATCCAACCCGCCATCGCCTTATTATATGCAGGTCCTCTCCAGCCTCGGTAAGGCTTATGATTTCGATCTCGACACGCCTTGGAATGAGCTGGAGGCCGATCAGCAGCTGATCATTTTGCATGGGACGGGCGGAATGCCGGTCGAGCTGACCTTTAAGGATGGGCGCAAACATTATACCGTGCGCAAACCCTTTGAAGGGGTAGTCGGCAATCTCAACCGGCGTCTGATGCAGACCGACAGCGCGTGGATGCGCGAGGAGCTGAGCAAGTTTCAGACCGCGCAGCCTTGCGAAAACTGCGGCGGCAAACGTCTCAATCAAAAAGCGCTGAGTGTCAAAATCCCGAGCGCGAAGGGGCCAACCGATATTGCTGAGCCCACCGTCATGAGTGTGGCTGATGCCAAAGCATGGTTCCTCGATCTCGATAAGCATTTGAATGAACAGCAAGGGCAGATTGCTGGCCCAATTCTCAAAGAAATCAACGAGCGGCTGGGCTTTCTTGACAATGTCGGGCTGGATTACCTGAACCTCGACCGCACGAGCGGAACCTTGTCGGGCGGCGAATCCCAAAGGATCAGGCTCGCGAGCCAGATTGGCAGCGGGCTGTCCGGTGTTCTCTATGTGCTGGATGAGCCCTCGATTGGCTTGCATCAGCGGGACAATGACCGGCTTTTGGAAACGCTTAAGCGCTTGCGGGATCTGGGCAATACGGTGATCGTGGTAGAGCATGATGAAGACGCCATTCGCCAAGCCGATCATGTCGTCGATCTGGGGCCGGGCGCGGGGGTTCGCGGGGGCGAAGTGGTGGCGCAAGGCACGCTTAAGCAAGTCCTCAAATCCAAGAAATCCCTGACCGCCGATTACCTCAGCGGTCGGCGCGAAATTGCTGTTCCGGCAAAGCGGCGCAGCGGCAATGGCCACGCGATCAGCGTGCAAGGGGCGGAGGCGAACAATCTGAAGAATGTTACCGCCGATATCCCGCTTGGAACCTTTACTTGCGTCACCGGCGTGTCCGGTTCGGGCAAATCATCCTTCACGGTGGACACATTGCATGCCGGCGCAGCGCGGGTGCTCAACGGTGCGCGGGTCATCGCCGGCAAGCACAAGGCGATTACCGGCCTCGAATATTGCGACAAGGTGATCGAGATCGACCAGTCGCCGATTGGCCGCACGCCGCGTTCGAACCCGGCGACTTATACGGGCGCTTTCACCAATATCCGCGATTGGTTTGCCGGTCTGCCAGAGGCGCAGGCGCGCGGTTATAAGCCGGGCCGGTTCAGCTTTAATGTCAAAGGCGGGCGCTGCGAGGCGTGCACCGGCGATGGCCTCATTAAAATCGAGATGCATTTCCTGCCCGATGTTTATGTAACTTGCGAGGAATGCAGCGGAAAACGTTATAATCGCGAAACTTTAGAAGTGAAATTCAAAGGCATGTCGATCGCCGATGTGCTCGATATGACGATTGAAGATGCCGAAGGTTTCTTCAAGGCCGTGCCGCCAATTCGCGACAAAATGGCGATGCTGAACGAGGTTGGGCTGGGCTATGTGAAAGTGGGTCAGCAAGCAACAACCTTGTCTGGCGGCGAGGCGCAGCGGGTTAAATTGGCTAAGGAATTGGCGAAGCGGTCTACCGGGCAAACGCTGTATATTCTTGATGAGCCGACCACCGGCCTTCATTTCGAGGATGTGCGCAAATTGCTCGAAGTGCTGCACCGGCTGGTCGATCAGGGCAATTCGGTGGTGGTGATCGAACATAACCTCGATGTGATCAAGACCGCTGACCATATCCTTGATCTTGGCCCGGGCGGGGGCGTGCGCGGCGGCGAAGTGGTTGCGCAAGGTACGCCCGAGGATGTCGC
>CAZDHB010000027.1:6998-8698 GCA_964505255.1 uncultured Porphyrobacter sp.
ATGGGCAAGATATGGCATATAGTTGTGGGTTTCATCACGATCGGGATCATGTTCAAGGCGTACAGCGCCTTGTTCATTAGCGACGCGACCGAGCAAATGATCAACGACACCTGCGCCGCGGCCTATACTGCGCGGGGCGCGGCTTCGGACAAGGCCTTGGCGGCTTGCGAATGTATGACAGACGAGGCGGGGTTCAGCTCGGGTGCAATCACCGGTCAGATGCAGATTGGCGGTCCCAGCGCCGAGGTGGAAAAGGCTTGTCTAAAAGAGCAGGGCATTGTTCTGCCTGCCCGCTCAAACGTCCAAGAAAGTTTGCAGCGCGCGCAGCAGACGCGTGAAGAGCAAAAGTCCATCCGCGCGATGGAAAGGGGCGCTCAGCGCGATGCTATGCAAGAATCGCTCAATAACGAGGGGTATTGGGGCCGCGATTGAATTGGCCCTCATGCGGGCTCACCCGTAGCCATTGGCCTTGACCGCAAGTTCCCACCACTTCTTGCACCAAAGCGAGAGCCGCGATAAAAATAGCGCGGGGTTAACAATTGGGGACTGCACACCATGGCTGCATCAGCTGCCGAGGCAAGCAAGCGTGACTTTGTCGTAAAGCCGCTTTTTGCCGAACCGTATTTTATCACAAATATTGCCGATGCTATCGCGCCCGAACAGGTCGCATTCATTCAGTCGGTCAAGATGATCCAGAACCAGATGAATTTCATCTCGGATGATTTGAACCTGTTCGATCATCCCAAGCTGAAAAGCGTCCGCAAGGCGGTTGACGCGGCTCTCGCTAGCTATGCCAGCGATGTCATGGGCATTGCGCAAAATCTGGAAGTGACACAGAGCTGGGCCTTGCGCAATCCGCCAGGCGTCGGGATGCATGCGCATACGCATTCCAATTCGCTGGTCTCAGGCTCGCTTTATTACGCGCCCATGCCTGATCCGCCGGGCAATATGGTCTTTGAACGGGCCAATGGATATCAGCAAATCGATCTGAGGGTGAGTGAAGGGCAGGAAAACGTCTACAACACACCGCGCAATGCCGTGGTCCCAAAACAAGGCGATCTGGTGCTGTTTTCCAGCTCAATCATGCATTTTGTCGAGGCTAATCAGAGCAATCAGGACCGCTATTCGATTGCCTTTAACAGTTTTGTCCGGGGCAAAATCGGCAGCCACCGGGATGTCAGCGAACTCAAAGTCTGAGGTCTGGTGATCTGTGCAGAGCCGCGCCTGATGCGGCGCGCTCGGGCTTACCTTACGATATCGAGCCTCACTCTCGCGTGGCCAGAACTGATCATGCCCAATTTGGTCGCCGCGCCCCGGCTTAGATCGATGGTGCGGCCCCGAATGAAGGGCCCGCGGTCATTGATGCGCACCACGACAGAGCGTCCGTTACGCGGATAAGTGACGCGTACCTTCGTGCCGAAGGGCAAGGTCTTATGCGCCGCGGTCATCGCGTTCATATTGAACCGTTCCCCATTGGCGGTGAGGCGGCCATGAAACCGCCGCCCGTAATAGGACGCGACGCCTGTTCCCAGCGACCGGATCACGCCGCTGGCGACTGGTTCGGGCTTCGGTTCGATCTCGCGAGGCGGATCAAAGCTGGCAAGATCAACTGCGCCGGGCGGCGTTTCGGTTAGCGTTGGCAGCTCTTCAAAATCGGCAAAGCTCGCCTCGAACGAAATAGCCGGATTGGAGGACGGGGC
>CAZDHB010000027.1:8798-10657 GCA_964505255.1 uncultured Porphyrobacter sp.
GGGCCAAAATAAATGGGGCCAGCATTGCTGCTGACCCCACTCTTACCGATGCGTGGGCTTCGCCGTGAGGCGCTGCACTTGGCATCCTGCCTAAGCTCTTCCAATGCCGGAGCATTTTCAAAGCTGTTTTGGCCGGTACTCGCACCAGCATCCAAAGCCATTCTCCAATTGTCTGCCGCTGAAATTCGGGCATCAGCCTTGCGGCCTCTGCTCAGCTGTTTCTGCGTTTCCAACCTTCACCAAATCGCTTTGCTAGCCTCACCCTAAGGCCAGGCTCATGCAGAGATTTTTAGCAAGACCGTCTTCGACTTTCATGCGGTCGGCCAAGGTTTTGCGCCAAGGCTCTCCGTTTGCCAGTCTCTTGTCATGCTCGGACAGATCCCTGCATGTCTTCCCAAGATTAATGAGCCTTTGTTCCGCGAGCCTCTAAAGACGCATGGTTCGAACACTCATACCCGTTCCGATGACACAAAGTTGCGCCCAGACATCGTTCAAGGCAAGGGCTGGAAAGAGGAGTTTTCCACGAAGCCTGAAATCACTTGTGGACAGCAGTGGACAAATCCTCAGCTGGCCGCCCTGACTTGCCGGCTTGACCGGCCGCCTCAATCTGCCTGCCTCTTAACGGCGCCCGCGTTTGGCCAGCAGCCTCAATCGCAGCGCGTTCAATTTGATAAAGCCCGCCGCATCCTGCTGATCATAGGCGCCCGCGTCATCCTCAAAGGTCACAACATCTTCGCTGTAGAGGTTGAAATTGACATCGGCGCGCCGACCCACAACCTCGGCATTGCCTTTATAGAGCTTGAGCCGGACGTCGCCGGTCACCCCTTGCTGGCTGTGATCAATCGCCGCTTGCAGCATTTCGCGTTCGGGGCTGAACCAAAAGCCGTTGTAAACCATCTCGGCATAGCGCGGCATCAATTCATCCTTGAGGTGTGCTGCGCCGCGGTCGAGCGTCAATTGCTCAATCCCGCGGTGGGCACGGGCGTAAATCTCGCCGCCGGGTGTTTCATACATTCCGCGTGATTTCATTCCGACAAAGCGGTTCTCAACCAGATCAAGCCGTCCAATGCCGTGTTTGCGGCCCAGCGCATTCAGCGCGGTGAGCATTGTCGCCGGGCTCATCGCCTCGCCATTCAAGGCTATGGCATCGCCGTTTTCGAAGGCAATTTCGATATATTCCGGCGTGTCGGGCGCATCCTCGGGATTGACCGTGCGCGAATAGACATAATCGGGTGTCTCTTGCCAAGGATCTTCCAGAACTTTCCCCTCGGATGAGGTGTGCAGCAGATTGGCATCGGTCGAGAACGGGCTTTCCCCGCGCTTGTCCTTGGGGACATCGATCTGGTGTGCCTCGGCCCATGCGATGAGCGCCGTTCGGCTGCTTAGATCCCATTCGCGCCACGGAGCGATCACTTCGATATCGGGATTAAGGGCGTAAGCGCTGAGTTCAAAGCGGACCTGATCATTGCCCTTGCCGGTGGCGCCATGGGCAATCGCATCGGCATTGGTTTCAGCCGCAATTTCGACCAGACGTTTGGAAATGAGCGGGCGCGCGATCGATGTGCCGAGCAGATAATCGCCCTCATAACGGGCATTGGCGCGCATCATGGGATAGACGTAATCGCGCACAAACTCCTCGCGCAAATCCTCGATAAAAATGTGCTTGTCGGGGATGCCCATTGCGCGCGCTTTGGTGCGGGCCGGTTCAATTTCCTCGCCTTGGCCAAGATCGGCAGTGAAAGTGACCACTTCGAGGCCGCGTTCCACCTCGAGCCATTTGGCGATCACTGATGTGTCGAGGCCGCCGGAATAGGCCAGAACCACGCGTTTGATATCGGACATTGCTTTGCTGCTCCACA
>CAZDHB010000027.1:10757-32194 GCA_964505255.1 uncultured Porphyrobacter sp.
CGCTGTGCCGCGCGGCTAGCAGGGGCCGGGGCGAGGGGCAAACATTTACGGCGCAGAAAGACTATTGGCTTGTGAAACCTGAGTTGCGTACCAACATCTTCAAGTGAGAGCAGAAAAAGGGAAATTGCCAATGTCGCTATGGACCAAGGCGCGCGAAATGGCTGAGCTTGCCCCGCCAGAACGCAATCGCTGGGTCGATTTCCTGCGGGCCTTGTCGATTTTGGCGGTGGTGTTTGGCCATTGGCTGATGGCTGGCCTCTATGTTGATGAGGCGGGCGAGTTGCAACGCGGCGACTTGCTGAGCACAGCAAACTGGACGCATTGGCTGACTTGGGGCTTTCAGGTGATGCCGGTGTTTTTTCTGGTCGGCGGATTTTCTAACGGGATGAGCTGGGATGCGACCTTGCGCAAGGCTCAGCCGGGGCAGACCGGCGTTTACCGCGATTGGTTGGCAAGCCGTGTGCAGCGCTTGATTGCGCCGACCTTTCCCGTTCTGCTGCTGTGGGCGGTGATCGCGGTTTTTATGACGCAAATGGGGCTTGATCGCATGCAAATTCGCGATGCGACAGAAGCAGCGCTCATCCCTGTTTGGTTCCTCTCGGTCTATCTGATCGTCACCGCCTGTACCCCGCTTACCCGCAAGGCGTGGCACAGGTTCGGTTGGCTGAGCTTTGCGGTCTATATCCCGCTGGCGATTGCGACCGATTGGCTGACCTTTTCCGCCGGAATTCCCTATGTGAATTTCACGAATTTTCTCTGGGTTTTTCTCGGCATTCATCAGCTTGGATTTGCCTGGCGGGACGGACATTTTAGCATGCCTGTCTTCGCATTTGGTACCTTTGTAATCGGACTAATTGTCCTCGTCTCGATCACGGTTTACGGATTTTACCCGGTGTCGATGGTCTCCGCGCCGGGGGGATTTTCCAATTCGCTGCCGCCCACCACAGCATTGTTTGCGCTAGGGGTGACGCAAGTGGGTTTGGTGCTGGCATTGGAGCCGTGGGGACGCAAATTGCTCGATAATGTCGGCTTATGGACGGCCACGGTCTTGATGAACGGCATGATTATGACCGTCTATTTGTGGCATCTGACAGCCTTTGTGCTGGTTATGACGGTGCTGTGGATCGGTTTTGGCGGGGCCGGGCTAAGCTCCGTCCCGGGAAGCGGCGAATGGTGGGCCACGCGTCCCTTATGGCTCGGCGTTTATATTCTTGCCCTGCTGCCGATGATCGCGATTTTCGCCAAGCATGAGCGCAGCTTTGGCCCGATCAGAGGAGGGCGCACGGTGCCAAAAGCGCGTGTTGTAGGAGGCGTTTTGCTGATTTGTGCAGGTTTGGCGGCAACTGCAGGCGTCACAATCACCAGCGAAAATACATGGTCCGGCATCAATTATGCGGTCGTTGCAGCGCCGTTTGTCGGCGCGGCATTGCTGGGCTTTGGCCCGCTATACCGCCTTTTCGGAAGGGATAAGGCTTAGGCGGATCACTCCGCCGCTTCGCGCTGATCAAAGCGCCATTGCGGCACGTTTGACTTGGCCCTCAGCCTTGCCGCTTCCGCCTCGATATAGTCCCGCGTCATCGGGATCGCGGCGCGGTCCTTCACATATTGCAGCTGCCAATTGACCATTGTTCCATTGCGGAAGGATTGCTCTGCCCCGACGAGATAAAACTGCCACATCCGGTAGAACTGTTCGTCATACATCTCGGTGATTTCCTCGCGGTGCATGACGGTGCGTTTGTACCATTCCTCCAGCGTGTAGGAATAATGAAAGCGCATGGCCTCGACATCCATCACTTGCCAGCCGTTCTTCTCGCTCTCGGTGACCAGCTCGCTCAGCGCCGGGATATAGCCGCCGGGGAAGATATATTTGCGCGTCCACGCATCGGTATAGCCCGGCGGGCCAGCGCGTCCGCAGCAATGGCTGACCATGACGCCGTCAGGGGCCAACAAGCGGTTCGTATGCTCGAAAAATTGCGGATAATGGATCGTGCCGACATGTTCGAGCAGGCCGACGCTGGAAATCCGATCAAATGTGCCGGTTACATCGCGGTAATCGCATAGCTCGAACTTGACCTTGTCCGACACGCCCAATTCGGCTGCGCGCTCGTTTGAAAACTTGATCTGATCGGGGGCAAGGGCAACGCCCAAAACCTCCACATCATACATCTCGTGCAGATACAGCGCGAAACCGCCCCAGCCGCAGCCAATGTCGAGCACTTTCATGCCCGGTTTGATATGCATTTTGGCGGCAAGATGCGCCTTTTTATCAATTTGTGCTTGCTCCAGCGAGGTCTGGCTGGGGTCATCCTCGCGGTAATAGGCCATGGTGTATTGGCGGTCTTCGTCGAGAAACCGCTCATACAGTGCGCGGGTGAGATTATAGGTGTGTTCCGCATTGGCCCGCGCGCTGGTCCGCAAATTGATCCCGTCAAGCGCGGCTTTGACCTTTTGCGTTGCCGTTCTGAGCGGCCCCTTGGCTTGCAAGGAACTCTCGCCCAAAGCTTTGGCATTCATTGTCACCAGCAGGATCATGTCACGAATGTCATGGGGTTCTTCGACGACCAGCCAGCCCCACATATACGCCTCGCCAGCGCCCAATTGCGGATAGCGCGCGATATGGCCCGCTGCCTTCTTGTCGGTCAGCCGAATGTGCACCGGCCCCGGTCTGCCGCCAATTTCGGGCGGGTAATCACAGCCGCCGGGGCCGTAAGTGTATGTCTTGCCGTCATGATCTGTAACGATCAGCTGGCCGCGCGTGACAGCGCGGCTCAAAAACTTATCAAGCAGCCACATATGCCCCGTTGAATATCCCCGTTCTAAACAGTCCCTTGTGCGACTTTGGCAGGGCTTGGCAGCAAGTCAATGCAGGCTTAGACCTTTTGCCGAAAGAGAGCGCATCAAAGGAGACCGGTTATGGCGAAGGCAAAGACGGCTGCGACACAAGTCTCAGCCACGGGTTTCATCGATGCGGTTGAACCTGCCGCAAAGCGCGAGGATGCCAAAGTGCTCGACGCGCTGTTTCGTAAAGTGACCGGGGAAACGCCCAAAATGTGGGGGCCGACCATCATCGGTTATGGTTCTTACCATTACAAATATGAAAGCGGACGCGAGGGGGATTCCCTGCGCGCAGGATTTAGCCCGCGCAAAGCCAAGCATTCGCTCTATTTGATGGGATGTTACTGCGACGAGGACACTGCGAAACGCACAGAGGAACAATTGAGCCGGCTTGGCAAACATTCGCGCGGCAAAAGCTGTCTTTATGTCAACAAGCTGGCCGATATTGACCTTGATGTTCTGGAAGAAATGATCCGCACGGATTGGGAAACGATGAACCGTATTTATCCCAGCTAGTTGCGATCAGATCCCCGCGTACCACTGATAACCGGACCGATCTTCCCAATATCCGCCTTTGCCAGCGCCAATATCGTCAAGGCTCGCAACCGCTTCGATTGCGGTCAGATATTTGGGATGCTTATACCCTAGCTGCCGCTCGATCCGCATCCGCAAAGGCGCGCCATTTTTGATCGGCAAAGCCTCGCCATTAAGCTCATGCGCGACAATCGTTTGCGGGTGAAAGGCATCGATCAGATCGACGCTTTCATAATAGTCATCGCCGCGCAAATTATCCGCGCAGCGAAAGACGACAAATTGGGCTTCTTTCTGCAAGCCAGCACGTTCGAGCAGCAACGACAATTGCGGGCCGGTCCATTCTCCAATCGCGCTCCACCCCTCGACACAGTCATGCCGGGTGATCTGCGTGCGCTGAGGCAGAGCGCGTATTTCCGCGAGGCTCAGTGACAGGGGCGTATCCACCAGTCCGCGCACCTCAAGCCGCCAATCGGCAAATCCGGCGGCCGCCTGTTCCTGATAATTGCCATTTTGCGGGTTGATCGTGCCATTCCCGCGAAATACCGGAGAGATCGCACTGCGCGGATATTCCGGAGCCAAGGCATGGCGATTGGTGAGCAAGCGGTGAGCGCCCTTGTGCCAGCCTTCGGCCGCATCAAGCAGTTTGGCGCCCGCATCGCTGTCTGCAACGCGGTTGCAACCCGCTGCCATCGCCGCCAACCCTGCGGCTAGGAATCCGCGCCGTTTCATAGCTCACCTCCTGTAATCATATCGCGCATATGTTTGATCGGGCCGGAGACCAGCACCAGCAACACATGCGCAACCAAAAAGCCGAACAGCAAAAATGCGAAGATGAAATGAAAACTGCGCGCCGATTGACGGCCGCCCAATATTTCCACCAGCCAGCCAAATGTCGGCTCCATCCCCGGACTGATGGCAATGCCGGTGAACACCATCATCGGCAGAAATACGCCAAGCACGACGCCGTAACTCAGCTTTTGGAGGAAGTTATATTTGCCCTCGCCATGGCTGAAATCAAACTTCGCATGAGCCTTGATATCCTGCCAGATGGAGGAGGGCGCCCATTCCTTGCGGGTGGTCACAAGATCACGTTTGAAATGCTTGTTCACCAGCATCGTGATCCACACAAACAGCAGCATCAAGGCGAACGGCCATGCCGCCAGATTGTGCCAATCACGCGCCGTCGCGAGGCTGTAATAGCCCGGAATGGTCATCCAATCGGCAAAGCGCGGTACGATCAGCCATGCGTGTTCCTCAGCAAAACCCCAATCGCCCCAATAGAGCCGCGGGTGCGCGTTCGAAATGGTCAAGCCTGACATGAACAAAATGACCAGAAAGAACAGATTGGTCCAATGCCAGACGCGCGTTGAAAGTGCGTGTTTTTTCATAATGCCCCCCGCTTATTCATCGCCGCCGCGCGCCAGATAAATCACGTCGCGGTCTTGCCTCATCAAATGCTGCCCGCTGTCGACGAAAATGCTCTGCCCGCTCTCGAGCCAGCCTTGCGCCAGAAACAGCGCGGTTTTTGCAATTTCATCGGCGCCTGTTTTCCGGCCAAGCAGGTTCAGCCTGTGTGACACGTCCGTTTCGTCTTCGGATTGGTCATGGCTGGCCAGAATTGCGCCCGGCGCCAGTCCGTAAATACGGTCCTTCGCCGATGTGCGCGCCATCGAAAGCATCGGGATCGTTGCATCAATGGCATGTTTGCTCATCGTATAGCTGAAGAAATCAGGGTTGGGATTTTCCAGCTTCTGATCCGTGATATTGATCACCCTGCGTCCTTCCTCGGCGCGGGCAGCGCTCAGGTATGTCTGAGCCATGAGGGTCGGGGCGAGGGCGTTGACTTGCATTGCCTCTCTGTTCGTATCCACATCAAGCCCGGTTACATCATCGGGCACAAAAACACCTGCACAATTGACGAGGCATTGCCAATTGCTGGTCAATGCAGCGAGCGAGCGGATCATAGATACCGCAGCCGTTTCATCATTGAGATCACATTGCACCGTTTCGGCCGAAGGCATTGTCCGGGCAAGCGCGTCCGCCTCACCCGAGGAGCCGCGGTAATGGATAATGACATGCCATCCAGCGTCCGCAAAACATCGAGCGATCGCCGCGCCAATCCGCTGTGCGCCGCCGGTTACCAGAACTGAGGGTCGTTCGGCCATGCCCCTTTGGACCAGAATGGCGGGCCAAAGGGAAGGGCTAAATTTCGCCTCACGCGGACTATTCGCCGCTCAATTGCTTCAGCATAGCGCTGGCCTTTTCGCGCCAAACTGCGCTGAGCGGCTGAAGCGTGGATAGCGATGCGAGATCGTCTGCGCTGGCTTTTTGTGTCGGGTCATAGAATTTGGCAAACGCCCGCGCGATGCTCCATTCCGCAGCGCCCGAGGCCACCCGCTCAATCACGTCGCCTGAATGGGCCTCACCCTCTTCGATGACGCGGAAATACCAACCGCAATTGTGGTGCTTGATGATGGCTTTGACCATGCCTTTGGCATCGCCCTCGGCGGCAAAGCGGTGCTCAATTTTCCAGCAGGGGCGGCGCGGCTGGCTTACTTCAAGCAAGGCTGAACCCAAACGAAAGCGGTCACCAATATGCACTTGGTCCTCGGTCAATCCCGCCGCCATCAGGTTCTCGCCAAAAGGCGCAGGCCCGCGCAGCACGGGGTGGCGCCCAAGCCTTTCGGCCCACCACGCATAATGGTCAGATGGATAGAGGTGCACGGCCATGTCTGCGCCGCCGTGATTGACGCTGTCGGCTTGCATATCGCCGACAATCCCGAAAAAACGGATAAGAGCAGGACCCTCCAGCGGCTGTTTTACAAAGCTGCTGAGCTCCGCCCCGTTGAACGGCTGGGGCTGTCCCACGCATATGGCGGTAACAGCGCTCTTCACGGGGTCGTGCTTGCTAAATTGCAACCTGTGCTGGCGCGAAAAGGGGCGTCTTGGGCCGCCAAACTGGACGCCGCAGAGATCACTCGGCGCTGACCTCGATCTCTGCCACTGACTTCGCCCCCGTTACTGACCCCGCCTCTGCCTCAGCCGCCTCGCGGTCGCGTTCAGCCCGGCTTTTCTTCTCGGCCGAGGTTTTGAGCTGCCCGCAGGCGGCGTCAATATCGCGGCCGCGCGGCGTACGGACCGGCGCACTAATCCCGGCGGCGAAGACAATTTCGCTAAACGCGGCGATCCGTGCCTTGTCCGAGCATTCATATGCTGCGCCCGGCCAAGGGTTAAACGGGATCAGATTGACCTTAGCGGGCAAGTCAAATTTCTTGATGAGTCGGACCAGTTCGCGCGCATCTTCGTCGCTGTCGTTTTTGTCCTTCAGCATCACATATTCAAAGGTAATGCGCCGCGCGTTGGAGGCGCCGGGATATTCCGCACAGGCCTGCAGCAATTCCTCAATCCCGTATTTCTTGTTGATCGGAACAATCTCGTCGCGCACCGGCTTGGTCACCGCATGCAGCGAAACCGCCAGATTGACGCCAATTTCCTCGCCGCAGCGTGCCATCATCGGCACAACGCCGCTGGTTGAAAGGGTGATCCGGCGTTTGGAGAGGGCAAGGCCTTCGCCGTCCATCACCAGGCTAAGCGCGTCGCGCACATTGTCGAAATTATAGAGCGGTTCGCCCATGCCCATCATGACGATATTGGTCAGCAAACGCCCGTCTGCGCGGTATTCTGCCTCGCTTGTCTCGTCGCTGATATCCATTTTCCCTTTGGGCCATTCGCCCAAGGCATCGCGCGCCAACATCACTTGACCTACGATTTCGCCCGGCGTCAGATTGCGCACCAGCCGCATGGTGCCGGTATGGCAGAACCGGCAATTGAGCGTGCAGCCAACCTGGCTCGAAACGCACAGCGTCCCGCGGTCGGCATCGGGGATAAAGACCATTTCAAACTCATGACCATCGGCCGTTTTGAGCAGCCATTTGCGTGTGCCATCGACCGAATGCTGCGCCTCGACCACGATCGGCCGGGCGATCACGAACCGTTCTTCCAGCCACGGGCGCATGGTCTTGGAAATATCTGTCATGTCGGCAAATGCGCTGGTGCCGCGGTGGTAGATCCAATGGTATATTTGCTTGGAGCGCAGCTTTGCCTGACGCGCATCCAGTCCGGCTTCTTCAAGCAGTGTTTTGATTTGGCCCTTGGGCAAGCCCATCAAGTCGGTTCGGCCATCGCTGCGCGGTGTAATCTCGCGCGCGACCGGAACGGGATCGATGGCCCCGGGGATAGGCATGATAGATGTGTCTGACATGATCGCAGAGCCTATAGATGGGCATCCTCGCTTTGGCTAGCAAAGCGTCAAGCGTCTTGGATGGTGCCGCTTCAAACCTTGGCGAAGGCGATCACCCCTTCGCGCAAGCGACAGTGGCGGTGTCCATTGCTGTCGCGGCCCCTTGCAAAGCGTAAGTATTGGAAAACCTGCGTCCCTGAGCATCAACCGCGCGGATCACCATCGACCGGGCAGAGCGCATGTTCGCGACAATTTGCGCATCCATGCGCTTGTCTGCGCCCCAGGCATCGCCGGTTCGGCCAACCAGTTCAAAGCGCTCCCGGCCAAGGGTTAGCGTGATCGAGGAGCCGGGCTTCAACCGGCGTGACAAGCGAAAATGCACTTGCCCGCGAATTTTGCGCGAAGGCCAAGTAGCAATCGTGGCAAAGGGTTCAAAATCGCGCTGCAGACGGCTGGCTGCGGGCCGTGCGATAGCATAACAGCGAACCGGATCCTCGTCACGAAACGCGGCCCATCCAGAAAATATGCCAAGGTCTTCCTTAGCCAGCAGCGGCGCGGCCACGCCGGCCAGCAGGCTAACCGACAAAGCGGCAAAAAGGGACCGCATAGGCAAGGATAGCTTGGTCATCAAATGCGCGCTCTTTTGCCCCCGATCTTGCCCAAACTAACGCAGGAATTCATGCGCCATCCGGGCGCGATTGTAAGGCGTACGCTCTGGATAAAGATGCTCGTAAACGGCGGCATTTTCCACCACGCGGGCGACATAATTCTTGGTTTCGAAAAACGGGATCCGCTCAATCCATTCGGTCCATGAAATCGCCCCTGTACGCGGGTCGCCATTGGCGCGCAGCCATTTGTTCACATTGCCGGGTCCTGCATTATAAGCGGCGAAAGCAAGCGGATAGCTGCCGTTATAACGCGACACCAACCGTTCGATATGATTGGAGCCGAGCCGGACATTATATTGGGCATCATTGATCAGGCTGGCCGACATATAGGATACGCCAGCAAAGCGCGCCTCTTCCCGCGCTGTGCCCGGCATCAATTGCATCAACCCGCGCGCACCAGCATGGCTAATGGCGTTTTGGGCAAACTGGCTTTCCTGCCGGGTGATGGCATGAGTCAGCGTAAAGTCCGCGCCTTGCGGCAGAGGCAGCACCGGAAAACCTTGCACGGTAAACTGGCTCAACCCGTCCGCGCCCGCTGCCTCCGCGACATTGACGGATAAATCGCGCCGGCCGATCTCGCGCGCCAGATTGGCGACCAGCACATGTTCCTGTTCGGTATCTGCTGCGCGGGCGAGGGTACGGTAAAACTGGATGCCGGTGCGCCACGGTGCCCCTTTGGCGACATGCCGGACGGCCTGGGTGATCGGCCGCGCATTAAACGCGTCAATGGCTGCTGGATCGGGCATGGTGGCAGGAACATTAGCTGCCAGATTTGGCATGCCTCGGCCCAATTCCTTTAGCGCCAATTGGCCGTAGAAGCGCGCCGGATAAGCGGCGGCAAGCTCGAAATAGCGGTTCGCCTCGCTTTGATTGCCGGCCCGTTTGCTGGCGAGACCTGCCCAATAAAAACCCTTGGAACGGGTCTGCGGTGTTTGGGCCGCCGCGCCGTAACGGTAGAATAGCGGCGCTGCGCGCCGTCCATCACCAAGCCGCCACAAGGCGTTGGTACCGCCCGCCCACATCAGCGTGGTGTAATCATCGCGCAGCCGAAAACTCTTGGCTGAGATATCTTCGCCGGGCGCAAACAGATCGTCAATCTTGGAGGCGATGGCGACCGTGTTCCGCGCATCGGCCGCTTTTGCGGCGCGCAAAATCTCGCCCACCATCAGTTCTGCATCGAGCGCCGGACGGCTCAGCTGAGGCCGCGTTGCCAGCAGATTGATCGAACGGGGCATTTGGCGCTTGATGCGGTAATGACGCGCCAGATTATAGACATAGCCCGGATCACTGAGCGCGCCGCTTGGCACAGGCACACCGGCCTGCGTGGGCGTCTCGCCCTGGATCAGCGCCAACCGCGCCATAGCCATACTGCGCTGAGCCGGAGCGAGATTGGCGATCTGCCGCGTCGCTGCCTCCGCTTTGCGTTGCCACAAAAGCTGATCCATCCGGGCTGCATGATCATCGGCGGTGAGGCGCGAGCCAAACAGGCCGAGGATATAGGCCTCCGCCGGATCGCTCATCTCGCCGCCGCGCCACGCCTCGCGCGCCCAATCGAAGGCTTCGCTGCGGCGCATATTGGACAGCGCCAAAGCATAGCGCGCTTTGCCCGAATTGGTGACGGGCGGGTGTGCGTCGAAAAACGCGATCAATGTCTGCGGCGCGATTGCCTCTTCATCGAGAGCATTCTCGGCCCGGGTTTGCAGCAAGCTTTCGCGCGGGAAGCCCGGATAGGAGGTGATAAAGCTGGCATAATCGGAATAGCTCAGCCCGCGCGTTTCGGTCAGATATTTCCATCGCTGAACCGCGCTGGCGATTTGCCCGTCATAGCGTGCATCATAGCGCGCCGCCTGGGTCAGGCCCTGGGTCAGGCCTTGGCTCTGAATAGCCTGCGCGGCTGCTTGCGACCCTGCTTGCAAGCCCGCTTGACCTGCTGGGGCCGATTGACTCGGTTGGCCAGCGACGGTTGCTGCGGTCTCAGCGGCGCTTTCATTGCCCGCATTCGCAGCGCCAGAGGCCGGCAATAGAGCCAGCGCGGCAAGGCAAATTGCAAGGGAAGGGAGGGGTTTTGTCGAAAGAGTTTTACGGTGCATGCTGGACATAATGCCTAGCGGCTCCTTATCAGGCGGTGAATACATCAGTTTTGCGGCGTATAGCGCGCCCTTATCCGACAATAAATGCAGGGCAAGTGCATATATGTTCAAAGGTTCTATTCCAGCGTTGATTACCCCGTTCCAGGACGGACACATTGACGAGGCGGCATTCAGGCGGTTGGTTGATTGGCAGATTGAGTGCGGCTCGCTAGCGCTTGTGCCATGCGGAACAACGGGCGAGGCCTCGACCCTTTCCAATGCAGAGCATCACCGGGTGATCGAAATTTGCGTTGAGCAGGCCGGCGGACGGGTGCCGGTGATTGCCGGATGCGGATCAAACGACACGCAAAACGCGCTTTTGCATATGCAGTTTTCCAAGAAGGCGGGGGCTTCTGCGGCCTTGTGCGTGGCGCCTTATTACAACCGGCCAAGCCAAGCGGGCCTGATTGCCCATTTCAGCCATCTGGCGCAAAACTGTGATTTGCCGATAGTCCTTTATAATGTGCCAGGGCGCACCGTCACCGATATTGCGCCGGAGACGACTGTGGAATTGGCCAATGCCTTCCCCGATCAGATTATCGCAATCAAGGATGCGAGCGAGGATTTGTCGCGCGTGGCCGATCACCGGATGGGCATCGGCAAAGAATTTTGTCAGCTGTCGGGCAATGATGAATTGGCGCTGCCGTTTAATGCCGCAGGCGGCAGGGGCTGCATTTCGGTGACGGCCAATGTCGCGCCTGCGCTGTGTGCGCAATTTCAAAAGGCCTGCGCTGATAATGATCTGGTGGAAGCGCGCCGATTGAACGATCAGCTCTACCCGTTGCACTATGCGATGTTTGGCGACAGTTCGCCCGGGCCGGTCAAATACGCGCTTAGCCGCGTGATGGACGGGTTCAGCGATGAAGTGCGCTTGCCGCTAACGGCTTGTTCGCCAGAGGCACGCAAGGCCGTCGACGCCGCGCTTGAGCATGCCGGCTTGGCATAAGCGGGTCTTGCGCCTAAGGCCTCGGCCATCATGGCCCGGCCTAAACCCACTCCCTTTGATAAGCAGCGCACCGTCGCTGACAATCGGCGCGCGCGCTATGATTATCACATTGACGAGAAATTCGAGGCCGGGCTGGCGCTGCAAGGGACAGAGGTCAAAGCCTTGCGAGCGGGCGAGGCCAGCATTCGCGAAAGCTATGCCGAGGTCAGCGGGGGCGAGGTTTGGCTGATCAATGCCAACATCCCCGAATACAGCCACGGCAATCGGCTCAATCATGAACCTAAACGGCCGCGCAAACTGCTGCTTAGCCAGCGCGAGATCAACAAATTGTTCGGCGCGGTGGAGCGTAAGGGCATGACGCTGGTGCCCTTGTCGATCTATTTCAATTCAAAGGGCAGGGCCAAGGTTGAGCTGGCATTGGCCAAGGGCAAGCAAGCGCAGGACAAGCGTGCTGCGGTCAAGGATCGCGACTGGAAACGGGATAAAGCGCGCCTGATGCGCGACCGCGGCTAGCCCCGCGCCGAACCGCCCCTCACTGTATTGCAATTGCATTGGCGCCGGCTTTCCAGTCATTTTTTTGAAGTCATTTTTGAAATTTTTCGCCGGATGCATCATTTCGCTCGGCCAATGACACAAAATTTTTGCGGGCAATTCTTGTGCCTGTCATTTGTTCACCCGATATTCGCAACTCTAGGTCTATACCTATCTTTTACTGGCCTAGGAATTGTGTAGGAACGAGCGCCATGGCGCAGCGCAGAAAAACCTGGTTCGAGCGGAAGATGCCCAGCCGAGAGGATTTGGCTGGCAACCGCTGGCTCGCGCCTATTGCGCACCGGTTTCTCTCGCCTGAATTGTGGCGCTTTACCCGCCGCTCTGTCCCGCGCGGTGTCGCGCTGGGCTTGTTTGCGGGCTTTATTATACCCTTGGGTCAGATTTTTCTCGCCGCTTTCATGGCATTGCCAACGCGTTCCAACGTACCGGTTGCGGTGCTGGTCACATTTGTCACCAACCCCTTCACTTTCCCGTTCTGGGTGGTGATTGCCAATCGGGTTGGAAAATTTGTTCTCAATATTGACGCGGCGATGGGCGGTATGGCCTCTGACGAATTATCCAGTGGGCGCTGGACATGGCTCATTGAATTGTTTCAAGCAGCAGGCTTCACCGTCATGGGATTCATCGTTTTGGCAATTGGCACATCGAGTATCGGATATTTTACAGCCGGTCTGATCTGGCGGTTTCTGGTCGCGCGGCGGCGTATGCGCCGGTTGCAGGACATGGAACAGCGGCTTGATGCCCGGCTCGGTGCAGGCGGCTCATGAGCGAGGCTGGCCCGCGTTCTCCAGACGGATTGACTGATCGGGCCGTCCAATCAAGAGCTGAAAATGCGCTTTCGACCGGCGGCAATGACCCAATAGCCAAAATGCCGCCTTTTGCCCTGTTCGCAGGGATCGTGCTGGCGGCGGCGATATCGGTCGGTGCGGTCTGGCTGCTTGGTCAAACAGGTCTGGTCGCCATGGCGTATGCTGGCGGTCTGATTACAATCGGTGTGCTGGTTCTTTTGGCGGCGCGGATGCGTGTCGCTGAACCAGAGTCGGAACCGGGCCTGCCTGATTGGAGCGTGACCTTCGCCGCGATCGAAAACCGCAAGCGCGCGATTGTCATTTCCGACCGGGCAAACCGCGTTAATTGCGCCAACAATACCTATCAGGACTGGTTTGGCAGCATGAGCTCGCCGCTCGAACTCGCCTTTGACCAGCAATCGCAAGAAGGGCTGAACAAGGCGGCCAGAGACGCTTGGCGTGAAGGGGAAGGGGCGGTTGAGCTCATCTTCCTGCCGAAAGGTGACCGCCGCTTCAAAGTGTCGATCAAGCGTAGCGGCCATGCCGAGGATTATCTGATTTGGCATTTTTCCGAACTGGTGGCTGAAACCAGTTACGAGGGGCTGGAGTATGGTCTGGCGGGTCCGCTGGGCGAATTGCTCTCGGGTGCTGGGGTGGAATTTGCCTTGGTTGAGGCGGACGGGTTGATCCGCGCCAATACGCCGGGCCTTGCTCACAGGGCGCTGGGTAACGCCGCGATATCGCTTGAAGGCAAGGAGTTCGTCTCGCTCCTGCGCTCTGACGACAATGAACGCATATTCTTCGCTCGCGAGGGGCAGCAAGGCTCTCCGCAAACGCTTGTGCAAGTCCCACTTGATGATGTTAACCCGGCGCGGCCCAAATCTGAGGCTGGAGGTGCGGGCGGCCACGCGGGCGGCAATGCCGGTCACGCATTAGGCTACGCACCGATCTCTTTGATGATGCTCATTGATAGCGCGGTTGGCATCGGCGGCGGCTGGGAAAGTGCGGGCCGGGCAGCGGTGCCGCAATTGGAAGGGTTGCTGTCGGCGCTGCCCTTGGGACTGGCGCTGACGGACCGCGATGGCCGCTTCATGTTCGCTAACGAGGCTTTCTTGCGCGCGGTTGAGCGCGAATCAGACGGTCTGCCGCAATTCCCCTCTGATCTGGTTGTGGCGGAGGACAAATCCGCTTTGTCCGATACCGTTCGCCGGTTCGGCAAAGGGGCGACCTCGAGCGGCGATATGGCGGTTCGCTTGACGATTGATACCGAAGAACCGGTCAGTATCGGCCTCGCCGGAGTGCGCGGGCTAGGCGATGCAGCGGTGCTCTTGTCGCTGTCTGATTCGAGCGAAGAAAAACGTCTGCGGCGGCAAGTTGCGCAGGCCACCAAAATGCAGGCGGTCGGCCAATTGGCGGGCGGCGTTGCGCATGACTTTAACAACGTTCTCACCGCGATCATTGGCTATTGCGATCTGATGCTTTTGCGGCACACACCGGGCGATAGTGATTATGATGATATTCAGCAGATCCGCGCCAATTCCAATCGTGCGGCCAGCCTGACGCGGCAATTGCTGGCCTTTTCTCGTCAACAAACATTGCGTCCCGAAGTGTTGCAATTGCCTGATGTGGTCAGCGAAGTCAGTCAGCTCCTGCGTAGGCTGGTCGGTGAAAGAATCGAATTTACGGTGCGCCACGACCGCGAGCTTGGGCCCGTGCGTGCCGATCCTCAACAATTGGAGCAAGTGATCGTCAATCTGGCGGTTAATGCCCGTGATGCGATGCAAGCCCATGCTGCCAAGGCTGGCGAGAAATGGAAAGGCCATCTCACTCTGGCCACGCGCCGCGTAACCGCGCGTGATGCGCGCAAGATGGGCGGCGATATAATGCCGCCCGATGATTACACCGTCTTGGTGGTCCAAGATACGGGCGGCGGCATCCCGAACGATGTCATGAGCAAAATCTTCGAACCCTTCTTTACGACCAAAGCCCAAGGCAAAGGGACCGGATTGGGCCTCTCGACTGTCTACGGGATCGTGAAACAGTCGAACGGGTTTATTTTTGCAGACAATGTTGTGGAATCCGATGGCACCGTGATCGGGGCCAGGTTCACCGTCTATTTGCCGGTTTATAAGGGCGAGATGCCCAAAGTTACGAAGAAAGACGATTTGGAAGAGGCGCGCCCAACCGATTGGAGCGGCGGGGCCAAGCTGCTTGTTGTCGAAGACGAGGATATGGTGAGGGCGGTTGCCGAACGGGCGCTGACCCGCGCAGGTTACACGGTGACGACGGCCAGCGATGGCGAGGTTGGGCTGGGCGAGGTAGCCAATGGCGATACCGAGTTTGATCTGATCGTCTCTGATGTTGTGATGCCAGTGATGGATGGTCCGGCAATGGCCAAGGCGATTCGCAAAGTCAGGCCAGAAATCCCGATATTGTTCATGTCTGGCTATGCCGAAGAACAGCTTCGCAACGAAATCGACATTGACAATATGTACTTCATCCCAAAACCTTTCAGCGTGCAGCAAATCAACGCCAAAGTGGCAGATGTGCTGAGCAAGCAGGTCACGGAAGTCGCATAAACAGGTCGCGGTGCCGCGGGCAAATGCGGCCGAAAACTGCCTGTTTTGCGCGCAATATCAGCGTCAATTTTGCTCCATGTTGGATTTATTTTCGTTCTACTCTTGTTCTTTTGGAACAAATCAGATACAAACTCCTTACCGTTGAAGAGTTCAAGTTAGCTCTATGTACAAAAGGAAGGTTGTGTCATGGCGACAAGTCTAAAGCTAGTAGAAGGCAAGGAAACCAAAGTGGATCGTCAAAAGGCACTCGACGCTGCGTTATCGCAAATCGATCGCGCATTCGGCAAAGGCTCGGCCATGAAACTCGGCTCGAAAGAGACGATGGAGGTTGAGTCGATCTCAACCGGTTCATTGGGACTGGATATTGCGCTGGGTATTGGCGGCCTTCCCAAGGGACGGGTGATCGAAGTGTACGGGCCGGAAAGCTCGGGCAAGACGACGCTTGCTCTGCACGTTATTGCAGAGGCGCAGAAAAGCGGCGGCACAGCGGCGTTTGTGGACGCGGAACACGCGCTTGACCCTGTTTATGCGCGCAAGCTTGGTGTGGATGTTGACGAGCTGATCGTTTCGCAGCCTGACACCGGCGAACAGGCTTTGGAAATCACGGACACTCTTGTGCGTTCCAATGCGATTGACATTCTGGTGGTCGATTCGGTCGCGGCTCTGGTCCCGCGGGCAGAGATCGAAGGGGAAATGGGCGACAGTCACGTCGGGCTTCAGGCACGCTTGATGAGCCAGTCTCTGCGTAAACTGACCGGTTCAATCAACCGCTCGAAATGCATGGTGATCTTCATCAACCAGCTGCGTATGAAAATCGGCGTGATGTACGGCAACCCAGAAGTCACAACGGGGGGCAACGCGCTCAAATTTTATGCCTCGGTGCGCCTCGATATCCGCCGGACTGGCCAGATCAAGGACCGTGACGAGGTTGTTGGCAATTCCACCCGCGTCAAAGTTGTCAAAAACAAAGTGGCCCCTCCGTTCAAGCAAGTCGAATTTGACATTATGTATGGCGAGGGCATCTCCAAAAGAGGGGAGATTCTCGATCTCGGCGTAAAAGCCGGTTTGGTAGAGAAGTCCGGGTCATGGTTTAGCTATGATAGCATTCGCATTGGTCAGGGACGCGAGAACGCCAAGACCTATCTGAAAGACAATCCTGAAGTTTGCGACAAATTGGAAGCTGCGATCCGCGGCCGCACCGATGAGGTCGCCGAGGAGATGATGCAGGGGCCGGACGCGGACGCTTAGCGCACTTCTCAAGCGGGGGTGACTAGACTTCTTGCGCGAATGGCAATTTGACTGGCTATCTCAGCATTTGCCAGGCCGCGAGGTCTCTTTCCAACCTTCGATAACACGGAATGCCGGTGCAAGATTGATCCGCCTCTGGATCAGCCTTGTGCCGGCTTTTCCGTTCTAGCTTTGGGTTTCGCTATATGGCTGAGTGCAGAGCGGGCGCGGCAAGGCATTGGCGGCATTGACCTGATCGTCTGAGCGGGCCGGGCAACCTTTTGTGCTATGATCCAATGCACCTTTGCTGTTTCTGTTGCATTGCGGCTTGTGGGCAGGCCTGTGATTGCCTAATTGCCAAACATGACTTCTACGAATGACATTCGGCGCAGCTTCTTGGAATTTTTCGCGCGCCGCGATCACGCTGAGATTGCTTCTGCGCCATTGGTGCCTTTCAGCGATCCGACATTGATGTTTGTCAATGCGGGCATGGTGCCTTTCAAGAATGCATTTACCGGGCTAGAGGCGCCGGTTTCGCCGCGCGCGACCAGCAGTCAGAAATGCGTCAGGGCGGGCGGCAAGCATAATGATCTTGATAATGTCGGCTATACGGCGCGCCATCATACCTTTTTCGAGATGCTCGGCAATTTTAGCTTTGGCGATTATTTCAAGGAACAGGCAATTTTGCATGCTTGGGAATTGCTGACCAAGGAATGGGGCATCGATGCCAATCGTCTGACGGCGACGGTGTACCATACCGATGACACGGCATTCGATCTTTGGCGGAAGATTTCCGGCCTGCCGGAAGAGCGGATTATCCGCATAAGCACGAATGACAATTTTTGGTCCATGGGTGATACGGGGCCTTGCGGTCCATGTTCGGAAATCTTCTACGATCATGGTGATCATATTCCGGGCGGCCCTCCGGGAAGCGCAGATGAAGATGGTGATCGCTTTGTCGAAATTTGGAATCTGGTGTTCATGCAATTTGACCAGCAGGTCGGCGGTGTAAGGGAAGATTTGCCGCATCCCTCGATTGATACGGGGATGGGTCTCGAGCGTGTGGCGGCGGTCATGCAAGGTGTGCATGACAATTATGACACTGACACTTTCAAGGCGCTGATTGCTGCATCTGAGAATTTGACCTCGGTTGAGGCAAGCGGCGACACTATGGCGAGCCACCGTGTCATTGCCGACCATCTTCGTTCGACAAGCTTTCTTATGGCTGATGGTGTTTTGCCATCGAATGAGGGCCGCGGTTATGTATTGCGGCGGATCATGCGGCGGGCCATGCGGCATGCGCATTTGCTGGGCGCTGATCAGCCTTTGATGCACCGCCTTGTGCCCGCGCTGGTGACCGAAATGGGCGCTGCCTATCCCGAACTTGTCAGAGGGCAGGCGCTCATTTGCGAGGTTTTGGAACGCGAGGAGGTCCAGTTTCGCCGCACGCTTGAAAAAGGCCTCAAGCTGTTGGACGAGGCGACCGGTTCAATGGACGAAGGCGCCGAACTTGATGGCGAAACGGCGTTCAAGCTTTACGACACTTACGGGTTCCCATTCGATTTGACCGAGGATGCGTTGCGGAGCCGCGGTATCGGTGTTGATGCGGACGGTTTTACGGCGGCTATGGAGCGGCAGAAGGCAGCGGCCCGCGCTGCGTGGAAGGGCTCGGGCGAGGCTGCTGACGAGGATGTCTGGTTCGATATTGCCGAGCGTTCTGGCTCCACTGAATTCACAGGCTATGCCAGCACCGCTGGCGAGGGTGAAATCATCGCTTTGGTCGTAGACGGGGCAGAGGTTGCATCGGCCAGCGAGGGCGCTTCGCTAACGGTCCTCACCAACCAAACCCCGTTCTATGGCGAGAGCGGCGGTCAAACAGGCGATAGCGGCCGCATCTGGACACCAGAGGGGCTTGAGATTGCCATTGAGCAGACCAGCAAGCCGCTTGGCCGATTGCATGCCCATCAGGGCAAAATTGTCAAAGGAACGGCGAGCACCGGCGACAAGGTCCATCTTGAGGTTGATGCAGCGCGGCGCGGCCGCATTCGGGCGAACCATTCATCCACTCACCTTGTTCATGCCGCTTTGCGCAATTTGTTGGGCGATCATGTGACGCAGAAAGGCTCACTGGTTTCTGATGACCGGTTCCGATTTGATTTCTCGCATCCGAAGCCTTTGACGAGCGAAGAAATCGCACAATTGGAAGCTGATGTGAATGCCGAGATACGCGCCAACGAGCCGGTCGAAACGCGCTTGATGTCGCCTGATGACGCGGTTGAGGCAGGGGCGCTTGCCTTGTTTGGCGAGAAATATGGCGAAGAAGTCCGGGTGCTTTCCATGGGCAGCCGCAGCGAGCAAGGGCGCAGTTACTCGGTCGAGCTGTGCGGGGGCACGCATGTCCGCTCGACCGGTGATATTGGCCTGTTTGTGATTGCATCGGAGGGGGCGGTAAGTTCGGGGATCCGCCGGATCGAGGCGCTGACAGGTGAAAATGCACGGCAATGGCTGGCCGGCCGTGATGATGCCTTGCGGGCGATTTCGAGCACTTTGAAAACCGCTCCTGAAGAGGCTTTGGCCCGGGTCATATCGCTAGCCGAGGAGCGCAAGCGTTTGGAGAAAGAGCTGTCCGAGGCCAAGCGCGCGCTGGCCCTCGCAGGCGGCGCTGGGGCTGGTGCGGGGCAAGATGGCGCAAGCGCGGGATCGGCTGATGAGACCATCGGCGCGATCACTTTTTCCGGGCAAGTCATCCAAGGGCTAAGCCCTAAGGAATTGAGACCGATGCTGGACGAGGCAAAATCGCGTTTGGGCAGCGGTGTGGCGGCTATGTGTGCGGTCAATGATGGCAAGGCGGCGTTTGCCGTTGCCGTCACCGATGATTTGGCTGGAAAGTTTGATGCGGTTGCCATGGTTCGTGCAGGGGTCGAGGCCTTGGGCGGCAAAGGCGGCGGCGGGCGGCCAGATATGGCGCAAGGCGGCGGACCCAATGGCGATGCGGCAGACCAAGCGATGGCCGCGGTGAAAGAGATTATCGCCGGGGCCTCCTAAGTTGCGCTTTTGAGGCTGCGGCTGCGCCGCCTTCTCTAGCGCTTATTCGGGCTCTGGCGACTATTCGGGCTTCAGTGCTTATTCGGGTCCGGAAAGCCGCAATTTCGGCTTGTAATCGAGCGCGCCTTCCCGCTCGATCTGTTCGCGGTATTCGTCGCGCTTCTCATGGATCGATGCAATAATCGGCCCCATCGCAATACCAATATCGACCAGCACCGCCTCGGAGAGCTGCAATGAGCTTTCCAGCGTCTCTGGCACAGAATGGCTCGCGCCGGCGCGGTAAAGCTGCGCGGCGTGTTCCGGGTCGCGCGCCCGGGTCACAATCAAGAGATCGGGATATTCACGTCGCAGATTGGTCACCATGCGCTGCGCCAGAATTGGCTCGTCCATAGTCAGAACAACTGCGAGCGCGTTATCGATTTGCAGCCGGCTGAGCGCTTTACCCCGTGCTGCATCACCAAATGTCGCGCGGAAACCATCGCGTTTGGCCGCCTCGATCATGTCTGCATCGCTATCAATCGCCAGATATGGCTGCTGATGCATGTCGAGCATTTGCGCGACCATGCGGCCCACGCGTCCAGCGCCGATGATAATGACCCGCGGTTCATCGCGGTCTTCCTCCGGCAGGTCGGGCATTGGCTCCACCCGCCGAGCAATCGCGCGCCCAAGCTTTGCGAGGAGCGGGGTGATGGTCAGCCCGATCGCGGTCACGATTTGCCAGAACTGCGCAGTGCCGGGCTGGATCAGCATCGCTGAACTGGCAGCGGCCAGAACGATCAAGGTTGTCTCGGACGGGCTGGCCATCAGAATGCCGGTTTCCGCAGATGTGCTGCGCCGCGCACCCATCAGCCGCAAGACTATGCCGGTAACCAGCGCCTTCAGCGTGAGGACGCCCGCAACAGCCAGCACGATCATGCCGAAATTGTCCCAGATGGTGCGCAAATCAATGCTCATCCCAACGGTGATCAGAAATACGCCCAGCGCGAGCCCTTTGAAGGGTTCCATGATGCCTTCGACCTCGGAATGGTACTCGGTCTCTGCGATCAGCAATCCAGCAATCAGCGCGCCAAAAATGGGCGAGAGGCCCGCTGCAGAAGTCGCAAGGCTGGCGCCGATCACCACCAGCAAGCTGGCCGCGAGAAAAAGCTCGGGGCTTTTGGTCCGAGCGGCCTGGGCAAATAGCGGCGGCAGCAGTTTTCGCCCCGCGACAAGCAAGGCGATCACTACGGCCCCGCCAACAATCAACGTATCAAGCAAGCCCTCCCAGCCTCCGCCGCCCGCAACGGCGGGTGCCATCGCGCCCAGCATAAAGATAATCGGGACGATCATAATGTCTTCGAACAACAGCATCGAAAGGGCCGCACGTCCGACCGGCGATGTCGTTCCTGAAATAGGCAAAACAATCGCTGTGGAGGAGAAAGCCAGCGCAAGACCTAGCCCAATGGCCCCGGTCCAATATTGGCCGGCCATCATCAGAAAAATGGCCAGCAATGATCCGATAAGGAGCAATTCCAAAGATCCCAGTCCGAACACCAGCCGGCGCAATTGCCAAAGCCGATTGAACGACAGTTCGAGCCCGATGGTAAACAAGAGCAGGATTATCCCGAACTCGGCAAAGGGCTCCAGCGCCTCGGGGTCGGTTATGGTGATATGGCTGAGCCAGGGTCGCTCAAACACCAATTGGCCAAGGCCAAAGGGACCGACCGCAATACCGATCAGGATGAAGCCGATAACAGGCGTGATGCGAAAGCGGGTGAAGACCGGAATAACGATCCCAGCCGCTCCGAGGATAACCAAAGCATCTGAGAGGAGGGGGGTCGCTTCTATTTCACCAGCCATAGACACATGTTCTAATCGGGCCGCGAGGCCTTGTCACGCGGCTCTCGCAGGCGGA
>CAZDHB010000027.1:32294-33798 GCA_964505255.1 uncultured Porphyrobacter sp.
TCGAAGAATTGCTCGGTTGTAAGCCAGTTTTGCTTAGGTCCGATCAGCAAGGCCAAATCCTTGGTCATTTGGCCGTTTTCGACGGTTTCGATGCAGACCCGCTCAAGCGTCTCGGCAAATTTCACAACCTCGGGCGTGCCATCAAACTTGCCGCGATACATCAAGCCCCGGGTCCAAGCGAAAATGCTGGCGATAGGGTTGGTGCTGGTCGCTTTGCCTTCCTGATGCTGGCGATAATGGCGTGTGACGGTGCCGTGAGCCGCTTCTGCCTCGACGGTTTCGCCATCCGGCGTCATCAGAACCGAAGTCATCAGGCCAAGCGAGCCGAAGCCCTGAGCAACCGTGTCGGACTGAACATCGCCGTCATAGTTCTTACAAGCCCAGACGAATTTGCCGTTCCATTTGAGTGCGGCGGCTACCATGTCATCGATCAGGCGGTGCTCGTAAGTGATGCCTGCCTCGGCGAATTTCTCTTTGAATTCGGCTTCGAACACTTCTTCGAAGAGATCTTTGAAGCGGCCATCATAGGCTTTCATGATGGTGTTTTTGGTGGAGAGGTAAACTGGCCACTTGCGGTCCAAACCGTAATTCATCGATGCGCGGGCAAAATCGCGGATCGAATCGTCGAGGTTGTACATCGCCATCGCGACGCCCGAACTTTCAAATTCGAACACATCGAGATCGATATTCTTGCCATCTGCGCCTTCAAAGACGAGGCGCAGCTTGCCCGCTCCCGGGATCAGCGTGTCGGTGGCGCGGTATTGGTCACCAAAAGCATGACGGCCAACCACGATCGGGTCCGTCCAGCCGGGCACAAGGCGCGGCACATTATCAATCACAATCGGCTCGCGGAAAACGACGCCGCCCAGAATGTTGCGGATCGTGCCATTGGGCGAACGCCACATTTTCTTAAGGCCGAATTCCTCAACCCGCGCCTCGTCCGGGGTAATCGTGGCGCATTTGACGCCTACACCGAATTCTTTGATCGCATTGGCCGCATCGATGGTGATCTGATCGTCCGTCTCATCACGCTTCTCAATCGACAGATCATAATACTTAAGATCGATGTCGAGATAGGGCAGGATCAGCCTTTCGCGGATCCACTGCCAGATGATTTTTGTCATTTCGTCGCCATCAAGCTCGACGACGGGGTTTTGAACCTGAATTTTCTGCATGATTGCCCTGTCTTTTTCAGTCATTCGGGAGGAGATTTGCAGCGCTTTAGCAGAGGCGTTGGCAGGCGCAAGGGACCAAGCGCGGCATCAGGCGCAATCTGCGGCTATTGCTGTTTATGATCGACCGCCAAAAAGAGCCGATGGCCAGCAATCAGGCCCATAAATTAGCCCAGAAATAGATGCGTATCCTCTGGCCCGAGACCGCTAAGACCGGCGAGTCTACCAAAGGGTCGCCGAGATCATGCCGAGATCATGCCGAGAACATGTTGGAGAAGATGGTGGGCGTAGGAAGAGTTGAACTTCCGACCCCTGCAATGTCAATACAGTGC
>CAZDHB010000028.1:0-33546 GCA_964505255.1 uncultured Porphyrobacter sp.
CGGCAAGTGGTGGACAGGATAGGATTCGAACCTATGTACGCTTGCGCGGGCAGATTTACAGTCTGCTGCCTTTAACCACTCGGCCACCTGTCCACTCGGTCTGCTGATCCCAGTTCGCCCGCTGTTACAAGCGGCCGTTCGGGGATCACATCAGCATGCTGGACAAAACCAGTCTTGCGTGCCGAGAGGCGACCCTTTGGCGAAGCGATGCTTGCCTGTCAATGGCCCTGCTGGCAGGAGGCCTTAAGCAAACACCAAAAGGGTTTCGAACCAATGGCAAAATCCGATCGCAAACGCGTGCTGACCGGGCGCGCAGGCCGCATGAAAGGCGGCCGCGGCAGCGGCAAGAATAATGCAGGCAACACGCGTCTGTGGGGGCATCATGCGGTGGAAGCGGCGCTTAAGAACCCGCGCAGAGAGCACATCAAATTGTGGGCCACGCGCGAAGCTATTGCTGAACTGGACGGCGAATTGCCTGAGGGCTTCCCAGTTGAATATGCAGGCGGGGCTGATCTTGCGCGGCTGTCTGGCAGAGACGCGCCGCATCAGGGATTGGTACTGGAATGCAAGCCGCTGGAAGATGCGTTCCTCAGCGAAGTCATGAGCGATGATGCGTCCCGGCCCCTGCTTGTGCTCGATTCCATAACCGATCCGCATAATGTTGGCGCGATCCTCAGGTCAGCCGCGGCTTTTAATGCGGCCGCAATCGTGACGCAGGATCGCCACGCGCCGGGCGAAGGCGGCGTTTTGGCAAAATCGGCCTCGGGCGCGCTTGAAATTGTGCCATGGGTCCGCGTGGTCAATCTGGCCCGCGCGCTCGAAGAAATCGCTGATGGCGGCTATTGGCGCATTGGGCTTGCCGGAGAAGCGGAGACGAATTTGGCCGAAGCTTTGCCCAGCGGACCAGTTGCGCTGGTGCTGGGCGCGGAGGGCCCCGGCATGCGGCAAAACATCGCCGGCCACTGCGATGCCCTCGCGCGGCTGCCGATCAGTGATGCGATGGAAAGCCTCAATGTTTCAAACGCCGGCGCAATTGCGTTATATGCAGTCGCCAATCGCTAGCCGCTGCAAAGCGAGCCTGATTTTCACTGGAAGGACTTTTTGATGATGCTAACTCGTGAACTTCTGGCGTTGCTGGGGCCGCTGTTCCTCACCGGATGCTTGCTCAGCCCGGGTAAATTCACAAGCGAGCTGGATTTGCGCAGCAATGGTGATTTTACATTTTCCTACGAGGGCGAGATCCACTTTCTGGCGCTAAGCGAAATTGCCAAAGGCGCAGAAGAGGCGGCGGGTTTTGAAAGCTATTGCTTCGATGATGATACCGGGGAAAGCCGCGAATGCACAGCCGACGAGCTAGCGCAGCAAAAAGCAGAGTGGGAAGCCAGCGAAGCCGAAAAGGCGCAATATATGCAAGCTTTGCTGGGCGGCGTTGACCTTACTGATCCCGAAGCGGCCAAAGAGCTGACCGAGATGCTGGAACGGCAAAGCGGCTGGAACTCGGTCGAGCATCGTGGCGATGGTGTGTTCGACGTGGATTACGCCATTTCAGGCACTCTCAGCCACGGGTTTTCATTCCCGCAGATCGAAAACATGCCCAGCGCAGGTCCTTTCGTCAGCATCTTTCCGCGCAAAAACAGTATGATCAGAATTGATGCCACCGGTTTTGCCCTTAAAGCCATGTCAGACCCTGTGGCCTTGGCCATGCTCGCTCCCCCAGGCGGAATGCCCGGCGAGAGCGGCCAAGGGACAATCGCCTTCGACAAAATGGAGGGGGTTTTCACCATCCGCACCGATGGCCGGATCATGGCGAACAACACGGATGAGGGTCCGATGGATGTTGGCGGGATGCAAGTATTGAGCTGGCAAGTGAACGGACGCACAGAAACCGCGCCCACGGCGCTGATTGCGATAGATTAGAATTGAGGTTTGTGTACCCTCGGGCTCGCGGCTAGTTCACCGCGTCCTTGAGGCCTTTGCCCGCTTTGAATTTTGGCTGGTTCGAGGCCTTGATCGTCATTGGCTCGCCGGTGCGAGGGTTGCGACCGGTTGACGCCTTGCGGCGCGCGACTGAAAAAGTACCAAAACCAACCAAACGAACATCGTCGCCGCGGCTTAGCGCGCGTTCAATATTCTCGAAAACGCTCTCGACAGAGCTGGTCGCGTCATTCTTGGACAAGCCACTTGTTTCAGCAACGGCGTTTATCAGATCGTTTTTGTTCATCTTGTGAGAACCCCCAAGTCCCATGCATCTCATTTTTCCGGGTCAAGCCCGATGCAATAGATACACTGCGCGGCTTTGGCCGCACCTGTCAAAGAGATTCATCACTCAGAGCGCTGAAAATCAAAGAAAATGCCGTGACTGCGGCGATTCCTGCGCTGTATTGATAGGATCGGTCTCAAAACAGAATAGCCATCAACGTGAATTGATGCGCGCCTGCCCGGCGATTCGCGCTCACGGGGCTCACCGGCAATACCCTCGATAAGCGGCCAAGCCGTAACGTTCAGTGGCTCATCAAGCCGCCCTCCATCCCGCTCGGCACGGATATCCACCGCATCACAAACGGCGCGCGCCTGCTGTCCTTGGATGGCGTTCTTTAAACAGGAGAGCAAAGAGCCTAATGTGTTGTGCCAGAAAGCGGCGTTTTTCCGCGCCCAAGCTCAGCCTCTGGCTGGCTGGCCAAATCATCGGCTTCTGTCCATTCGATCGGCTCAGGCTGCTCGACCAGGGCATGTTCCAAAACAGTATCGACATGCGATGCCGGGATGATCTCCAAGCCTTCTTTGACCTTATCCGGAATTTCCGCGAGATCCTTCACGTTCTCCTCGGGAATAAGGACCGTTTTGATCCCGCCGCGCAGGGCCGCCAAGAGCTTCTCTTTCAATCCGCCAATGGCCAGCACCCGGCCGCGCAAGGTGACCTCGCCGGTCATCGCGACATCCGGCCGCACCGCAATGCCGCTAAGGCTGGAAATGATCGAGGTAACCATGCCCACGCCCGCGCTCGGCCCGTCTTTAGGAACCGCGCCCTCAGGCAAGTGAATGTGAATATTCTTGGTCCGGAAAAGGCTTGGCTTGATCCCGTAAGCAGGCGCGCGCGCCTTCACGAAACTGAGCGCGGCTGCGACGCTTTCGTTCATCACTTCGCCCAGCTTGCCGGTTGTTTTGATCTCGCCTTTGCCGCCGCCATTGGGCGTCGTAACGCTTTCGATGGTGAGCAATTCACCGCCCACCTCGGTCCACGCGAGGCCCGTCACAGCGCCAATCTGCGCCTCATCCTCGCTCATGCCGTGCTTGAATTTGCGCACTCCAGCAAAATCGGAGAGGTTTTCCGGCGTAATAACGACACCGTCTTGCGCATCCCCCTCGAGTATTTTGCGCAGGCTTTTGCGCGCCAAACGGGCAATTTCACGCTCCAAGGTTCTGACGCCGGCTTCCCGCGTGTAATAGCGGATAAGATCGCGCAAAGCGTCTTCCTTGAGGGCAAACTCCCCCTTCTTCAGGCCATGCGCTTTCACTTGTTTAGGCAGCAAATGACGGGTCGCAATCTCGACCTTCTCATCCTCGGTATAGCCCTCAAGCCGGATAATCTCCATCCGGTCCAGCAGCGGCTGAGGCAGATTGAGACTGTTTGCCGTGCAGACAAACATGACATCGGACAAATCGATATCAAGTTCGAGATAATGGTCCTGAAATTTGCTGTTCTGCTCAGGGTCGAGCACTTCGAGCAAGGCAGAGGCGGGATCGCCCCGGAAATCCTGACCCAGCTTGTCAATCTCGTCCAGCAGGAACAAGGGATTGGATTTGCCCGCTTTCTTCAAATTGCTGACAATTTTGCCCGGCAAGGACCCGATATAGGTGCGCCTGTGACCGCGGATCTCCGCCTCATCGCGAACCCCGCCCAAAGATTGCCGGACAAATTCGCGCCCAGTGGCGCGCGCAATCGATTTGCCGAGCGATGTCTTACCAACACCGGGCGGGCCAACGAGGCACAAAATCGGCCCCTTAAGTTGATTGGTGCGGGCCTGCACCGCCAGATATTCGACGATCCGATCCTTAACCTTTTCAAGGCCATAGTGATCATCATCAAGAACGTTTTGAGCTTGCCCGAGATCTTTCTTGAGGCGGCTTTTCTTGCCCCACGGCAGCCCAAGCAGGACATCGAGATAATTGCGAATAACGGTCGCCTCGGCGCTCATCGGCTGCATGCCTTTGAGCTTCTTGAGCTCGCTTTCGGCCTTGGCTTTGGCCTCTTTCGAAAGCTTGGTTTTGCCGATTTTCTCAGTCAGCTCGGTGACTTCATTGCCGCCATCTTCATCGCCGCCGCCCAATTCGCTCTGGATCGCTTTGAGCTGCTCGTTGAGGTAATATTCGCGCTGCGTCTTTTCCATTTGCCGTTTGACCCGGCCACGGATCTTGCGCTCAACCTGAAGGACGGACAATTCCCCGTCCATGAAGGCCAGCACCATTTCCAGACGCTTCAAAGGCTCCAGCTCTGACAGAACCGCTTGCTTATCCGAAACCTTGGCATTGACCGCCGCCGCGATACTGTCCGCAAGCTCGCCCGCATCATCAATCTCGCTCAAATCCTCGGCTGCATCCTCGCCCAGTTTCTTGTTCAGCTTGGCATATTCGCCAAACTGCTCAACCACTTGGCGCATCATTGCGGTGACTTCGCTGCCCGAAGCGGTCACAGGCTCGGTAAAGGTCACCTCGGCTGAATCATATTTGCCCTCATTGCTCAATTTGACCAGCCTGGCCCGCGCACTGCCTTCGACAAGCACGCGCACCGTGCCATCCGGCAGTTTCAGCATTTGCAAAACCTGCGCAACCACGCCCAGATCATAGAGATCATCGCGCATCGGATCATCACAACCCGGATCGAGCTGCGAGAGGAGGAATATCTCTTTATTGCCCTCCATCGCAGCCTCCAGAGTGGCGACCGATTTATCCCGTCCGACAAACAGCGGCACGACCATGCCGGGGAAAACGACAATGTCGCGCAAGGGCAAAATGGGGAAATGGGTGCTCATAAAAGGTCAACCGTTCGTTTGTCGCGCAGCAGATTTCCACGCTGTTTTCATGTGATACTTAGACTATGGCCCCAATGGCCAAAGCTGGGGCGACGGAAGGGGCCAAATCATGCGCCGAGCAATTCGGTGCCCCGTTCAATCAAGGATATGGGGAGCCTTTTGCACTCCTACAATAGCGGCGTTGACTGAGTGAAAATACCGCCCGTCAGTGGGCGCCTCACCATTAGGCAAAGACGCAAGCCAAATAGCCGGTCCAGCGCGGGGGCCGGGCGGCGAGGACTTAGCCCATACCAGGCAGATTAAACCCAGGGGGCAGGCCCATCGAGCCTTGCACGCGCTCCATCTCTTCAGCGGACTTGCGATCAGCCTTGTCGCGCGCATCATTAAATGCCGCTGCGACCAGATCTTCGACCATTTGCTTTTCTTCGGGCTTCATCAGGCTGTCATCAATCGCCACGCTTAAAATGCGGCCACGGGCCGTTGCGCGAACCTTGACGAGACCGCCGCCAGCAGAACCTTCGACCTCAATATCGTCAAGCTTGGCCTGCGTTTCATTCATCTGAGTCTGGATCGTTTGCGCCGCTTCTTGCGCGGCTTTAATCATTTCTTCCATCGATTTCATTGTCGGTTTCTCCGTTTGGGGGGTGCGAGTGCGGCCAATGCGCTCTCGTCCAGAATTTCAGCCTCGGGAAAAGCGGTGAATGCGGCTTTTACCATGGGATGCTCGCGCATGGCTGCCTCGGCGGCATCACGCGCGGATTGCTCGATTTCGGCCAAGGACAGCGCAGCTTTCTCGGCCCCTTCCAAGGCGTTTTCTGGCACCGCCTCGAGCTGCCATCTTTCGCCGGTTGCCGATTGCAATGCATCGCGCACATGCCCCTCGATATCGTCTTGATAGCGCGCTGACCGGCTGTATCGCAGCTTGGACTGACCAATTTCCAAAGGCCGGATTTGCAAACGCATAATGCTCGCTGCCAAATGATTGCCCGCTTGCTCAGTTGCAGTGACCAATTGCTCCCAGCCCTGTATTGGGACCTGAGCGGACGGCGGAGCGGCACCGCCCTGCCCCGCAGCATTGGCCGCGTCAGTACCGCCATAGGCCGCAGGGCCCGAGGCACCGCTCGCACCGCTCCCGCTTGCAGGCGCAGGCGGCTGTTTCGCCAATGCCTCCAGCCGCTTGGCCAGAGTTCCCGGATCAGGCAAATCATGCGCGTGCATCACCCGCAGCAAGGCCATCCGCGCCGACACCAGCGGATCAGGCGCGAGGCGCACTTCCTCATGCCCTTTCAAGAGCAATTGCCATAATCGATGAAGCTGCGGCGCAGGCACTTGACCCGCCCACTGGGTAAGCTGCTCGCGTTCTTCCGCGCTCGGCGCATCAGCCTCCGCCCCGCCAACCTGCGCAACGGTGATCCGGTGCACCAAATCCATCAGCGCGCGCATGGAGGCCAGCGGCTCCACGCCCAGCGCATATTGATCGTCCAAAGCGCTTAGCAAGCCCTTGGCATCCCCTTCGAGGACCATGCCGAGCAGTGCCCGCTGCGCGCCTTTGTCAGCCAGCCCAAGCATATCGCGGACCCGCGCGGCGGTGACCTTACCTTCGCTGTCGAGATCGCTATGGGCAATCGCCTGATCGAGGATGGAGAGGCCATCGCGCACCGAACCTTCGGCTGCGGCTGCAATAATGCGCAGCCCCTCATCCTCCGCCTCGACCCCTTCCTTGGCGCAAATCTCGGCAAAATGATCGCGCAGAAGCTCAGCGGGAATGCGCCGCAGATCAAACCTTTGCGTCCGGCTGAGCACCGTCACAGGCAGCTTTTCCACCTCGGTCGTTGCGAACAGGAATTTCACATGCGCAGGCGGCTCTTCCAAGGTTTTCAGCAATGCGTTGAAGGCATTGCGGCTGAGCATGTGGACCTCGTCAATGATATAGATCTTATACCGCGCACTGACGGCCGCATAACGCACAGCCTCGATAATCTCGCGCACATCATCAACGCCGGTATGGCTGGCGGCATCCATCTCGATCACATCGATATGCCGTCCCTCAGCAATCGCTGTGCAGGGTTCACACTGACCGCAAGGATCAATCGTTGCCCCGCCCGAACCATCTGGCCCGATGCAATTGAGGGCTTTGGCAATCAGCCGCGCAGTCGAGGTTTTGCCGACCCCGCGAACGCCGGTCATCAAAAAGGCATGGGCCAGCCGGTCGCGCTCAATCGCATTGCCGAGCGTGCGGACCATCGGTTCTTGCCCGATCAGTTCGGAAAAGGTCTGCGGACGGTATTTGCGCGCCAACACGCGGTAAGGCTGGGCCGCGTCCGAAGGCGTTTCGGCAGACGGTGTTTCGGCAGGCGGGGCCTCAGCAGACGGTTGCTGCGCGGGGTCCGCGTCAGAAGACGGAACTTCAGCAGAAGGGGTCTCAGCTTGGGAGGTTTTTGGCTGTTCAGCGGGAGGCGCGTCGCCAAACATCGCATTTTGGCCCGCCGCCTCAAGCTCGGCCGCGCTCGGCTTATTCTCCTCAGCCGGATCGTTCAAATGGGGATCGGAATCACTCACAATGCTTGTCTAGACTGCGACGCCGCGCTTGTCATTGTGCGAAGCAAAGGAATTCCCCCGACTGCGCGCAGCAAAGACCTAAACTCTATCAAAAATCAGCAGAGCGCCAATAAACCACGCTATCCAAATCGCGCTGTTTAAAGGGCCAAATTCTTGTGGGGCATAATTCGAAAGGGAATAAAAGGAGCCGAGTGACCCGACGCAATCCACCTGGGCTGCTTCCTTCCGGACCTGACCCGGTGAGCGAACGCAAACGTCCACCCGACTCCCGCGCCGCATATGGGGACCTCGCCCGCCCTTGGCAAGGATTGTTTGAATGGCGGGGTGTTAGAGGCTTACGCGCGCCCTAATCCAGCATTCGAAAACTGGGATAAGGGCGCGGTTTCAACTATCGCCCGTCGACCTAGCGAAAATTATCCGCATAGGCCTGAATTTTGAGCGTTTTCTCCGGTGAGGCATGCACCCGGGCGGCAATTTCGTGCTTCGCCGCATAAGCCAAAGCCTCTTCCTTGGAGCCGAAGGACAATTGGACCTGCGCCTGAGTATCGCCGCTGCCAGTCCATCCCATCAGCGGGTCGGGCTTGCGTGCTTCTGCCTGCGCAAATTCCAAAACCCAGTCTTGCACCCGCGCCTTGCCGGATTGCATCGCGCTTTTGGGTCTTTGAAAAATCCGTGCTGCCATTTGCCCTATTCCATTATTGCCTGCTGCCAGCGGTGCCGGTGCAACCCGCCGAGCCTGATGTCTGAATAAGAAGCGCTCATAAGTCAGCTTTGTTCCTTTGAAAAGGCGCGTTTCGTCTTAAGGCTGGGTATCTCGAGCCAAGGCTCTTCAGGCCAGCGATGCTTGGGATAGCGGCCTTTCATGTCCTTGCGTACATCGGCCCAGCTCCCGCGCCAAAAGCCGGGCAAATCGCGGGTCGATTGGATTGGCCTGCCCGCTGGACTGGTGAGCTTGAGCAGCAACGGCTGCTGCCCGTTCTTTTTGCCCGGCTGGTTCTGATCGCCCGTTTCGGCTGAACCAATATGTGGATGCTGATCAAGGCCGAACAGCGCCTGCGCGCGAACCTCAACGCTGGGTGCGTCATCACCGAGGTAATCGATCACATGCTCGCTTCCTGTAGGGGCTGTGAAATGGCGCGGCGCAAGCCGATCAAGCCTTTGGCGATCTTCCCAAGTCAGCATGCCCAGCAAAGCCTCCCGCCGAGCGTTCAAAGACACATCAATGTCGCGCCTTCCGCTCAGCAGGGGAACCAGCCATTGCTCCGCCGAGGCCTTCAAACCGGCGCTTGAAAGCGCTTCAAGGCCGGCGAAACTGGCCCGGGCGAGGAGATCTTGGGGTAGCCATTGTTCAAGGTTCTCCACCGTTTTACCCACAAGGATATCCACAAGCGCCGACGGGTCCGGCGACGGGTCAGGAGCGCTCGACAAGGCAATCGCACCCAGCTTGATCTCTATCCTCGCCTCTGCGCGATTTTCCTTCGTGTTCCATTTGGTTATCGAGCGTTTCTCAAGCAAATTCGCGAATTCCTCATGGACATCTTCGCCGCTGATTTCAGCGGCTGAGGTAATCCTTGCCCCCTTCGCCTGACCTTGTGCATCGGCAATTATCAACCACTCCGCCTGTGTCAGCGGCGATGCCGGATCAAGGACAAACCCGCGCCCGCCAGCAGACAGCCAATGCTCGCCCGAATTGCTGCGTTTGCGGGCGATGTTGTCCGGCTTTGCAAGCCCAAGAAAAACGGCCGGATTGGTGGGCACGGTATCCTCTTGCGTGACCAATCGCTCGGCCAGTTTGGCCCAGCGCAGAGCCAAACCGCGCGCCGCTTCGGCCCGCTTGCCGCGCTCCTTATCCCAGCGTGATAAACGCGCGGCCAAATCCTCTGATCGTCCGCCCAGCCCGCGCTCTTGCATCAACAATACCAGCTTTGCCGCGGCCAGTGCCTGCCCCTTCTGCGCGCCAAACAGCACCGCCGCTGCGGCGAAAGGCTCCATCGGCAATTGCGCGATGTTCTCGCCCCAAGGGGTGATGGCCCCTGCTTCATCCAAAGCGCCCAATTGCTGCAAGCCTTTGCGCGCGGCCGACACACTGGCCTCAGGCGGCGGATCAATCCAGCTGAGCGTCGCCGGGTCGGGCGTGCCCCATTTGGCGAGCTTGAGAATCATCGGCGCAAGATCCTGCGACGCTATCTCGGCCTCTGTAAAAGGCGGCCTTCCGCCATGCCCTGCTTCTTCCCAAAGCCGGTAGACGCAGCCCGGGCCCTGTCTCGCCGCTCGCCCGGCCCTTTGCGTCGCAGCGGCCTGCGAGGCACGCCGGGTCACCAAATGCGTCGTACCAGAGGCGCGGTCATGTTCGGCCAAACGCGCCAGCCCGCTATCCACCACAATCGATACACCATCCAGCGTCAGCGATGTTTCCGCGATTGCAGTCGCCAGAACGATACGCCTGCGCCCATCGGGGTCGCGGGCAATTGCGAGACGCTGCGCTGCCGGATCAATCTGCCCGTGCAGCGCATGGATCGGCACGTCGGGCAAACGCTTCTCCAGCCGTTCTTTCACGCGCTCTATCTCGCGCACGCCGGGCAAAAATCCCAAAAGATCGCCGCCTGCACCAGCGGCCTTTTCTCCCGCCGCGCCGGTCTCGCGCCACGCGGTGCAAATCGCATCGCACATCGCCTCTTCTATTGCTTTGTCTGGATGACTGCCCAGCCAGTGAACCGCGAGCGGGAAAGAGCGCCCCTCGCTCTCAATAACCGGCGCCGCCTTCCCCATCAGGCCTGCAAATCGGCCTCCGTCAATGGTTGCTGACATGACCAAGAGCCGCAAATCCTCGCGCAAGAACTTGCGGGCCTCCAGCGCCAGCGCCAAGCCCAAATCGCTATCGAGATGGCGTTCATGAGCCTCGTCAAACAGCACGGCTGAGACGCCCGAAAGCTCAGGATCATCAATAATCCGGTTAACGAAAACCGCCTCGGTCATGACCAGAATCCGGGTTGCCGCGCTTTGCCGCGTGTCGAGCCGCGTGACATAGCCAGCGGTCTCGCCCGCCTTCTCGCCCAGCATATGCGCCATGCGTTCGGCAGCCGCACGGGCCGCGATGCGGCGCGGGGAGGTAATGATGATCTGCCCGCTGCACCATGGCTCACGAATTAGGCGCGGGGCAACAGCGGTTGTCTTACCAGCGCCGGGCGGCGCAATCAGAACAGCGCCGCGCAAATGCGCAGCCGCATCACTCACTTCTGAGGAAGCATCAGGTGCCGTTTGAGAAGCAGCTTGCTTTTGATCAGCCAAAGCTGCGCAGAGCGCGTCAAATACGGCTTCGACAGGGAGCGTGACGCTCAATACCCCCGTTTCACGGCGAAACGGGCCGCCTCGGTCATGGCATCGCGCGCTTTGCTATCAGGAAAGATCGAAATGGCATCAATGGCGCGCTGCGCAAAATGCCGAGCCCGGCTGCGGGTATCGGCCACTGCGTTATATTTGTCGATTAGGCGGATCGCCTCGGCCAAAGCGGCATCATCGGTCTTGTGTCCGCCAATCGCCGATTTCCAGAACGCGCGCTCACTCTCGGTCCCGCGCGAATAGGCGAGAATGACCGGCAGGGTCATTTTCCCCTCGCGGAAATCATCGCCCTTGTCCTTGCCCATTTCCTGCGCATCCGAGGCGTAATCAATCGCATCATCGACCAATTGAAATGCGACGCCCAAATTGCGGCCATATTCGTCCAGCGCGCGCTCTTTTTCCTCGTCACATTCAGCCACCACCGCAGCAATCCGGCAAGCGGCCGCGAACAGGGCGGCGGTTTTGGCGCGAATGATCTTGAGATATCGCTCTTCACTGGTTTCGATCTGCCGCTGAGCGGTCAATTGATCGACCTCGCCCTCGACAATGATCGAACTGGCACCGGAGAGGATTTTGAGAACCTTGAGGCTGCCATCTTCAACCATCAGCTCAAAACTGCGGCTAAACAGGAAATCGCCAACCAAAACGGTCGCTGGATTGCCGAAGACAATGTTCGCCGCCGCTTTGCCTCGGCGCAGATCGCTGCCATCAACCACATCATCATGCAGCAAGGTCGCGGTGTGAATAAATTCGACTGCCGCCGCCAATTGATGATGACGCGAGCCATTATACCCCACCAGCTCCGCCCCGGCCAAAGTCAGCATAGGCCGAAGCCGTTTGCCGCCGCCCGCAATCAAATGGCCCGCCAATGCCGGAATTAATGGTATCTCGCTCTGCATCCGGTCAAGGATCACGGCATTGACGGCATTCATGCCTTGCGCGGTGAGCGCCAGCATGGGGTCAAGCGAGGGTGAGGCGGCTGCTTGCCGCTCATCTCGCCCAGCCTCTCGCTCCGTGCCGGATAAAGGAATAATTTCAGCGCTCATTACAAGAAATGCTCATGCGCGCGCCATGCTCGCTTGGCAAGATCAGAATTGCTGCTAGCGTAGCAAAAATGACAAGTGATCTTCCAAGCAATAAGACAAAGCCCGCGCAGGCTTCTGCCGCCGCATCGGCGAACGAAGATGCAGCCGACGCCAAATTGCTCGGTTTTCGCAAGAGTATCGACAATATCGATGCCGCTTTGATTCATATGCTCGCTGAACGCTTTCGCATCACGCAAGCGGTTGGCGAATACAAGGCGCAGGCGACCTTGCCCGCCGCTGATCCCGATCGCGAACGCCGTCAGATTGAACGGTTGCGCGCGCTCGCGCTGGAATCGGATCTCGACCCCGAGTTTAGCGAGAAATTCATCCGGTTTGTGATTGACGAAGTGATCCGGCATCACCGCAAGGCGGCCGAGCAAGGCTAATCGCCTTCACACCCTTGCACGTGACAATATCAAAAGCCCCTCAAAGCTCTTGCGCGTAAGGGTCAGCCCGCGGAAGGCGCAATATAACCATTAGCCCGCCAAGGTCCGCGCTCTCGGATAACTCCACAAACCCGCCATAAATCTCCGCAACATCGCGGACAATCGCGAGCCCAAGCCCCGTACCCGGCTTATCCGTATCCAGCCGGACCCCGCGGTCAAAGATCCGCTCGCGCTCCTCAGCCGGAATACCCAAGCCATCATCCTCGACCCAGATCGCGCATTGCTCCGCTCCGCGTTCAGCATCGATGGTGACGAAGACGCTGCCCCCGCCATATTTCGCTGCATTCTCGATCAAATTGCCCAAAATCTCGTCAAGGTCTTGTCGCTCAATCGCAGCGTGCGCATCCTTTCTGCCATCGAGATCAAACCGCGTATCGGGATAGAGGCGTTCCACCGCACGTTGCACGGCTTCGGCGCTTTGCCACACTTTGATCCGCGCCAATCCGCTTGCCCGCCGGCCCGCTGCTCTTGCCCGTGCAAGATGGTGATCGACATGGCGCTGCATCGTGCGCGCCTCGCGAATGGTGGTTGCGGCCAGATCCTCTGCCTGAGCGGTCGCGGCATTGGTCAGCACAGTCAGCGGGGTCTTAAGTGCATGCGCCAGATTGCCCGCATGCATCCGCGCCTCTTCGGCTTGCTGCTCTGAATGGGCGAGCAGGCCATTGATTTCGTCCACCAGCGGCTCAACCTCCAATGGCAAGGGATCGGTGATCCGGTTCGCCCCCGTCGTTCGCAAGGATTGCAGCGAGCGCCGCACCCGTCTGAGCGGGCTCAGGCCGAACCAGTTCTGCAGGAAAGCCATCCCAATGAGGCCAATCCCAAGCGCGGCAAAGCTCCAACCCAAAATGGCGCGATTGGTTGATATCTGACTGTCGAGTTCGCTCCGGCTGGCGGCGACGGAAAATGTCCAGGTACTATCGCTAAAAGGCAAGGTGACGGTCTGCTGCGCAATCCGCAAAGGCTCGTCCGGATATTGGTCGCTGTTGTAGATCGCAATATCATTGCCCGGCGGATTCTCCCGCAAAGTCAGCGTCCGGTCCCACAAGGAGCGCGAGGGCAAGGAACGCAAGGACAAGATATCTGCCTCGCGGTCCGCCTCATCCACGATCAGCCAGTAATATCCCGAATTCGGCTCAAGAAACCGCTGATCCCCCAATTCTCGGATCAGATTGACCTCATCCTCGGCCCCGATTTCGGCAGAGGAAATCAGCGCCGTCAGGGAATAGGTCAGCTGATCGTCAAAATTGCCCTCGATAAGATTGGTCAGTGTCCGGTCGAGCGCGAAACCGCCCGCAAACAGCAAAAACAGGATCCAGCCGACCGCAATCGCCATCATCCGCCCGGCCAGACTGCGTTTTGCTGCAGGCACGGAACGGCTATCGGTCTGGGTTGATGGGGCAGGCATTGGCGCGCCGGACTCTTTGGCCTCACCGCCCGCATGGCTCTCTGGCGTGGGCGCCCCGTGTGGGCGAGGCCCCTGACCAGTTAGTCTTTGCTCGCCTGTCTCACCTGCGGGATGGTTCTCATCCCCGGAATCAGCGTCAGGATCATTGGGCCGATCGCCATCGGGTTTCACACCGTCATGAAAATCGGCCTCGGCCACCCTTACATCAAGCCCGCGGTGCGTCCGCAGGATCATCCAGGCTGTAACCCAGACCGCGGATGGTGGTGATCACCTCTGCACCCAATTTCTTGCGAATGCGGGTCACAAACACCTCAATCGTGTTGGAATCGCGATCAAAGTCCTGATCGTAAATATGCTCGATCAATTCGGTCCGGCTGACGACCTTGCCCTTGTGATGCATCAGATAGCTCAATAATTTATATTCTTGCGCGGTGAGCTTGACCGGCTCCCCCTCAAGCGTCACTCGGCCAGAGCGCGTGTCGAGCCGCACCTTGCCCGCCGTCAATTCGCTAGAAGTGTTGCCAGAGGCGCGCCTGATGAGCGCCCTTAGACGCGCAATCAGCTCTTCGGTTTGGAACGGTTTGGCGAGATAATCATCAGCCCCTGCATCCAGGCCTGCGACCTTATCGGACCAGCTGTCACGGGCCGTCAGGACAAGCACAGGAAAATCGCGCCCTTCTTTGCGCCACATGCCCAGCACGGTAAGACCATCGATTTCGGGCAGGCCCAAATCAAGAATAGCCGCGTCGTAATCCTCTGTGCTGCCAAGGAAATGCCCATCTTCGCCATCGGTCGACAAATCCACCGCATAGCCATTTTGCTCCAGCGTCGATTTGAGCTGGTTGCCGAGCGTGGGTTCATCCTCGACGATCAGAATCCGCATGTTTATTTCCCTCACTGCTATTGCCGACACAGCGATGCAGGAATCGCGACGATGTCCTGAACCGCTTATTGTCCGAGTTTTCGTTCATGTTGGCGGGTGCGTCAACCTGAACCAAGGTTTGGTCGGGGGATGTGTAATTGATGAAAGCCGAATTGATGGATCAGCCCGCTGTTTCTCATCGGCGGAACACCTTGCCTGCTGCTTATTGCGCCGCCGATTGTGCGAATGCGCTATTCGCTTGTCCGCAGGACACGGCCCGTACGTGCGTCCACATCGACATAGACCACTTTGCCATCGCGCAGAAATTTGAGCCGGTACGCCTTTGCCGTCGAATCATAGGCAAAGCCCAGATATTCCGCCCCGCGCATCGTGGGAATGACTTTCGCCTCGATCTCTCGCGAACTGAGGATGTTGCCCGCCTGCATTTCGCGGCGCGCCTGGCTTTGATCGGACTGCCCTTCTTCAAGAGCAACGAGAGCGCCGGTTAACGGAGCAGCGCCCGCAGCACTGACCAAAACCGGGCCACCCAAAACTGGGCCACCAAACACCATCGCAGATGCGCAAAGCGGAAGAAGAACGCGTTTCATTTTTCCCCAATAGCCCCCGCGCGTTGAACCCTCAGTGAATGCCGCGTCAAAAACGTGTTAAGCAATTTAGAGCGGATTTGTCATCTCATATTTCACATGAATTGTTACACTTGTGCCCACTTCACCTGCGGCAATCGGCGTGGAAACCGCATCCGCGCTGCGCGCAGATGTCAACATGACCGCTTCCTGCGGCCCTCTTGAGGAGGTCGCGACATTCTCCGTGACCTCGAGCAAGCGAACCGATCCATAGCCTGCCAGCCGCGCATAATCGCGCGCCATGGCGAGCCCGCGCGCATAGGCCGCACTGCGTGCCTCGGCCTTGACTTCTGCGTTGTCCTCGAGGGTGAAACGCGGGCCTGAAATCGAATTTGCGCCAGCTTTGGCCAAGGTATCGAGCGTCTCGCCCACCGCGTCCAAATCGCGCAGCTTTACTGAGACCGAATTGCTGACCTGATATCCGGTCAGGATCTGGCGCTCGTTTTGCCGATCATATCGGTATTGCGGGCTGACATTGAAATTGCGCGTTTGCATATCCCGCTCGGCAATTCCTTGACGTTTTAGCTCGGCAATCACCGCGTCCATTCGCCGAGCATTGATGCGCATGGCCTCGCTCGCGGTCGGCGCGCTGGTCACAACCCCTGCACTGATTTGCGCCACATCAGGCTCTGTCTGAAGGGTTTCGGTAATCCTGAGTTCTGCCACAGGGCCGCTGGTCTCGATCTGGATAATGGCGGCGCTCGCTGGAACCGCGGCGATTGTGCTGGCGATCGCAAGCCCGCTCAGCGCAGCGGCTGGCAGCGCGCGCATAGCCCCCCGGCCCAATACTTTTTGGCCCAATATTTTTTGGCCCCATGCTTTTTGCTGTCCCATCATCCTCATTCTCCTCCATTTTTCACAGTCATGCTCGCTTTGGCCTTTCAAGCCAATGAATAAGAGCATCTCTAACGCGCCGTCTCTGACGCGCAATCGCTCCCTCAAGCCTTGCCCTTCCCGCCCCGCCGGACTACCGCGCGCTGACCATGGCACAGCCCCCTATCCTCAGCCTCGAAGGCATCGGTTTGCAGCAAGGCGGCAGGTGGCTGTTTGGCGGACCCGAAACGGATGGGCTCAACCTTCACGTAGCCCCGCGTGACCGGCTGGCGTTAATCGGCCGCAATGGCGCAGGCAAAACCACTTTGCTGCGGCTCATCAACGATCAAATCGAACATGACCGCGGACAGCGCAAGGTCAAGCCGGGAACCCGCATAGTTGTTCTGGAGCAGGACCCCGATTTTGGTGCGCATGAAACCTTGGAAGATTGGGCTTTGGCAGGTGAGCACGCCCCTTCCGCACATGAGGTGGAAGCCATTGCAGGCCAGCTTGGCATCGATATGCAAACGCAGTGCAAAGGGGCCAGCGGCGGCGAAAGGCGCCGCGCCGCCATTGCCCGCGCATTGGCGCAAGACCCTGACCTGCTGCTGCTGGACGAGCCCACCAATCACCTCGATCTGGCGGCGATTGACTGGCTTGAGGATTGGCTCACCCGTTTCAAAGGCGCTTTCCTCACAATCAGCCATGACCGGACTTTTTTGACGCGTCTGACCAAAGCAACGCTGTGGCTCGATCGCGGGACCCTAAGGCGCAAAGAAGTCGGCTTTGGCGGATATGAAGCGTGGGAGGCGCAAGTCTACGCCGAGGAAGCGCGCGCCGCAGAAAAGCTCGATGCGAAACTCAAGCTGGAGGCGCATTGGCTGGAGCGCGGGGTCACCGCAAGACGCAAACGCAATCAGGGACGGCTCGAAAAGCTCTATCAAATGCGCAGCGCCCGCGCCGCAATGATCACCGATGCCGGCACGGCCAAGCTGAAACTGACCTCAGAAGAAGACTTCAAAAGCAAATCGGTCATCGTCGCTGACACCATCAGCAAAAGCTATGACGAACGGGCCATCATCAAGCCCTTTTCGCTCAGGATCCAGCGCGGCGACAGGATCGGCGTGGTCGGCTCCAATGGCGCGGGCAAGACGACCCTGCTCAAGATGCTGACCGGTGAACTCGCTCCTGACAGCGGTACGGTAACCCTCGCCAAAAACCTTTCGGGCGTCATGATCGACCAGCAGCGCAAATTGCTCTCGGCAGGCAAAACCGTGCGCGATATCCTTGCCGAGGGCGGTGATTGGCTGGATGTGCGCGGCGCGCGCAAACATGTGCAGGCCTATTTGAAGGATTTTCTGTTCGACCCCAAGCTGGTCGATACAAAGGTCGATATTCTCTCCGGCGGGGAACGCTCACGCCTGCTGCTGGCCCGCGAATTTGCCAAGGCCAGCAATCTACTGGTGCTCGATGAGCCGACCAATGATCTCGATTTGGAGACGCTTGATCTCTTGCAAGAAGTGATCGCCGATTATGATGGCACGGTCCTGATCGTCAGCCACGACCGCGATTTTCTTGACCGCACGGTGACCGTGACATTGGGCCTCGATGGGACGGGTCATGTCGATATCATTGCTGGCGGCTATGCCGATTGGGAAGCCAAACGCCGCGCGCCGATAAAGAAAAAAGCCGCCGATCACGCCGCACCTTCACACCACAAGGGCGGCGCGAAAACCAATCGCACGGACACGGGCGCAGGCAATCCCGCCAGCCAAGGCGCGCTGACAGATGATCTCAAGAACCCGGCCAAGCTGTCTTACAAGGACCAGCGCGATTACGAGCTTTTGCCCGCCCGCATAGAGGAATTGGAAAGCGCCATTGCGCGCGGCATGGAAATTCTGGCTGATCCAGAGCTGTTCACTCGCGATCCGCAGAAATTCGCCAATATCTCCAAGGGGCTGGAGAATGCGGAAAAGGAGAAGGAATTGGCCGAGACCCGCTGGCTCGAATTGGCTGAGCGGGTCGAGGGGTGAGCGGGTCAGAGGTGAGCGGCAAAGGCTCGCTCTCGAAATTGCCTGAACCCGGCAGCGATCTCGCGCTGCTCCAATCCGTCCAAGCCTGCCAGATCTGCGCCGGAAATTTGCCGCATGGCGCGCGCCCGGTGGTCCAGTTTTCCTCGGCCTCGCGGCTGCTGATTATCGGTCAGGCTCCCGGCAGCAAAGTGCATGCCAGCGGCGTGCCTTGGGATGACGCCAGCGGCGCGCGCTTGCTGGAATGGACTGGGCTCACCCGCGACGAACTCTATGACCGGCAAAAGGTCGCCATTGTCCCGATGGGATTTTGCTATCCCGGCAAAGGAAAATCCGGTGATTTGCCGCCGCGCAAGGAATGCGCGCCCGCTTGGCATGAGAAAATCTTGAACCTGCTGCCGGATAAGCGCCTAACCTTGTTGGTTGGCGCTTATGCCCAAAATTTCTACTTACCGGGCGCGGGCAAGGCTACAATGACCGAGCGGGTGCGCAATTTTAATGAATTTGGTCCCGCAATCATGCCCTTACCGCATCCTGCTTGGCGCAGCACCCTATGGATGCGCAAAAACCCATGGTTTGAGGAAGACGTGCTGCCAGTGCTGAGGGCCTCGGTCGCCGCAGCTATCCAGCCTCCATCCCATTAGGCCGGCCTATCGCCGCCCCAAGCGGTTTGGGCCAGCATTGACCTCGGCCCAAAACCCGTCAAAAATAGTGCATATAAATGCGGCATCATGGAAATATTTGGGGCCATGGAAGTAATTAGGGAGAAATAGGATGTCGATTGAACAAATCGCGCAGGATTTTTTCAAAGCGGTCGAAGAGGATCGGCAAGCGGACTATCAAGCCATGTGGTCCGATGACATCGTCAGCATGGAACCGGGCGATGGCCCCATGTCAACGGTCAAAGGACGCGAACAATTGCTCGAAAAGCACGCATGGTGGGAAGCAAACGCGCAAATGCACGGTTTCACTATGGAAGGCCCCTTTGTGGTCGGCGACCAATTCGCAGTGCGCTATGCGATGGATGTCACCATGCTGGGTGAGCGCAGCCAAAGCGACGAGACCGCCGTTTACACAGTAGAGAATGGCAAAATCACTGAAGAAAAATTCTTCTATTCTGAGTGATCCGCAATCCCTGGCGAGCGGGGTGTTCGCGGCATATCCGCTTCAATTGATACGGTAGAAATTGGCCACGCGGTCAAGCGCCAGCTTCAACACCAGCTTGCCAGACCGCGCGGGCCAGCGCATTTGCCGCTCGACCTTGGCGAGGCTTTCATGGCCGCAAACGACATGCCACAATACGTCCTGCAAGCCTTTGCCCGCATCGGCCATGGCCCCATCAAAACGGGCCTTTGCGGCAACTTGTCTCTCCGAAACGGTAAGGTCATTGTCGCCGGTTGATTTGATCCGCACCGCATCCCAGCGCATGGTGATATTGGGCGACATTTGCGCGCGCTCAAAATCGGCCAGCAACCGCTCTCCGGCCGAGAATAACCGATCATCGAGATGACCGCGCGCATGCAGCCAGCTGAGCGGGCTTTCCGCGATATTGACCGAAACCGTGCGCCGCTTGCCCCTTGCGCTCGAACCTCTGCGCGGCCCCTCTTCGGTTAACTCGCGTTCGACAATTTGCCGTTTTGGCATGTCCTCTTCGGAGAAGTGTTTGTGCATAATGCTTCCTTTCCTGCGGCATGTTCGGCCCAAAATTTCCCAGGGACTTTGCCCATATCAAAGACCGCTGCTGGGACGCCGCTTGAGAAACCCCTTGCACTTATTCGGTTATTGTAGGAAAGACGAAAAAACCATTTTGGTTATCGCATTGGTGAACGCAAATCCGGGAGCAAGCCCGAAATGATCAATAGAATTCGCGCTATACGCAAAGAACGCGGTTGGACTTTATCCGATCTGGCCGAGGCATGTGATCCGCCAACAACTCCGCAAACCGTCGGACGGCTTGAGACAGGCATGCGCAACCTGTCGCTCAAATGGATGGAACGGATTGCCGGCGCTCTGGACGTTGATCCGGAAATGCTGGTCCGTTCGGAAGATAGCGAGACGCCGCAAACCGTCGCTCGCCTCGGCGCGCAAGGACCAGAGGCTTTGGAAATTCCGCAAGATGCCTTGCTCGTCACTCAGCTTGGCGGCGGCGCGGGCCCACTCATCGTGCTGGAGGTGGATTACCCCCATGGCGAATACCGGCCCGGCGACCAATTGTGGCTTCGGCAAATTGATCCGGAAGAGGCAGGCCGAGCCATTAACCGCGATGTGCTGGTGCCCAAAAAGGCTGGCCGATTTGCCTTTGGCCGATTGATCGACCGGCAAAGCGACCTTGTCGGCATCCTGCCTCCGGGACACGGCGAAAAACAGGAAGTCGTGAACGATCCGCCATGGATTGGCGTGGCCGAAATGCTGGTTCGCCGCTTGTGATCCGCCCCATTATGCATTCGGCACTTGGCCTACTGACCCGCGCCGACGTGATATCCAGACCTCTGGTAAAGGGCTGTTTCAGGCCATGATCCCTGCCAAAACCCGCCGGGTTCTCTCCATCTCGACGCTGTGGCCCAATGCGACCAATATGCGTTTTGGGACATTCGTCGCGCGCTCGATCGAGGCGTTGCAGCGCGAAACGCATTGGGAACCGGTGGTGATCAATCCGATCGGGCTGCCGCCGGTTGCGATCGGCCGGTATAAAGCGCTCGAAAAGGCGCTGATTGATCGCACCGAGAATGATATTGATGTCTATCGCCCGCGCTTTCGGCTGATCCCCAAGATCGGGGCCAAATCCAACCCGAAAGCCATTGCAGAAGCCGTTATTCCGCTTGCGAAAAAACTGCACGCGCAGACACCCTTTGATCTGATTGATACGCAGTTTTTCTGGCCCGATGGCCCGGCAACGGCAATGATTGCCGAGGCGCTGGGCTTGCCCTTTTCGATCAAGGCGCGCGGTTCCGACATCCATTTCTGGGGCGAACAAGCCATGGCTCGCGGCCCCATTTTGGCGGCTGCTGACAAGGCCGCTGGCCTCTTGTCGGTATGCGAAGCACTGGCCCGCGATATGGGCGCAATGGGGATGGATGAACGCAAAATCACAGTCCATTACACCGGGCTGGACCGTGACCGTTTCAGACCCCATGACCATGCCCAGCTGCGCCTACAGCTGGGGCAAGAGTTTGGCATTCCCCTCAGCAGCGAAGACCAGCTTTTGGTGACCGTCGGCGCCCTGATTGAACGCAAAGGGCAAGAGCTTGTTATCCCCGCCCTGCCCGATTTGCCCAAAGCGCGCCTTTTGCTCATCGGCAAAGGCGAAGATGAAGGCAAATTGCGGGCAATGGCGCGCCATCACGGGGTCGCCGACCGTGTCCATTTTATGGGATTGCTGGACCATGATATGATCCCGCTTATTCTCTCAGCAGCAGACGCGATGGTTTTGCCATCGGTGAGCGAGGGATTGGCCAATGCTTGGATTGAGGCACTCGCCTGCGGCACCCGGCTGGTCATTTGCGAGGCTGGCGGCTCAGCAGAAGTCGTCACAAGCGACACCTCCGGCTATGTTGTCGAGCGCAATGTTGGCGCTATCAAAGAGGGTATCGAGACATTGCTCGAGACGCCCCGCAAAAGGCTGGATGTAGCCGCCACAGTGGACCGTTTCAGCTGGAGCGAAAATGGCCGCAATCTGGCCGAATATTACGACCGATTGGTGAGCGATTAGCAGGCAGCGCAAGCCCCGCGGGCAAGTGAAACCTGCGGCCTAAAGCTCTCCGCGAGCAATGCGTTCCTGACGGTCTGCCACTGTCTCTTCTGGGACAAAGCTGCTTGGGTTGACCCCGAACCAGATCAGCAGCGGCGAGGCCATATAAACAGAGCTGTATGTCCCGATAACGACGCCCAGCGTAATGGCAGCCACAAGACCAAACAGGCTGGCCGGACCAAATAGCAGCAGCGGCAAAAGCGCCACGATCAGCGTGAGCGAGGTCATCACAGTACGCGCCAAAGTCTCGTTCACCGAGAGGTTCAGCAAGTCGACCAAGTCCATCTTGCGATATTTTTTCAAATTCTCGCGAATGCGGTCATAAACAACAATCGTGTCGTTTAGCGAATAGCCGATGATGGCCAGAATAGCGGCAATGATTTGCAAGCTAAATTCGAGCTGGAACAGGGCAAACATGCCCAGTGTCAGCGACACATCGTGGAACAGAGCGAACAGCGCGCCTGCCCCAAACTGCCATTCGAACCGGATCCAGATATAGAGCGCGACCGCCAGCATCGCGGCCACCAGGGCCAGCACCGCGTCATTGCGAAACTCGCCAGAGACTTTCCCCGAAACCGAATCCACCCCGTCAATCCGAATATCCGGATAGCCGGATTTGAGCGTGTCTGTGATCGACTTTGTCATCCTATCGGCGAATTCCTTATCGCCTTCTGCCTCAGGCGGCAGCTTAACCCGGATCGAGACCTCGTTGGGTGCGCCAAAACGCTGGACCACCGGATCACCGACATTGGGCAAGGCGCCAATGCTCTCGCGCAATTGCGGGATCGGGGCCTCCGCCTCGCTCACGAACGTTGCCCGGATTTCCTGTCCGCCGGCAAAATCAACGCCGTAATTGAGGCCTTTTGTCAAAACCAAAGCCCAACTGGCCGCGATCAATCCCAAGCTGATGATGAAGAACACCAGCCGCGGTTTGAGGAAATTGATATTGGTCGTCTCAGGGACAAGCTTGAGCAGTTTCATATCATCAGCCCCTATATGTTCAAATCGCTTGGGCGCGCTTTACGCAGCCATCCCGCGACCCACATCCGCGTCAACACGACGGCGGTGAAAACGCTGGTGAACAGGCCGATTATCAAAACGACAGCAAACCCCCGGATCGGTCCGGAGCCGAACAGGAACAGCAAAGTCCCGGCAATGAAGTTGGTGATATTGGCGTCGTAAATCGCCCGGGTCGCTTCTTTATAGCCGTTCTCAACCGCCGCAATGACCTTGCGGCCGCGCCGTCTTTCCTCGCGAATACGCTCGTTAATGAGGACATTGGCGTCAACCGCGGCCCCCACCGTCAAAACGAAGCCCGCAATACCGGGCAATGTCAGCGTTGTGTTGAGGCCCGCCATCACGCCCAGCAGCATCAGCACATTGATTATCAGCGCAAACGTTGAGTAGACCCCGAAACGGCCATAAGTGACCATCATCAAGGCGATCACCGCGACCGAGCCAATCAGCATCGCGATCAGCCCTTTGCGGATCGAATCTGCACCGAGATCCGGCCCAACAGTGCGCTCTTCGATGACCGCCAGATCCACTGGCAAGGCACCTGACCGCAGCGAGATGGCCAAATTGTTCGCCGTCTCAGCCGAAAAGCTGCCCGATATTTGCGCCGTACCGCCCAAAATAGGCTCGTTGATATTGGGCGCTGAGAGGATTTTGCCATCCAGAATAATCGCGAACGGGCGATTGACGTTTTCCGTCGTCAGCTTTGCAAAACGCGCACCGCCTTGCTGGTCAAAGGTGATATTGACCACTGGCTGATTGTTTTGCGGGTCCACGCCTTGCTGAGCATTGATCAGATTGTCGCCGCGAATACCGCCCAGACGGCGCACCGCGAGGGACGTGCCCGCCCCTTGGGAATCCTCCGCAAAGGGGAAAATCTGGCTACCCGGAGGTGCCCGCCCCTCAGCAACATCGGTCGGCAAGGCGTTTTGATCGACCAGTTTGAACTCGAGCTTGGCCGTCTGACCCAGCAAGGCTTTCAAAGCATCCGGATCTTCAAGGCCGGGCACCTGCACCACAATCCGCGTATCGCCCTGACGGATAATGGTGGGTTCCCTCGTGCCCAGCGCGTCAATCCGCTTGCGAACAACCTCGGTCGCGCTGTCCATCGCATCGGTTACCGCTGTGTCCAGCCCGCTTTCAGTCGGCTCCAACACAAAACGCGTCTGGTCGACTACGCTGAGCTCCCACTCGCTGACAACGCCGGTGCCATCCATCAAGGGCAGAATAAGCTCACGCGCACGGTCGACCTGCGCGATCTCATCAACAATAAAGCTGAGCCGGCCATTGCTGGTCGAAACATCGCCAATCCGGATGCGCGGTTCGGCCTGCCGCATCACGGTGCGCACGCCTTCTTCCATATTTTCCAGCCGCTGGGCGGCGACTTGCGCCGGATCAGCCTCAAGCAGGATGTGACTGCCGCCAGCCAAATCGAGCCCCAGATTGACCACCGGCTTGGGCAAAGCATCAGGCCAGCTGAGATTGGCCGCACCAAACAGCGATGGCGCAGCCGCGAGCAAGGCCGCCGCGGTAATCAGCCACAGCCAAATTTTCTTCCATGTCGGAAATTCGAGCATCGTCGCGCTAACCTGCCGTTCTCAAACCAAACTCAATCAATCATTTGCCGCAGGTTTGCCGCCCGGCGCAATCACATCACCAATGGTGTGCTTGACCGCTTTGACCCGGACGCCCTTGGCCAAATCGAGCTCTACATAAGAGTCATCAACCTTGACCACTTTGCCCACCAATCCGCCAGCGGTAACAACTTCGTCCCCGCGCTTCAGCCCTTCGACCTTTTCACGGTGTTCCTTCTGTTGGCGCATTTGCGGCCTGATGATCAGGAACCAGAAAATCAGGATCATGCCCACGATCGGCAACCAGCCAAACCAAGCCGGCGCAGTGTTCCCAGCAGGAGCAGCAGCAAGAAGATGGAGCATCGTTCATTTCCCTTATGGCCTTCAAACAGGCACTTGCATTGGTTGCGTTGACTGGTGTCACGAGATGGTCTTGGGGCAAGGTTTTTCAACCCGGCATTCGCGCCCGTCCCGCATTTATTGCGCGCCACTAGCAGCGTTATCGAAGCAGAGCAACGCGCAGTCTCGCGGGTTTGCACTACCGCCGATTATGCGCCGGCTCACTTATGCCGCTCAGCGGTTCGCTTCGTGCTTGCTAAGCGGGGGCAGCCCGCTTATAGGCCGCGCCTCCACTGGTCTCGGGACGTAGCGCAGTCTGGTAGCGCATCACACTGGGGGTGTGGGGGTCGCTGGTTCGAATCCAGTCGTCCCGACCAGTGGAAATTTCGATCATTGTTGCCCGTAAGCGCGCCCAGCTTGTGAATGGCCATGCTTGGCCCCATTGCCACCGGGCGGCCTCATCAGCCTTGGCCGGATGCTCCTTCGCCGCGCTCCTTCGCCACGCTTCTTCAGGGCGCTTGGCACTGCCAACATAGCCCTTTCCTACACGAACCTATTTGGTTAGTTGACGCCGGATAGCAGGCACAATCCTCTGCGCCTGCCTCTCGCCTCCCTCCCCCAAATCCGTAGGAGCTCTCAAACATGGCACTGATTGAAACCCTGATTGGCCCGGTCGCCTCGATCATCGATAAAATCATTCCTGACAAAGAGGCCCGTAACAAGGCCAAATTGGAATTGATCAAACTGGAAGGCACGCAGGAAATGGCCGCAATTGAAGCGCGCCTCTCCGCGATTGTTGCGGAGGCCAATTCACCCGATCCCTGGACCAGCCGCGCGCGCCCCTCGTTTCTCTATGTGATGTACACGCTCATCCTATGGGCCTTGCCAATGGGCATTCTGGCCGCTTTTCGCCCTGATATCGCGCGGGATATCGGCGCCGGAATGAACGCCTATCTCGGCGGTTTGCCCGAGGCGCTCTACGCTTTGTTCGGCACAGGATATCTTGGTTACACCGCGGCGCGGCAGTGGGGCAAAGTAAAGGGCGTCGATAAATAAATGTGGGCCCAAGGCACTCATGCCCCCTCATGACCGCTTGATGCACTTGCTTGCCGGAGCTTTCTTGCCGAGGCGTGGGCTTGCCGCTAGTGCGAGCATTATGAATGCCGCGCCCACCCAAAAAAGCCAAGCGACAACGATACTCGTGCTCAATGGCCCCAATCTCAATTTGCTGGGCACGCGTGAGCCGGACATCTATGGCACTGTGACATTGGCGCAAATCGGCAATGATCTTGCCAAGCACGCCGCCACCCTTGGGCTAAAAGTTGATTTCAGGCAGACCAATCACGAGGGCGTGTTGGTTGATTGGCTGCACGAGGCCCATGATGCGCAGATGGGTGCCGTGCTCCTCAATGCAGCGGCTTACACGCATACCTCCATCGCTCTGCTTGATGCGATCAAGGCCATTGCTGCGCCTGTTATCGAGGTGCATTTGTCCGATCCCTCGACCCGCGAGAGCTTCCGTCACACCTCCTTTGTGGGAATGGCCGCGAGCGATACCGTCCAAGGCCGCGGCGCGGACAGTTACCGGATCGCGCTTGAAAAGGCTGCCGCGCTTATCAAGCCATAAGGCATGCGGGACTTGGCTCGCCTTCAGCTTTTCATCGAATTGCGCAGGCTAGGCCTTGTCATAAAGCCGCGCCCGTCGCATATGCGCCGCTTACCCGGCGTAACGGGTAGCGCATAGTTTGACAGCGAAGACAGCGAATAAGGGAACGCATGGCCGACAGCAAACGCACCTCCGGTAAGAAATCCGGCATGGATGTCGATACAAAACTGGTTCGCGAATTGGCAGATATGCTGAGCGAAACCGGTCTCACCGAAATCGAGGTTGAGGACGGTGACCGCAAGGTTCGCGTCTCGCGCGGGGCGGCCGCCGCTGCGGTCATGCCTGCCCCATCTGCGCCGCCCGCCACGCCGGCTGTCGCCGGATCGGGCGCGGCCCTCGCCCCGGCCAGCTCAGCGCCGCCGCCAACATCGGCACCTGCATCAGACGCACAGGACCATGCCGGCGCGGTCAAATCGCCGATGGTGGGCACAGTCTATCTCGCCCCCGAGCCGGGCGCTGCCGATTTCATCAGCGTCGGCGATACGGTGAAAGAAGGCGATACGCTGTTGATTGTCGAGGCGATGAAAGTGATGAACCCGATCACTGCGGACAAGTCGGGCAGCATCACATCCATTCTGGTCGAGAATGCTCAGCCGGTGGAATTTGACCAGCCACTCGTGGTAATCGGCTAAGGCCGAGGGTTTACCATGACCATTTCTCGTATCTTGATTGCCAACCGCGGCGAAATCGCTTTGCGCATTCATCGCGCGGCCCATGAAATGGGGATCGAAACGGTCGCCGTTCACTCGACCGCGGATGCAGATGCTATGCATGTCCGGCTGGCCGATCACGCGGTTTGCATCGGCCCGCCCTCTGCTGCTGAAAGCTATCTCAATCACGCGGCCATTATCTCTGCGGCAGAAGTCACCGATTGCGACGCCATTCATCCCGGCTATGGATTTTTGTCAGAGAATGCCAAATTCGCCGAGATTGTAGAGGCGCATGAGCTGAAATGGATCGGGCCGAAGCCCGAACACATTCACACCATGGGCGACAAGGTCGCGGCCAAACGCACCGCAGGCGAACTGGGCTTGCCGCTTGTGCCCGGCAGCGACGGCGCGGTGAGCGAGATCGAAGAAGCCCGCGCAGTGGCCGCCGAAATCGGCTATCCGGTCATCATCAAAGCGGCCAGCGGCGGCGGCGGTCGCGGTATGAAAGTGTGCGAGAGCGAGGACACGCTCGAAGGGCTGATGCAACAAGCCGGAAGCGAGGCGAAAGCCGCGTTTGGCGATGCAACCGTCTATATCGAGAAATATCTCGGCAATCCGCGCCACATCGAATTTCAGGTCTTTGGTGACGGCGAAGGCAATGCGATCCATTTGGGCGAACGCGATTGTTCGCTGCAGCGACGCCATCAAAAAGTGCTCGAAGAGGCGCCCTCGCCAGTTTTGGATCAGGCAGAGCGGATGCGGATGGGCGAAATCTGCGCCTCGGCCATGCGCGATATGGGCTATCGCGGCGCTGGTACGATCGAGTTCCTATGGGAAAATGACGAGTTCTATTTCATCGAAATGAACACCCGGCTTCAGGTCGAACACCCTGTTACAGAGGCAATTACCGGGGTCGATCTGGTGCGCGAGCAAATCCGAATTGCCGATGGCAAACCGCTCTCGGTCGCACAAGATGATATCGAATTTCTCGGCCATGCAATCGAATGCCGGATCAATGCCGAAGACCCTTTCACTTTCGCCCCCTCACCAGGCACGGTCACCCATTACCACCCGGCTGGCGGCATGCATGTGCGGGTCGATAGTGGCCTCTATGCCGGCTACCGAATTCCGCCCTATTACGACAGCATGATTGCCTAGCTGATCGTCTATGGTCGCAACCGCGAAGGGTGCATTTTGCGGCTCAAGCGCGCGCTAGAGGAAATGGTCGTTGAAGGGGTCAAAACCTCTTTGCCCTTGCATCAGGAACTGCTCATGCAAGAGGATGTTTTGAGCGGTGATTACTCGATCAAATGGCTCGAGGATTGGCTGGAGACGCGCGAAGGCTAAGCCAGCACGCGCATTTTTTTCTGCGCCGACCGGTCAAATTTCACCGGTCCCATTGCGCCGCAGCAATGCATTGAAGCGCCTCTTTTTCGAGCGACTTTGCATCCATCGCACCCGCGAGCCTTTCGCCTTCTGCCATAAATTTGGCATAAACCTCCTGCTCGCCCATCCCGGTGCTCGCCCCATAGATTTGCGCATAGGTCGCCCCTGCAATCTCTGGACTGGCCGATTGCCCGGCTGGCGGCGCGATTGTTCCATCGATGAGGGCGCGCATATAGGCCATGGTCAGGCTGCCGCAGCGCAAAGTCTCCTCGTCAGTCATTGCCGGCCCTCCGCTGAGTGAACCATTTGCGCCGCATGAGACAGTCAAAAACGCTGACGCCAAAATCATAGATTTGGCCAATGAACCTGCGACTATGCGGCTGGGTCCTGCGCTACATTTCAACTGAATTCGCCGCTGATGACAATCTCACGAAACCGCCCGATCTTAAATCGGCACGCCGGGAACGTGTTTGGCTGTGCGGATCGTAAGCGATGTCTTCACGCTTGCCACATTGGGTGCTGGTGTCAGCTTGCTAGTGAGGAATTCCTGAAAACTTTGAAGGTCTTGGCTGACAATCTTGAGAATGAAATCAATCTCACCATTGAGCATATGCACCTCGCGCACCTCAGCCAGATTGCGCATGTGATCTTCAAACTCGCGCAAATCATCCTCAGCCTGGCTTTTCAGGCTAACCATCGCGAAAACGGTAATCGCGAACCCGAGTTTCGACGCGTCCAGATCCGCATGATAGCCGCGGATCACCCCTTCTTCCTCGAGCGCACGCACGCGGCGGAGGCAAGGCGGAGCCGTCAGCCCAACCCGCTGCGCCAACTCGACATTGGTAACGCGCCCTTCTGCTTGAAGCTCAGAAAGCAAGCGGCGGTCAATTTCATCAAAATTTGCCATAAGTCAGCTTTGTTTTGCCCAGTTTTTTAGTCTTGCTAAACTCTCGGATCGAGACGCCCGATTAGGCTCTTTGCACGAAAGCTTACGAACGGCGAACCCCGCTTTTTGCTAATAAAATTATGTTTGCCAGCAATTCTTGCATTTTGCAACGTATGGACTGTGACCCAATTCGGACCTTTTTGGGACATCGCCGCACATTTTGTCATTCTGCTTCGTACATCGGTTATGTAAAACGCGCAGGACGCCTAGATATGGCGCTCTAATTCGCTGACTATCGGCATTTTGCCGGTTTGGCCAAACTCACCTTGGGAGCCACAATGCACTTCGACGACCGCCTTGCCACCGTGCTGCGCCACCGCGCCACAGGCGAGCGGGCGGCTCGGACGCAGTATCGGCAATTGTTCGACTTGCTGGGCGAACCGCCTGCAGGCCGGGACAAAAGCCTTGAGATGGCGGCGTTTCTCCGGCTCGAAGCACTGAGCGATTCGGTCTCGGTTGCCGATCGGGCGCGGATTGTGCGCGAAGGCGGGAGCAGGATTCGCAATCCCGGCCTCATTCGCTGGATAGGTGATGCCGAATCGGATGTAGCGGCCCCGGCCTTGGCCCGCGCAAGCCTCACCGATGAAGAATGGACGAAGCTCATTCCGCTTTTGCCGATCCGCTCGCGCGGATTGCTCAGGCATCGGCGCAATATGCCTGCCAGAGCGCAAGTTATCCTCGATCGGCTGGGCATTCATGACCGTGCCTTGCCGCTGCCGGCATCGACTAGTTACAATCAAGAGGAAACTTCCTCTTCGCCAGACCTAGCCTCAGGGGCTAATGCAAGGCCGCTCTCCGGTGCGACTGGCGAGAATGAAAGTTCGGAAAATGAGAGCGAGGAAGACCTGTCCCCGCTCGAATTGACTGAGGAAGCCTTGACTGAGGAAGCCGGGATCGAAGAGCCGGCTTCTCAGGACAGCCCGCCCGAGCAAGATATCAAGGCCGGTGAAGACGATACGCCTGCGCTTACGCGGCTGTTTAACTCGATCCCTCCGCTTGGCGCAGTTTTTGGCTCCGCGCCCAACGCACGCGGCAACGAAAGCGATAACGACGAGAACGGCCAAACCGGCCAAACCGAAGCTGAGAATGGCGAAACAGTTGATAGCGAAGCTCGCGATGAGATTGCGCGCAGTTCATCAGCCGCAGATCGCCTAAGCGCCGAGCAGCCTGAACCTCAACAGGCCAGCAAGCAGCCCGCTTCTGCCCAAAGCGGCCCTGCCCCAGTATCCTTGACGGACATCGATCAGCCGGCATCAGATGACCAAGAAATGGCAGAAGAGCGGGAGGCGGCCGCCAAGCCGCCGGCGTCTTCTGCAGCGCCAGCATCGTCCCATATTTCAGAGATCAGCGTCCTCGTTGACAGGATCGAGGCCTTCAGCCGCGCGCGCCAAACCCGCAGCCCTGACCTGCACTCCCGCCAAAGCCATACTTCGCATTTGGACCGGGCACCGCGGCTCCCGCTCGATGACTATATCAGAGACCCCAAGTCCAATCAGCTTGGCTCGTTTGTCTTTGGCACAGATACGGATGGGAAAATCAACTGGGCCGAACCTGCCATCGCCCCGATGATTTCGGGCACCGATATTAGCCAAATTGCAGAGCCAAGTGGCTCGCTCGCCCGCGCGCTTAAATCGCGTCAGCCGATCCGCTCGGAACCTGTCGAACTTGCCGGGGCCGTCATGATCGAGGGCGCTTGGATTATTGATGCAGCCCCCCGCTTTGGCAGGCGCAATGGCCGTTTTTCAGGCTATGTCGGGCGGTTCCGCCGCGCAGCGGAAGCCAGCAATCAGGACAAAATCATCGCGGAGGCGGAGAAACTGCGCCAATTGCTGCACGAGCTGCGCACGCCCGTCACCGCAATCCAAGGCTTTGCAGAAGTCATTCAGCAGCAGTTATTCGGTGCAACGCCGCATGAATATCGCGCGCTGGCAGCAACGGTTGCCAGCGATGCCGCGCGGATGCTGGCCGGATTTGACGAGATTGACCGTCTGGTGAAACTGGAAAGCCATGCCCTGCAACTGGATGACGGGATCAGCGATTTCGCAGATATCGCCAAGCGTCAAATTGCCCAGTTACAGAGCGTTCTTACCCCGCGCATGGCGCGCCTTGAGGCGGAATGGCCAAGCGAAGACATGCCGCAGCAGATGCCGCAGGCCATACCGGCGGGGCAAATTCCCTTGGCCATGGGTCAGGCGGATTGCGAAACGCTCAGCTGGCGCCTTTTTGCAACCCTCGGGTCTGCATTGGGCGCAGGCGAAACCATTGCCATCAAGGCCAGCCTGCTTTCCGCAGCGCAATATAGCAAGCAGCAAGGGAGCGGCGGTGATCGGCCGCATGATCCTGATGCCACGAATTGGCTGCACCTGATGTGCGATCTGCCCGCCTCTTTGGCGGCGGTTAAGGATATTTTCTCCGCCGATACCCGGCTGGACGGCGGCGCATTATCCCCCGGCCTGTTCGGGGCGGGCTTTGCCTTGCGATTGGTACGCGCAGAGGTTCGCGCAGGCGGAGGGGATCTGGTCCGCGAAGAAGACACTTTGACCGCGACCTTTCCGATTTCCCCTCAAGCGGCGCCGATACCCCCCGCCGCCGATGAAAATCCTGAAGAGGAAACCGCAAAGACCAGCTTTGGCCGCGCCGCCAGCTAAGGACGGTTTGACCTTGCGCAGATATGAGCGCGCACAAACCCGATATTAATGGGTTTTGTGGATAGGCTCATATCCATGTATCTGAAGTTGCAAATCGGCTCTAGAGGTGGCCCTTGTTGGCATATCGCCAGCAAATTGCCATGCGCGACGCAGCCCGTGAGTGCAAAGGACAGCTAGTCTATCAAACAGGGTTCTATCCTGACGGTCCCAAAGCGGGAGCAATACGCAAGTTTTGATGGCCAATTTGGCCAGCGCGCGCTGCTGACCGTAGACACCGAGGAAGAGTTCGACTGGGACAGGGATTTCTCGCGCGATTCCCATAGCTTGGAACATGTTCGCTATATTGCGCGATTTCAGGAATTTTGTGAGGGCTTGGGCGTTACGCCGGTCTATCTGATCGATTGGCCCATCGCCAATGATCCTTATGCCATCGAAATCCTGAGCGATGCGGCCAAACGCGGCGCAGCCGAAATTGGCATGCAATTGCACCCTTGGGTGAACCCTCCGCATAAGGAGCAAGTCTCTGCCTTCACCAGCTATGCCGGCAATCTCCCGGTCGAGCTTGAGCGCGAGAAATTCGCACGCCTCCATGACCTCATTGCAGAGAACTTTGGGCTGGCACCGATGATTTACCGCGCAGGCCGTTATGGTTTGGGATCGGGCACGCTTGACCTGTTAAAGGATTATGGCGTGGCCATCGACAGTTCGGTACGCACGGGCTTCGATTATCGCAAAGGCCATGGCCCCAATTACATGAGCCATCCCCTTGCCCCCTATTGGCTGGATCAGGAAAACCAGCTTTTGGAATTGCCGCTGACCAGCGTCTATTGGGGCATGCTGCGCCGGCAGGGTCGGTGGATCTATCCGGTGACTTGCAAAATTCCGCGTATGGGCGGCGCGCTCGCCCGGCTGGGACTATTGGAACGGATTTCGCTCACCCCTGAAGGGGTCTCGATCGAAGAAGCTTTGCGGGGGATTGATATGGCCCTCGATGATGGGTTGCCATTGCTCGTCCTGAGCTTTCACAGCCCGTCGCTCATGCCGGGTCAAACGCCCTATGTGCGTAACGAGCGCGACCTTGATGCGTTCTATGATTGGTGGCGCGCGATTTACGCTTATCTGGGTGATCGCGGTGTCAAGCCAACGAATGTCGCGCAGCTGATGAGTTCGATTGTCACCTGAATTGCAAAACCAGCAAAAATGAAAAACAATACAGCAAGGCCTTGCCCTTCGCATCAAGCCACGCTAACCGCGCCAGCGCAATCCTTGTTTCTGCTATCGGCTTTTGAGGCCGTGGCCATCGGTCAGGGCCTGTAGCTCAGTTGGTTAGAGCTGGCCGCTCATAACGGCTAGGTCGCGGGT
>CAZDHB010000029.1:0-11171 GCA_964505255.1 uncultured Porphyrobacter sp.
TGCCGAGCGAGGAAACCACGCCGCCGGTGATGAAAATATACCGCGCCATGGGAGGCAAGCCTTAAGGACGCAGACGGATTCGGCGCAAGCGCGAACTTCACAAATATTGCGCTGCTTCGCCTTCAATCCACAGTTGCAATGTCAAGCCAGCGCAAAGATACGCAGGGCCAGCCTGTTAGGGGATCAAATCAGGCGTCTTTAATTGCCGCCAAGCGGCGCGTCGCCCTCAGCAGGCGCTGCCGCTTCGTCAGCAGGTTCAGCAGCCGTTTCAGCGTCTCCGAGCGGGTTGCCGCCCAATGGGCTTGCCCCGCCGCCCAAGGGATCTTCGCCCGCCGCCGGTGTCACGTTCCGGTCGAGGGTCGATTCCAGACTGCTGCCGGATGTCGCATCAACTGCAAGAGCCGCCAAAAGAATCGACAAAGCAACAAATGCCACCGCGAGCCATTTGGTCGTGCGGGTCAGAAAATCCGCCGCCCCGCGCGCGCTCAGCATGCCGGTTGGGCTACCGCCGATGCCGAGGCCCCCGCCTTCCGATTTCTGCGCCAAAATGACGCCAACCAAGGCCGCTGCGATAATGGCCTGTAAAACCGTGAGAAATAGGAACATGAGTTAAATCCGTGTTTGACCCGTCAAATGCCAGAGCAGCGGGCATGGTATTATGTGGAGGCCTATCTAGGGGTGCGATTGCTTTGGGACAAGTCCAAGAGCCTTTACCCGATTTGAGCATTTGGTCGAGCGGCCTAGCCCTCTTCTTGTTCGACCGCCGCCATTGCAATTCCAAGGAAACTGTCGGCCGTCAGGCTGGCCCCGCCAACCAAAGCGCCGTCAACATCGGCTTGCGAGAGAATTTGCGCAGCGTTGTCCGGTTTAACAGACCCGCCGTACAAAATGCGCACTTGCTCTGCCGCCTCATTCCCGAATGTCTGTTTCAGCAATGCCCTGATCGCGCCATGCATCGCCGCGATATCCTCCAGGCTGGCGGTCCGGCCCGTCCCAATTGCCCAGATCGGCTCGTAAGCGATCGTCAATTGCTCTTTCGGCGCATCAATTTTCCCAAGAACCGCGCTGAGCTGTCCTAAGACGAATTGTTCTGCATTGCCTGCATCGCGCACATCGAGGCTCTCCCCGCAGCACAGGATGATACGAAGACCAGCCTCCAAAGCCGCAGAAATCTTGGCCCCGATCAATTCGTCGGTTTCACCGTGATCGCCGCGCCGCTCGCTATGGCCAAGAATGACAAATTTCGCGCCGGAGTCAGCCACCATGGATGCAGAGATATCGCCGGTATGCGCGCCTTCGGGATTGGGGTGACAATCCTGCGCCCCGATCTGGATTTGCTCAGCTTCACGGTGGACCGCATGCAAAAGGGTAAAGGGCGGCGCAACCGCGACCTCCACCTTCATGAAACGCCGCGCCGCACGGTCAATCGCGCGCGCCTCGGCCAACATGCCGCGCGTCCCGTTCATTTTCCAATTTCCGACAATATAAGGCCGGTCAGTCATAATATTGTCCAATTTCAAAGCGACATTTTATCATAGTTGAAGTCACGCGAGCCATGAAGAAACGCGCACAATGCAATACTGCTTCGACTAAGGCCGCTCAGCGCCCCTAACCTTGACCGATATAGGCATCATTTCCTCGGCAGCTAGCGGACGAATCCAGATAGGTCAAAACCGATGTGAACCTGTTGCGGCGAAGTCTCACTATGGATAAGGGGTTCTCGCAAGGAAAACTCTTCGCCATCAAGCTAGCTAGGCCGTATATTCATGATCCAATTTTTCCGCAGATTCTTTCAGTCAAAAATCGGCCTTGGTCTGACCCTCGTGTTTTTGGCGGTTATCGCATTTGCTTTTGCCAGCAGTGATGTCGCCAATAATGCGACTTTCGGCGGAATTGCTGGGGGCGACAGGGTCGCTGTCGTGGGCGGCGAGAAGATCGGCACGGCCGAGTTCACCCAATCGGCCCAGTCCGGCTTGTCACGTGTGCGCCAGCAGCAGCCGACGATCTCGATGCCTGCGTTCATCGCGCAAGGCGGTCTTGATCAAGTGCTCGATCAATTGATCGACCGTTATGCAATCGCAACCTATGCCGAGGCTAATGGCCTCAGAGCCGGTGACAATCTTATCAACAGCGAAATTCGCCAGATCCCCTCTTTCCGGGGTGCAGACGGCAATTTTGACCCCGAATCTTTCCGTCAGTCTTTGCTCCAGCAAGGCATTTCGGAAAGCGCGATCCGGGATGACATTCGCAATGGGCTTTTGGCTCAGCAAGTGATTACACCTGCGACCTATGGGGCGGTGATGCCGCGCAAGCTCGCCCGCCGTTATGCGCTGCTCTTTAAGGAACGCCGCACAGGCGCCATCGGCTTTGTCCCGTCCGCGGCTTTTGCACCCAAAGACGATCCAAGCGACGAACAATTGGCCGCTTTTTACAATGACAACCGCGATGATTTCATCCGTCCTGAACGACGCACTGTGCGCTTCGCCAGCTTCGATGCATCTGCTGTCGAAAACCGGATTGATCCATCGGATGAAGAAATCGCTGCGCGTTACGAAGCGGATGCGGCGCTTTATTCGGCGCGCGAGGACAGAAATTTCACGCAGCTGATTGTGCCGACCGAGGAAGCCGCCACAGCATTGCGTGACCAGGTTGCGGGCGGCGCCAGTTTTGAACAGGTGGCGCAAAACGCTGGTCTGCGCGTATCTGCGATCGAAGGACAATCTGAAGAGGAATTGCGCAGCAGTGCCTCAGCCGAAGTTGCCACAGCCTATTTTGCCGCATCACGCGGCTCGCTCAGCGCCCCTGCCCGCAGCTCGCTTGGCTGGCACATTGCGCGGGTTGACGCGGTTCAGAACCGCGCGGCGCGCAGCCTAGGCGAAGTGCGCGATGAAATTGCCGCGACCATGCGCGAGGAAAACCGCGGCCGCGCTTTGGCTGATCTTGCCGCCGAAATCGAAGAGGAATTGGCCGGGGGGTCAACGCTCACCGAATTGGCCGAGCAATTGGAGCTAGATTTGCAAACAACCGACCCCATTACCGCTGATGGGGGTGTCTATCAGGCAGAAGGGCAAACCGCGCCGCAAGTGCTTGGCCCGGCGCTGGGCAATATCTTTGAAATCGACGAAAGCGAGCCGCAGGTCGATGATGTTGGCCAAGGTCAAGTCTATCTGGTGTACGAGGTCAGCGGCATTACCGAAAGCGCGGCTGCACCGCTCGACGATATCAAGGATAATGTCACGGCCCGCTGGCGTCTTGCCGAAGGGGCGACAGAGGCCAAGGCTGCCGCTGACCGGATGCTGGCCAAACTTGCCGAGGGCGGCTCTCTTAGAGAAGTGATGGACGCCGAGGAGACGGCTTTGCCGCCGGTCCAGAACATGAATTTGACCCGCGAAGAACTCGCGCGGCAATCCCAGCAGCGCATCCCGCCATCGCTCGCCTTGTTTTTCAGCATGGCCAAGGGAACACACAAGAAGCTTGCCGAGCAAAGCAATCTTGGCTGGTATGTGCTTGATCTTGAGGGGATTGAGCTGGGCGAGATTGCCGATGATGATCCGCTGATTGAACAGGCTGCCACCCAATTGGGCCCAGCGGTGGGCGACGAATATACGCAGCAATTGCTGCGCGCCTTGCGCAATGAAATGGGGGCCGAAACCAATGATGCGGCCGTCGATGCGGTGCGCAAAAACTTGCTGGGTGAGACTTGAATTTGAGCGTCTCCGGCACCTCTATCTTATCCTGTCATGTCCACCATTGAAGGCGCGAGCGAGGCGTTCTCCGCTTTAAATGATGGCAGGCCGGCATTGGTTTGGCGCCGCGCGGTTGCCGACACGCTTACGCCTGTTGGCGCAGCCCTTGCTCTGATCGAACCGGGGCGCGGTGATTTTCTGCTCGAATCTGTCGAGGGCGGAGAAATCCGTGGCCGCTACAGTCTGCTTGGCATTGACCCCGATCTTGCCTTTAGAGCCCATGGCGCCTCAGCTGAGATCAATCGGCAATGGGCCGCTTCGCGCGGGGCATTCGCACCTTGCGAGACGGACGCATTGTCGGCGCTGAAAGAGCTGGTCAGCGAATGCCGGATTGATGTGCCCAAAGGTCTGCCGCCTGTTCTGGCCTGTTTGGTCGGCTATTTTGGCTATGAAACCATTGGTCTGGTCGAGGATTTGCCAAGAGCACCTGCGAGCGAGCTTGATCTGCCTGATATGCTCTTCATACGGCCGCAGCTTTTGCTGGTGTTCGACAATCTCAGCGATGAAATTTTCTGTGTCGCGCCGATCTGGCAGGCTGATGATCCCGCCCGCGCGATCGAACATGCGGAAGAGCGCATCGATGAAGGCCTGCGCAAGCTTTATGGAGCGCCGCATGGCCAATCTCTCGGCGATCCAGATGCCAGTGCGAGCATCACAGAAATGGACGAGTTCCAGCATCACATTGCGCCCGATGATTACCGCGCAATGGTTTCCAAAGCGAAAGAGTACATCGTTGCTGGTGACATTTTTCAGGTTGTCCTCGCTCAGCGTTTCTCGGCGGATTTTGAATTGCCGCCCATCGCGCTTTATCGGGCGCTGCGGCGGATCAACCCCTCGCCCTTTCTCTACTTCCTCGATTTACCCGGCTTCAGCGTAGTGGGCTCCAGCCCAGAAATACTGGTCCGCGTCAGAGATAGCGACGTTACCATCAGACCTATTGCGGGCACGCGCCCACGCGGCGCGACAGAGGCGGCGGATCAACTGGCCGAAAAAGAGCTTCTGGCGGACCCGAAAGAGCGCGCTGAGCACTTGATGCTGCTCGATCTTGGGCGCAACGATGTGGGCCGGGTTGCTGCGCGCGGCAGCGTTGAGGTCACGGATTCATTCACGGTGGAGCGGTACAGCCATGTTATGCACATTGTAAGCAATGTGGTGGGCAAATTGGACAGCTCGAAAGACGCTCTCGATGCTCTGTTCGCTGGCTTTCCGGCGGGCACCGTCAGCGGCGCGCCGAAGATCCGTGCTTGCGACATCATCGCCGAGCTAGAGCCGGAGACGCGCGGAGCTTATGCGGGCGCGGTTGGATATTTCAGCCCGGATGGATCAATCGATAGCTGCATTGTCTTGCGCACGGCGGTCGTGAAAGATGGCAAAATGCATGTTCAGGCAGGGGCCGGAATTGTCGCCGACAGTGACCCCGATTACGAACTGCGCGAATGTGAGGCCAAAGCCGGCGCGCTCAAAGCGGCTGCAAAAGAAGCCTATAGAATAGCCAATGAAGCGGGATACGGACAATGACCATGGCCATGACGAAATCGGTAACTGCAATACTATTGGCCGGAGCCTTGGGCCTCTCGCTTGCCGGATGTGATACACAAGAGGGCGAACCGGTTGCCCGTGCCCAGATCGGTGACGGTCCCGCCGATCCGGCCAACCCCAATGCAGGACCGGGCCTCGACACCGCTCTCAAGGACCAGGCACGTGAAGGAAACGGCGCAGAATCGGTATGCCGCAAGGTCGAGTTCGAAGGGACCGCCCTCACCCATTGCACAGCCGATCCTGCGCGCCATAGCATCACCACCGCCCTCGCGGACAATGCGGGCAGCAATTATCGGTCCTTGGACCAACTCGCCGAGACGCTGGATAACCGTGCCGTAGCCTTTGCGGTGAACGCAGGCATGTTCGACGGCGAAGGCGACCCGATCGGCTATTACGTTGAAAGCGGCGAACGGCTCGAAGAGCTGGACCGGGACAGCGGTAATGGCAATTTTTACCTGAAACCGAACGGCGTGTTCTACGGCAGTGCGGGCAATTGGCGCATTCGCACGACCGACAGTTTCCTGCGCAATGTCTCAGACCGCCCGCAATTCGGAACCCAATCTGGCCCCATGCTGCTTATCGAAGGAGAGCTGCATCCCGAATTTCAGGATGACGGCCCATCCAAGGCGGTGCGCAATGCGGTTGGCCTTGATGCCTCGGGCAAGGCGCATTTTGTGATGAGCGAGGGGGAACTCTCTTTCGGCAAGCTCGCCCGGTATTACAGAGACGAGATAAAGGCCCAGAACGCCTTGTTTCTGGACGGAAAAATATCCGCGCTGTGGGATCCGGCGACGGGCCGCATGGATAACGGCGCAGCGCTCGGGCCAATGGTGGTGGTCATGAACAAGGCTGAGAGCAACTGATGAAGAGCCTCGCCGAAACGCCTGAGCCCGATATTCTGGTGATCGACAATTACGACAGCTTCACCTTCAATCTGGTTCACTATCTCATGGAATTGGGGTGCAGTGTCGCGGTAGAGCGCAATGATGCGCTAAGCGCCAAGGACGCCGTTAGCAGCGGGGCCAAAGGCATGCTTATCTCGCCCGGTCCGTGCACCCCTAACGAGGCCGGGATCAGCCTTGATCTGGTCGGCGAATGTGCCGCAGCCCAATTGCCCTTACTCGGCGTCTGTTTGGGGCATCAGTCGATTGGACAATATTTCGGCGCAAAGGTTGAGCGCGGGGGATTGATGCATGGCAAAACCAGCCCGGTTAGCCACGATGCAAGCGGCGTTTTTGAAGGTCTACCCTCCCCGTTTCAGGCGACCCGTTATCACTCCTTAATCGTGCGCAATGTGCCAGATGCGCTGATCGTTAATGCAACGAGCGGCCCCCAGACGAGCAGCGATGACAATGCTGAGGATTGCATCATGGGCCTCAGGCACGAAAGCCTGCCGATCCACAGCGTCCAATTCCATCCTGAAAGCATCGCAACCGAGCACGGCCACGCCTTGCTCGCCAATTTCGCCAGAATGTGCGGATTAACACCGGACGTGCCCAGTTTTGAGGTGATCCAATGAAGCAATTGCCATCTGGCGCTGAGCCGCTTGACCAAGCTCAGGCAGAAGAAATCTTTGGCTGGGTGCTGGACGGCGAAACCAGCGATGACGCAATCGCGCGTTTGCTTGTGACCATGAGCGAACGCAGCGAAACCGCAGACGAAATCGCGGGCGCTGCGCGCGCATTGCGGGCCCGTTTGATACCGATTGAGGCCCCCGATAACGCCATCGACTGCTGCGGCACGGGCGGCGACGGGCATCACACGCTCAATGTTTCCACCGCCGTTAGCCTCGTTGTCGCCGCTTGCGGTGTGCCGGTCGCAAAGCACGGCAATCGCGCAGCCAGCAGCAAATCAGGCGCAGCAGACACGCTCGAGGCGCTCGGCCTTGATATGGAGGCGGCGGGCAAAACGGCGGAAAAGACGCTGGCCGAAATCGGCATATGCTTCCTGTTTGCGAAGAACCATCATCCGGCGATGGGCCGTATTCAGCCCATTCGTCAAAAGATTGGCAAGCGCACCATTTTCAACCTGATGGGTCCGCTCAGCAATCCCGCCGGAGTGAAGCGTCAACTCATCGGTATTGCTCGTCCGGCCTATGTGCCGATTTATGCCGAGGCAAAGGCACAATTGGGAACCCAGCGGACGATGATCGTATCAGGCGATGAAGGCCTGGATGAGTTGAGTTTGGCGGGCGGTAATGAGGTGGCCGATGTCGCAAGCGGGTCTTTTGCCATGAACCGCATGTCGGCGGCTGACGCGCATTTGCCCAGCGCCCCAGTAGAAGCCATTCGCGGCGGTGATGCGGAGCAAAACGCGGCGGCTTTGAAAGCCCTCTTGCAAGGCGAAAAAAGCGCTTACCGCGATGCCGTCTTATTCAATGCTGCGGCAACATTGATGGTGGCGGATGCGGTGCCGGATTTGCCAAGCGGTGCACAGCGCGCTGCCGAGGCGATTGACAGCAAAGCGGCGCATGATCTGCTTGGCCGCTGGATCGATCTTGCCCAATGAGCGCGAACAAGCTGACCGAGATTTGCGACACGAAACGCGGCGAGGTTGCGCAGCGAAAGCGCGTGCAGTCTTTGGCTGAGCTGGAGGCAAAGGCCGCTTTGGCGGATGGCCCACGCGGATTTAAAGCCGCGATGGAGGCTAAGATTGCTGCTGGCCCCAAAAGCCATGGTGGTGGTTTTGCCCTGATCGCAGAGGTCAAGAAGGCCTCTCCCTCCAAAGGGCTTATCCGGGCCGATTTTCACCCCGCCCGGCATGCTCAGGATTATGAAGCTGGCGGTGCCGCTTGCCTGTCTGTCTTGACCGATGCGCCCTATTTTCAGGGTCACGAGGATTATCTGATCGCGGCGCGCGCGGCCTGCAATCTGCCCGTTTTGCGCAAGGATTTTATGGTCGATCCATGGCAAGTTGCTGAGGCCCGCTCGATCGGCGCAGACGCAATCCTGATCATTGTTGCCGCGCTTGACGATGTTTTGATGTCCGAAATTGAGGCCGCAGCGGTCCAGCACGGCATGGATGTTCTGGTCGAGGTGCATGATGAAGAGGAGCTGGAGAGAGCATTGCGCCTCCGTTCACGCCTCATCGGGGTCAACAACCGTGACCTTACCCGTTTTGTCACCTCGCTGGAGACGACCGAGCGGCTGGTAAAATTGGTGCCGGATGATGTTTTGCTGGTGTCGGAAAGCGGTATTGGCAATCATGAGGATTGCACAAGGCTCGCAAAATCGGGAATACGCAGCTTTCTGGTAGGAGAAAGTCTGATGCGGCAAGATGATGTAGCGGCGGCCACGGCTGCCTTGCTCACCGGCTCTGCGTGATGAGCAAGCTCACCCATCTTGATGAAAGCGGTGCGGCGCGCATGGTCGACGTTGGCGGCAAGCCAGAAACCGAGCGCAAGGCCATCGCAACCGGACGGATCCGTATGTCAGAAGACGCCCTCAGCGCGCTCACGCAAAACAGCGGCCCGAAAGGCGATGCCTTTGCCGCCGCGCGGATTGCGGGGATTATGGCGGCGAAGAAAACCGGTGATCTGATCCCGCTGTGTCATCCGCTGGGCCTTGATGCCGTTGTGATCGATTTTACCCCAGAAGATGACGCCATCCGGGTTGAGGCAAGCTGCTCGCTCAAGGGGAAAACCGGCATCGAGATGGAGGCTATGACCGCCGTTAGCATCGCTTGCCTGACCTTGTATGATATGGGCAAGGCGATTGACAAAGGCATGGTCATCGAAGGCGTGCAACTTGCCTATAAAAGCGGGGGCAAATCGGGCGAGTGGCACGGCGACATCAGCACCAGCGATAAGCCCGAGTAAATGACCAGCCCCCTCACCTCGAAACAGGCCTTACTGCTTGGCCAAGCTTGGGATGAACTCGCTGGATTGATAACACCGCTGGACGCAGAAACCGTAGCGGTTGATGATGCCGCCGGACGGATTTTGGGTGAAGATATAGTCGCCCGCCGAACCCAGCCCAGCCATGATCTTTCGGCCATGGACGGGTTTGCCATTGCCGGCGAAGGACCATGGAAACTGGTTGGGGAATCCCGCGCGGGCACGCCCTTTTCAGGCAGTTTGAGCAGCGCAGAGGCGGTTCAGATATCCACTGGCGCGCATTGCCCGCCGGGCACGCGGAGCGTTCTGATCGCCGAGAATGCGCAAATGGACGGCGACATTGTGCGCGCGGCAGAAGAACCGGAAACAGGGCGGCATATCCGCCGCAAGGGATTTGACTTTACCGAGGGTGAGCGCGTTTTAACCTCGGGCACAAAAATGGGTGCTGCGCAGATGGCGCTGGCCCGCGCAGCAGGTTTCGGTGACGTTCTGGTGGCGCGCCGCCCCAAGGTGGCTGTGCTGGAATGCGGCGATGAACTGGTCTCCGATCCGCAAGACTGCCCGCCAGACCGCCTGCCCGCCTCCAATGGGGCAATGCTGGCCGCCTTGGCCACAAGCGCGGGCGCGATAGTTCAGCGGGTCGGGCCGGTGAAGGACACATCCGAGGCCATGAATGCTGCATTTAACGCAGCCGGCGGCGCAGATTTGATCGTCACCAGCGGCGGCGCATCGGTTGGCAAGCATGATCTGGTCAAACCTGTGTTGGAGGCGCGCGGGGCCAAGCTTGCTTTTTGGAAAGTCGCGATCAGGCCGGGCAAACCGCTGCTTGTCGCGTTCGACACAGGCAACAACCCGCCTGCGCTGGTGCTTGGTTTGCCGGGCAATCCCGTCTCGACCTATGTCACCGCGTTCCTCTTCATGCTGCCGGCAATCAGACGCTTTCAAGGCGATCAAACTGCATTGCCAGAGCCGATTTTCCTCCCCTCGGCGGATGATTTGCCAAAAGGCAAAGCCCGCCAGGAATTTTTACGGGGCAGCATTATCGGCGGCGCGGCGAACGTCTTGGAAGAACGCGATAGCAGCGCTCTTGGTGCACTCGCTACTGCGACGATTTTAATCGACCGACCGATCGATGCGCCGCCGGTCACCAAAGGAACCCCCGTTCCGGTCTATCTTTTGCCCTAGTGCCTCGGCCTAGGCTGACGGCAAATGCTGCACATGGCTTGACTCGAAAAGCCGAGTTGCCTACTTGTTCTTTATTCGTTCGTGAAAATGTCTCAAAAAGAGGCGTCTGAGCGATAAAGAGTCCTCTTGGGACGTTTCGGAGTGAAGACCTATGCTGACGGCAAAGCAGCACGAATTGATCCGTTTTATCCAAGCTCGTCTGGAAGAGACTGGCATTTCTCCAAGTTTCGAAGAAATGAAGGAAGCGCTCGACCTTAAAAGCAAGTCCGGTGTGCACCGGTTAATCTCGGCTTTGGAAGAGCGCGGATTTATTCGCCGCTTGCCAAACCGGGCGCGCGCGCTGGAAGTTATCAAAACGCCAGAGGCCGCAGTGCTTGGAACAACCAAGGACGAGGCGCCCAGCGCTCCGATCACCTTGGCGGCGGCCAATGATGCCGCTCCGGCAAAGGTATCTGCGCCAGAGCCTGCTAATGATGTCATGGATATTCCGCTGCACGGCAGGATTGCGGCTGGCGCGCCGATCGAAGCGATTGAAGGCCAATCCAGCCTTCCTGTTCCTGCGGCCCTGCTTGGCCCGGGCGAGCATTACGCTCTGGAAGTGTCGGGCGATTCCATGATCGAGGCGGGTATTTTCGATGGGGATTTTGCGCTGATTAAACGGACAGAGTCGGCGCGAGATGGTGAAATTGTTGTTGCCTTGGTCGAAAATGAAGAAGCGACGCTAAAATATCTGCGCCGTTCTGATGGCAAGGTTGTGCTGGATCCCGCCAATGGTGCTTACGAACCGCAGGTTTATCACCCGGCACAGGTTCAGGTTCAGGGCAAGCTGGCCGGGCTGCTCAGGCGGTATCATTAGACGCAATTTG
>CAZDHB010000029.1:11271-32871 GCA_964505255.1 uncultured Porphyrobacter sp.
TCGCGTCTCACATTGATCACACAGAAATCCGGGCTGCAACGCGCGGCAGGCCAATCCTCCAATGCAATCGTGTTATTGTCGCTGCCTGCCAGTTCGAGCAGATTGTCTCTTGCAAAGGAACTTTTGCCGTTTCTGAGCAGCAATAGCCCCTCGCGCTCCCCTGTGATTGCGACATGATGACCATCGCGCGTGATGAGAACATCGGGTGTCGGGACGCTCAGCATCATCGCAGTAGCAGCCGCGCAAGGGATCAATCCCCAGCCCCTTGCCTTGCCCCGCCAAAGAGCGAGCCACAAGGCGCCAAACACAAAGAGCAAAGCTGGCGCCTGCGTAATTTCTGGCGACAGTTTGACGGCGCCCGGCTGCTGCGCAGTAAAATAGGCAATCGCCAGCAAGAGGTCGAGCGATTGCCCCGCGATCCACCATATGGGCGCGCCCAAACCAAGCAGGTCCAGAAATAGCGCGAGTGCAATCATCGGCATGGCGACAAACGTCACGAGCGGAATAGCCAGAACATTGGCGAAGGCTCCGTAAAATCCCGCGCGGTGGAAATGAAACAGGACGATTGGCATCAGCGCGATTTCAATCGCCAATCCGGTCAAGAAGAGCATTATGACCCGGCGCGAAAACCGTTTGGCATAAGGCTCGTCACGGACTGTGAGGAAGTCTTTTGCCCATTTTGTATTATGCAGCGCAATGATCACGGTTACCGCCGCAAAGCTCATCTGAAAACTGGGTCCAACAAGGCTTTCGGGCCAGAGCATCAGGACAAAAAGCGCCGCCGCCGCGACCATTCTTAGCGACAAAGGCTCTCGCCCGATTGCCAAGGCGACAAGCACCAGCATCGCGGCAAAGCACGCGCGCACCGTGGGGATTTGCGCGCCGGTCAGCAGCGTATAGCCCACCCCGCAAGCAGCCGCAAAGATTGCTGCCGCCAGCGGGAGCCGGACGCGCAAAACCAGCCACGGCCAAAGGGCAAGCAATTTAATCGCTACAAAATATCCGCCAGCAATCACCGCGCTGACGTGCAACCCGCTGATCGCGAGCAAATGGGTCAATCCCGCATCGCGCATCATCGCTGCATCGCGCGCGCTTATGGCGCCCCGGTCGCCGCTTGCAAATGCCGCAGCGATTGTACCCGCAGCCCCCTCAAGACGGGCCTGAACATGGGCAGATATCCACCTTTGCGCCGCTGCAAGCGTGCCCGCATCGCGGCCCCGTTCGACCAGTTCAACCTCGCCCAATGCTGATCCGGTCGCCGCAAGCCCATCAAACCAAGCAGCTCGGGCAAAATTATAGGCGCCGGGCAGGATAGGCGATGAGGGAGGCACAAGCCTCGCCCTCAGCCGAATACGCGCGCCCTCGGACAGGCCATCAATCACCTGCTCTTGCGAAAGATTAACGCGTACCTTTATCGCCCGATCTGCCGTTTCATCGCGCACCGCCAGCGTCAGGCGCGTACGCCCCTGCGAGGGCTGCTCCTCGCGCTCCAATATCCGCGCATCCAATTGGCTGACCCGGTTGAACGGGATCGGCTCCGCACCGACCATAGCAGACCGCGTCCAAATCGTCGCAGTTCCCGCGGCCAGCGCAAGCAGCACCGCCGAAACCGCCATCATGAGCGCCGTGCGACCAGCGTTGCCCCGCCAAAGCCCAACGCTGCCAATCGCCAAAAGCAGGCTGAGCGTGATGAAGGCGACCCATTGCCATGGCTCTTTGATGGCGAACCACGCACCGATCCCAAAGGCAAATGCGACCGTGAACCAAGGTCCTCGATCAAATCCGGCATCATTCAAAAAATGCTCTGCCCGCGCCGCAATACTAGACATGCCAAGCCGCTTCAGCCAAAGGTGCTGCGCCGCAACATAATCGGCGACATTTTGACCGCTTGGTGCCTGTTCTGCAGTGCTGGAGCTCGAGGCGCTCATCACCCCTATTTCGGGAGGGTGAGCTGAGCCTTTCCCAGAGGTTCTGGGCCCGTTTCCGACAATCGGGACTGGGGGCGGTTTGGATGTATCGATGCGGCTATTTGAAAGGATGAATGGGAAGATGGCAAGTCAAAGCGGTCAATCAGATGCGATGGTTGTCACGCGTTTTGCGCCCTCGCCTACGGGTTTCCTGCATATTGGCGGGGCCCGCACGGCCTTGTTCAATTGGCTCTTTGCGCGCCATCACGGCGGCAAAGCGCTTTTGCGGATTGAAGATACCGACCGCAAGAGATCCACTGACGAGGCTATCGAGAAAATCATCAGCGGCCTCGACTGGCTTGGTCTCGACTACGACGAAGAGCCGGTTTTTCAATCGACGAGAGCGGACCGGCACCGGGAAGTCGCGCTGAAATTGCTTGAGGCGGGGCATGCTTACAAATGTTTTGCAACGCCGGAAGAGCTTGAGGCCATGCGCGAGGAGCAGCGCGCGAAGAAATTGCCGCTTCGTTATGATGGTCGCTGGCGTGACCGGGACCCGAGCGAGGCGGACGCTGGCGCTCCTTTTGTTGTTCGGATCAAAACGCCCAATGAAGGCGAAATGGCCATTGACGACGCCGTTCAAGGCCGCGTCACGGTGCGCTGCGAAGAGGTTGATGATTACATCTTGCTAAGGGCGGATGGCACGCCGACTTACATGCTGGCCGTCGTGGTCGATGATCACGATATGGGCTGCACCCATATTATCCGCGGCGATGACCATTTGAACAATGCCTTCCGGCAATTGCCCGTGATCCATGCCATGAATGCGATCGAAGGCAATTGGCCAGAGCCGATTTACGCCCATGTGCCTCTGATCCATGGCAGTGACGGCGCAAAACTCTCTAAGCGCCACGGCGCAGTCGGGGTGGAGGCTTACCGCGATGAAGAAGGCATTTTGCCAGAGGCGCTGTTCAATTATCTGCTGAGGCTTGGTTGGGGGCATGGGGACCAGGAAGAATTCACCCGCGCGGAAGCGGTTGATCTGTTCGGGTTGGAAGCGATTGGCAAAGGGCCCTCGCGCTTCGACATTAAAAAGCTTCAGAATATGAACGCGGGCTACATCAAAGCGGCGGATGATGGACGGCTCGCTGACCTTGCGGCGGATGCAATTGGTGCAAACGCGGATAAAGAATTGCTTACAAGGGCCATGCCCGTGCTTAAATCACGCGCCAAAACCATGCCCGAATTGGCCGAAAGTGCGGGCTTTTTGTTCGCCTCCCTCCCCCTTGAGATGACCGAAAAGGCGGCAAAAATGCTGGATGCAGAGGGTAAGGCACGGCTTCATCTTGTCGCCGCGACATTGGAGCGCGAAAATAACTGGACAAGTGAAGGACTTGAAGCCACTACCAAGGGGCTTTGCGAGGACCTTGGTTTGGGTTTTGGCAAGCTCGCGCAGCCAATGCGCGCAGCTCTTACGGGGACGACAAACTCCCCGGGAATTTTCGATGTGCTCGTCCTTTTGGGGAAAGCTGAGTCGCTGGCGCGGATCAACGCGCAAGCAACAGCACCGAGCACTGACTGAGGTTGAATGAGGAGACGGCAATGGCCGACAAGCAAGCAAAGCTCCAAGTGGGCAGCGATACACACGAATATCCGGTCATTAAGGGCAGCACTGGGCCCGATGTGATCGATATTCGCAAGCTTTATGGGCAAACCGGCGCGTTCACGTTTGATCCGGGCTATAAATCGACTGCATCATGCGAAAGCGCTCTGACTTATATCGATGGCAATGAAGGCATTCTGCTGCACCGCGGCTATCCCATCGGACAATTGGCCGAACATTCCAGCTTCATGGAAGTGGCGTATTTGCTGCTTAATGGCGAATTGCCGAGCAAGACCGAGCTTGATACGTTTGATCATACGATCACGCGCCACACCATGCTGCATGATCAATTCAACCAGTTTTACAACGGTTTCCGCCGCGATGCGCACCCGATGGCAATCATGTGCGGCGTGGTTGGTGCCTTGTCTGCCTTCTACCACGACAGCACCGATATCTCCGACCCAGAGCATCGCCGCATCAGCTCGCACCGGCTGATTGCCAAAATGCCAACGATTGCGGCGATGGCGTATAAATACGCCATTGGTCAGCCGTTCATGCAGCCGGACAATTCGCTTAGCTACACTGGCAATTTTCTGCGGATGACATTTGGCGTGCCGGCCGAGGAATATGAAGTTATTCCAGAAGTCGAACGCGCAATGGACAGGATCTTCATTCTGCATGCCGATCACGAGCAAAATGCCTCGACTTCGACCGTGCGTCTGGCCGGATCATCGGGCGCCAATCCGTTTGCTTGTATGGCCGCTGGTATCGCCTGTCTGTGGGGTCCAGCGCATGGCGGCGCTAACGAAGCGGCGCTTAACATGCTTCAGGAGATTGGTACGCCGGATCAAATTCCGCGTTATATCGAGCGGGCAAAGGACAAGAACGATCCATTCCGCCTGATGGGCTTCGGCCACCGCGTCTATAAAAATTACGACCCGCGCGCGACGGTTATGCAAAAAACAGTGCGCGAAGTGTTCGACGCTTTGAAAGTCACTGATCCGGTGTTCGAAACGGCTCTGCGGCTTGAGGAAATGGCTCTCAATGACGACTATTTCCGCGAGAAGAAGCTGTTCCCGAATGTCGATTTCTACTCCGGCATTATCCTATCGGCGATCGGTTTCCCGACGACAATGTTCACAGCCTTGTTTGCTTTGGCTCGGACAGTTGGCTGGGTCGCGCAATGGAATGAGATGATTTCTGATCCGGCTCAGGTAATTGGCCGCCCACGGCAGCTTTACACTGGTCCGACACAGCGAGATTATGTCCCGGTTAGCGAGCGCTAATCGAAGACCTCGGACTCATCTTAACTCATAGGGATAAGGGGCGCTTTTAGCGTCCCTTTTTCTTGAGGTGGTGGCGGTCAGGCAGAGCCAAGCACTGGCGAGAGCCTCTGCCGAAGCCAAAGATCAGCTTTCGGCATCACCCTTGGCTTTGGCATCCCTTGGCTGCGAGCGCATATCTTCAGCCGCAGGAACAGATAGGGTGAACCGAGCCCCCTGCCCCTTGGCGCTTTCTACGGTCAAATCGCCGTCCATCGCCAAAGCTATTCTGCGCGAGATGTAAAGACCCAGGCCCGAACCGCCATCGCCGCTGCGCCCTAAACGCTCGAATTTTTCAAAAACCTTGGCTTGTTGCGCCTCATCAAGCCCGTGCCCTTGATCGGCAACCGTAATCAGCGCGCGGTCGCCAATCCGGTCCATCCGCACCCAAATCTGGCTGTCTTCTGGGGAGTAGCGAATGGCATTATTGATCAGATTGATCAGAATTTGCAGAACCCGCCTAAATTCGGCAATTGCCAACTGGCTCTCGCCCGGTGCGGGGGCAACCAATTCAATGCCCTTCTCTCGCGCCCGAACGCTCAAAATACCGCAAGCCTGCCGCGCCACATCGACCAATTCGATACGGTCAGGGGCAGTCACGAAATCATCCGATTCCACCACTTCCAGATCGGAAAGATCATCCAGCAGAGCTAACAAATGTTGTCCCGCAGTGGCGATATCAGCGGCATATCCGCTATATTCATCCGCCAAGGGTCCGGCCAGTCTTGTCCGGATCGTTTCTGCATTGGCGATGATACGGTTGATCGGTTGACGCAGAACGGGCGACAGATCGCGCCCCAGAGCCGGTGCAATCTCAACCGCTCGCTGCGCGCTCATTTGCGCCAAAGCCCGGTCTGGAACATCGCTCACCAGATGCAGCACAAAGCCCGATGCGCCTGATCCATCCTGACCCAAAGGTTCAAGATGCGCTGTCCATTGCCTGTCTGATCCGGCAACGGGGAAGCTTGATCCGTCCAGCAGGCGCCAATGCAAAGGCTGCCCTTGTGACAATCCGCCAAGATCCACAAAATCGGTCCATGGCTGACCCTGTCCCTTGCTCATCGCACCAAGCAGGTCTTGCAAATCGCTTGCCTCGCTGGTGACGGACAAGATGTTCTGCTGTGCATCAAGCCGCGCGGTTAATTCCGCAAGGTGCCGATTAATGGCAAGCCGGTTCGCGGCCTCGCGCGCATCGCTGTCGTCAGGCAATTCCTCGCTTTGCCAGCTTACCACGCCGATTGCGCAGCCATCGTTTTGTTGCTCGCCGTCAATGCGCGGTTCGATCTCGACCCATGCGATCACTCGCTCGCCATTGCCCAATGCTTCAAATTTGCGCGCCAGTTTCAAGCCGATCCGCTGTGTCTTCAAAGCCAAAGCCCTGAGTTCAGGGATCGCCAATGGCCCGCCCAGAAAGCCGCCGCACTCCTCTTGCAAAGCACAGATCAGCTCGTCAGCCTCGATCAAATGACCGGCAGCATCGACCTGCGCGCGCGCGATGTAATGTTTGTCGAGTGTGCTCATATTATGCATGGGAGGCGCCCATACCCAAAGCCGCCGGATCAGCGCCGGCAATCATTTGTGCCGCCTCGCGCGTGCCAATCGCCTCAAGTCCGGCGGGCAAAGCTGCGTAAGGGTGAATTTTCAAGGCAATCGCTTCGCAGGCAGGCGCGCGCAGCCCAGCGGCTCTGAGGCTGAGAACCAAGCGTCCGATTTGATCCTCGTTAACGCCAAGCGCCGCATGACCGCGCGGCACACGGTTCAGCATCGCCAATGCGGAGATAAACAAGGCAGCGCCTGACTGCTCTACATCCAAAGCGTTTTCTGCCGCCGGTCCTAGCGCCGTCAAAACGCGGTCAAGCAAGGCCAAACGGCTGCTTCCCTCGTCATAGCCAGAGCGCAATTTGCCCTCTGCCCGGTGCAGCGCATCCGATTGCCACGCTTTGTTAAAGCCGCGCCAGGCGCTGAGCAATTCGTCAAAGCGATCAGCCGGAAGCTCGTTCAAAGGAAGCTCCATCCGCCGCTGAAACTGCGAGAAGCGCGCTTGTGCAGCCAGCAAAGCCATCGCCGCACTGGATAGGGCGCTGTTTTCGCTCCCAACGAGGTCCTGCAACATGGGTGAAAGCACCGGATCAATCGCATAATCCGTCTCAAGCCTGACGGCCAATTGCCATTCGATAGCCAAAGCGTGACAATGACCAAGCAGATTTGGTTGCTGAGCCAGATGATCTGCCAGGGCATCAGAGTTATCGATGGCAAATTGCTCGGCCCCCTTGTCGCCGGTTGCCTCTGCCTGAATTCGCAAAATCTGGACCGAAATATGCCCTAACATGCCGCGCACGCGGGCCACAATTTCGTCGCTAAACAAGGATTGGTCTTGCGCAGATAGCAAGTAGCCCAAAATCGGCCCGGATTTCGCCAACGCCGCATTGCAGCGCGAAAGTGCGTCTTGCACCCGCTCCCGTCCCTCTGTGGCTTGTTCAGCCATAGTTTGCGCCTCGATCATGCAAATTTGGGTATCACCGCATAGTTAATCACGGGTTAGTATCCGATTGCGATTGCTCAACAAAAATTGATGCGAGAACGGAGATACACACGGCTGCAACAGCCTCTGATGGAAAGCCCAGCCAGACCATCGGTGTCAATACCGCCAGCAAGACGATGCGGTCGGCATAAAGCGGCCTCCAGCGCGCCGCGCCGCGCCGCTCGCCAAGATGCAGCAATCCGATCAGCATGGCGGGAAGGAACATTCGCAGCCATTCAATCTCGCGCGGCATCACATTCACCAGCAAGGCAAGGATCATCGCATCACAGCCCAGCCTCAGCCAATCGCCGAAGGGTTTCTTGGTTCGGGCGGGCCGGCCGGCCAGATTAAGACGCTCGAATATCCCGCTAACCCGCTCTGAAAAGACCATGAAGATCGCGCAGCACAAAGAAGCAATGGGGTAACCAAAAATCGCCGCAGCGCCAGCGACAACGCCGCCAATAACAGTGGCAAAAACAGGCAGTCGTTGCAATTTTCCGCCAACGAAATCGCGCGCAAGGCGGGCACCGATCCGATCTGCGATAGCAGCGCCCGGCGCTACAAATGAACTGAGCGCAATATGGCGCGAGACCCATGTTTTCTCCCGCTCTGTGCGGGCGGTATAGCTGTCCTTGAGTGACCAGAGGCCTTCCTCCATCAGGCCAAGCGGGACCGCGCTCTTGCTCGTGCCGCCTTGTAAAGCGACCCTCAGAAGCGCAGAAATAGCATCGCTGTCCTCGGGCAAATCGTTCAGCCGTTCAGCGGTGCTGCCCAGCAAATGCATGCCGCCTGCCCAGGCAAGATTGGCATCGATCCGCTCAAACCCTTTGGCCACAGCGGCATCTGCTGGAAAAGTGAGAATGGCGGGGCGCAGTGCCAAGGCTTCGACACATTCTCCAGCCTCGGGCAGCAAGCCATCGGCCAGCACGAACAAGGCGTCTTGCGCGGTGACCATGCTGGCCAAATGCCGGCTTGTTCCGATCGCTTGAAAGCGGGCGCCGCCGCGCTCGGCGCGGTGCTGACAAGTGAGCAGTTCCGGACTTAATCCGGTTGAGAGGCAAATGATCCGCTCGCACCCTAGCGCAAGCATGATATCGATCTGATGCGCCAACACGCTGCGCCCGACAAAGCGCCGAAATGCCAGCCTCTCGCCTTGGTGATCGGGGTTGTCCGCAAGAGCTGAAAGCAGTGCGATACGCAAATTCTCGGGTGTCCTTGACTACGCCCAACAGGTGTAGGCTCCACACCGATTGAATAGCGATAGTTATCGGCGATGCCAATGGTATTGGCACCGGCCCATCGGACAGCAATTTTCAGTGGGGCGTTAAGGCGCGTCTGTTCCGCGAAGTTCGCCTAAAAACCCCTCCATCTCCCGCAGGATAGTGGGTTCACCCGGCGCGGCCACAAGCGCATCTTCGGCAAGGTCTTGCAAGCCAGCGGCGTGGAATGTGGCGGCCAAGCCCTTCATTCGAGTCGCGGCTTGTTCCCAATTGGCATCACAGCGCGAACGGCGCAGCAAATCCAATTGCCGATCCGCACTTTCGAGGAAAGCACGGCGCAATTCGAGTTGCAGTGCCGGATCATCACCCGCCGCAGCGGCCAAAGCCGCATCAAATTCGCCATTTTCAAATGCCATGTGAATAAGTGCTAATTTATAAGGGTTAAGACGGGTTTAACTCAGCTATTTTCATGATACGGCTGCAAATATGGCAGAAATAGGCTCACAAGATGCTAAGGCGTCACAGACCTTAGAAGAAAACGAAGAGAGCGTTTTCATCGGCAGCAATGTGGCCGACGCTGATCAAAGCGAGGATTTGATCGACCATGACCCGGGCGAAGGGTTCCTATCAGAAAGCAGCGCCCCCCTCATCGGAAGCTGGATGGCCCCTGCCCTGGCATGGGTGCTGGGTGCGGCTTGGACCGGGTTCTATGGCTGGACCTTTCAGCAGCAGATTTTGAGCGGCCCTTCTGCCCAAGCCGCGATCAACCTTATTACCGGATGGGCCACACCGCTTTTGCTGATTGTCGGCCTATGGCTGGCCGTGCGCTACAGTTCAGAGCGCCAAAGCCGCAAATTTTCCAAGATTGCGCGCTCCTTATCTGACGAGGCAAACCATCTGGAGCAGCGCCTTGCGCAAGTGAATCAGGAATTGGGCAATGCGCGCAGTTTCATCAGCACGCAAAGCAGCGAACTGCAGACCTTGGGCACGGCAGCGGCGGAACGCATTGGAGAGCATGCTGAAAAGCTGGAGGCGCTGATTACGGTCAACGGCGCGCAGATTGACGCCATTTCAAACGGCAGCGCTTTGGCTCTCAAGAATTTGGACCAATTGCGCGGCGAATTGCCTGAATTGGCCAGTTCGACCCGCACCATGGCGAGCGAGATTGAGAGCTCGGGCAAATCGGCTCAGACGCAATTGACCGAGCTGAATTCAGGATTGGAACGGCTTGACGAATATGGCGGGCGCAGCATCGATAAAATTGCCTCGTTAAAGCAGGATATCAATGATGCCCTTGGCGGTTTTGAAGATCGCCTGACGCGGATCGAGGATGCAGCGCAGGAGCGCAGCGCCGCGATTGAAGAGGCCAACGCGGCTTTCAGCAAGGATTTGCAAGACCGCGAAACCGTTGCATTGGCCGCTATGCAAGGCCGTGCAGAGGCTTTGCAGAAAGAGCTCGGCAAGATCGAGGGCATAGAGGCCGAACGCCGCGCCGCCGCGATGGAAGCCTTGGAAAGCCGTTCTGTCAAACTGCGCGAGCAGGCAGAGGTGATTGGCGATGAGGTGCGTAAAGGTGAAGAAGCGGCCATAAACGCGTGGAACGGTCAGCTTGATGCGATGAAGCAGCGCCTCGCCAAAATCATTGCCCAGATCGCCGAGATTGACCGGCGCGCACTCGAAGCCTCGCGCAAGAAGATGCGCGATCTCCAATCTGAAGGGGAAACGCTGGACGCGAAAATCCTTGAGCGCAGCAAATTGTTCATGGAGCAATTGGAAAGCCGGCGCGCAGAGATGGAGACATCTGACAAGGCCGCGCTGGACCAACTGGCCAATCAAATGGCCGAGTTTGAGCAGGAACTCGGCAAACGCCAGCAAAGCCATGAGAAAGATCTGGTCAAACTGGGCCGCAGAAGCGATGCCATAACGGACAAGATCACCGCGGCAGGCAAGACGATCAGCGATATTGTCAGCAAATCCCGCGAGGCGGAGGCCGCTGTCAGCGAAAGCGTCAATACCCTTGGGGCGACCCTATCAGACAGCCAGGACGAGCTTTCCAACGCGCAATCGTCACTGACGGGCCTGAACGAGGCAAGCGAGGCTATGCTTCGCCTGCTTATTGAAAGCAAATCCCACAGCGAAGAAACCCTGCCCGCTGCGATCGAGGCGGTGACCAGCAGGCTTACGGAGACCAAACGGCTCGCCAAGACGGTCAATGGTGAAGTCTTGTCAGCCACCAAAGCGGGGGCACAGCTTGCGCATAATCTTAAGCAAGCTTCACAATCTCCCCTGACATCGCTCGAACAGATAGACCGCTTAAGCGAAAAGATCATCGAGGCATCTACCGCCCAGACCCAGGCGATGGATGCGCTGCAATCCCGCATGGCAGAGCTCAATGCCGAACGCGAAGGCATGAGCGAACAGATTGGTCAGGATTTGCAAGCCGCCGTCGCGCAGCTGGAAGAAAATGGCCGCAAAGCCGTCAGCGCCTTGGGCGACGATCAGGCCGAAGGCGTCAGGGCGCTCGCCGAGAAAGTCGGTGACGAGACAGCCGCGGCGATCGAAAAATCGGTCAAGGCGCGCACTGCTGCCAGCCTTGAGGCTTTGGAACTGGCGACTGACAACGCCTCGAAGGCCGCGCTTGCCGCTGCCACGGAATTGCAAGCACAGCTCTCCGCCGTTGATCAATTGGCCGCAAATCTCGAAACCCGTGTCGCATCGGCGCGGGCACTGGCCGAAGATCAGGTCGACGACGATTTTGCGCGCAGGGCTGCGCTCCTCACCGAAAGCCTCAATTCGCATGCGATTGATATTAGCAAAGCGCTTTCAACCGAGGTTACCGATACCGCATGGACATCCTATTTGCGCGGTGACCGCGGCATATTTACCCGCCGCGCAGTCTCGCTTTTGGATAGCACAGAGGCCCGTGATATCGCCGAGCTCTATGACAATGAGCCTGAGTTTAGCGAACATGTCAGTCGCTACATCCATGATTTCGAAGGCATGCTGCGAACCATTTTGTCTGCCCGTGACGGCCATGCAATGAGCGTCACCTTGCTCGGCTCTGACATGGGCAAACTGTATGTCGCCTTGGCTCAGGCTCTGGAACGCCTAAGGCAATGATGCTGTCCTAATCCCGCGCCTCATTCGTAGCCCGGCGGGGTCCCGAAAAAGTTGAGATCGTCTGGCGTGATCCAGCCCATGATGTAATTTCCAACATACAATGCGGTGCAAATGGCGGCAAAAATGGTCGCCCGAAAGATCACGCGTTTGGGGTTGAAATTGGCGGGCGCGCTATCCGCTTGACCGGGGATCTTATCCTCGCCCAACTCGTCGGAAGTTTTCACTCCGAAGGGCAGCAATATAAACGCGCACATCACCCAGAACAGCACGTAAATCGCCAGAACCGAAGTCCACTGCATTGCCTATCAACCCCTTGGTAAAATCACACGGACTTGAGGGCGTTTGCCTGACCAACGAGTGGCCGCCCGCCTTGCCGCGAGCCGGGCCGCCTCATAGACCTGCGCCGGTTCGCGCGATTTGCCTTTCAGCTTCTGGATCGCTTTGACAATATCGGCTTCTGCTTCCTCGACAAAATCTTGATAATCTTCATCAAGTGGCAGGCCAACACCTTCGACAATCGGCGACAAATCCCGATTCAGCGATACGATCACCACCCCTTCGCGCATCATTCGGCGGCGCATCGCAATCGCCTCTCCATCGGCGGGGACCAGAATATCGCCGTCCAGCACTAACCTACCCGCTTCGATCTCGGCAATCTTGCCCGGCTTGCCCGGAGCAAGACGCACAATTTCGCCATTTTTCTGAGTCACCGCATGCCGAATTCCGGCAGCGATGCCGACACGGGCCTGTTCCTGCATGTGCCGAATTTCACCATGGACCGGAACCAGAATTTCCGGCTTCAGCCACTCATACATCGCCTCAAGTTCCGGCCTGCCCGGATGGCCAGAGACGTGAATCATGCTTTGCCGATCGGTGACCATAACGATGCCGCGATCTGCCAAGCGGTTCTGAACCATGCCAATAGAAATCTCGTTTCCGGGAATTTGGCGGCTGGAGAACAGCACCACATCGCCTGAACTTAATTCCAGCGGATGATTCTCCTCCGCAATGCGGGAAAGAGCGGCGCGCGGCTCGCCTTGTCCGCCGGTGGCAATAATCATCACCTCTCCGCGCGGCAAACGCATTGCCGTGTCAAAATCCACCGGATCTGGAAAATCGGTGAGATATCCATTGTTCTGCGAGACTTCCAATATGCGGTCGAGCGAACGCCCCGCGACGCACACTTTGCGCCCGGTTTCACGCGCAACCTCGCCCAGCGTGTGCATGCGCGCGACATTGCTGGCGAAAGTCGTCACCAGGACCCGCTTACCTGCATGTTTACTCACTTCATCCAGCAGACCTTTGAAAACGGCACCTTCCGATCCGCTGGGGTTAGGATTGAAGACATTGGTGCTGTCGCACACCATGGCCAGCACGCCTTCGTCACCGATTTGGCGCAAATCGTCTTCGCTGGTGGGCTCTCCAATAATCGGATCCTCGTCGAGCTTCCAATCACCCGTATGGAAAATGCGTCCGTATGGGGTATCGATAGTAAGCGCGTGCCCCTCTGCAATGGAATGAGCGACGGGCAGATATTCGACCGTGAAAGGGCCTAAATCAAAGGGACCATGATCCGCGCCAATGACATGCAGCTCAATCTCGTCAAGCAGGCCCGCCTCTTGCAGCTTTCTGCGCACCAGATCAGCGGTGAACGGAGTTGCGTAAATCGGCACGCCCAGTTCCCCGGCAAAATAGGGTACAGCGCCGATATGATCTTCATGGGCGTGGGTCAGAACAATCGCCTCAAGCCGCTCAGCGCGCTCTTCAATAAAGTCGAGGTCAGCAAAAACCAGATCGACGCCGGGATAGCGGTCGCCGGAAAAAGTCATCCCCAAATCGACCATTAACCAGCGGCCATCACAGCCATAGAGATTGACATTCATGCCAATCTCTCCCGAGCCGCCTAGGGCGAGGAACAGCAGCTCGTTCTCAGGTGTATAATTGCGTTTCACTTGGCCGCATGCTCCGCCAGAATAGCCAGACCCGAGATAGTCAGATCCGCATCAACATGATCGAACATATCGGTCTGATCATCGAACAATATCGCCAAGCCGCCAGTCGCCACCACTTTCACCGGTCTGCCGATCTGCTTGCGCAGGCGGGCAATAAGCCCCTCCATCATAGCGACATGCGCCCAGAAAATTCCGATCAGCATTTGATCCTCTGTATTGCGGCCAATCACGCTATCGGTATCCGGAGAGCGGATCGCAATACGGGGCAGTTTAGCGGTTTTGCCAACCAGCGCATCAAGCGAGAGGTTGATGCCCGGGGTAATAATACCGCCCTTATAAGTCCCGTTAAAGTCAATCACCTCGAACTTGGTCGCAGTGCCAAAATCAACCACAATCAGATCGCCGCCAAAATGATCATGCGCTGCCAGAATGTTGAGCGCCCGGTCCGCACCCAAGGAGCTGGGCTGATCAACATCGATTGCAAACGGCCACGCTGCATCGCCCTTGCCAGCGACATGCGGAGTGATCCCGAAGTATTTCTGAGCCAACACGGTCAGATTGTGATCCGCGCGCGGCACCACGCTTGCAAAAATGATTTGCGTGATGGCGTCGCGGCCAATCCCCTCAATCTCCAGCAATTGCAGCAACCAAACCGCATATTCATCGCCCGTCCGGCGCGGATCAGTCGCGATGCGCCAACGCGCTTTGATCTCGCGCCCGTCAAAGACCGCAAAGACAACATTGGTATTTCCGACATCGGCTGCGAGAAGCATCTTTTGTCCCCTATCCGGCGAGCGTTACATCGCCAGCATGAATGACATGCGCAGAGCCATCCGCCAAGCGCAACTTGAGCGATCCGGCCTCGTCCAGCCCATCAAAATCGCCAGCGACAACGTCACCGTTTGAATCATGCACACTAAGCTCGGTTCCAAGGGGATGCGCCGCAGCAAGCCAGCGCCTGTGCAATGGCGGCAAGCCGTTTTGCCGCCACCGGTCCAATTCCACTGAAAACGCCCCGGCCAAGGCGTCGGCAAATGCATCGCGCGAAGGCGGCCTCGTCACTTGGCTGAGCGCGATAGTCCGCCGCTCAGGCAAATCAGGCGCCTGAACCAGATTGACGCCAATGCCCGCGACAATCGCATCGCTTGCCCGCTCCATCAATATGCCGGATAGTTTTGCCCCGTTTAGCAGGAGATCATTGGGCCATTTGATCATCAGGCTGCGGGGGTCCGGCAACAAAGGCAGCACTGTTTCATAAAGTGCGAGGCTGGCGACCAAAGCCAAGGAATGCGCCGGAGGATCATGCGGCGATAATTCCACCACGGTGGAGCCCATGAAATTGCCTGCACCGTCGAACCAATCTCGGCCCTGACGGCCGCGTCCCGAGGTTTGACGGTCAGCAAGTAGCCAATGGCCTTCAGCAACACGCTCTCTATCAAGCAGGCGAGCAATCAGATCTGCATTGGTCGATCCGGTTTCGGGAACGCGCTCAATCAAATGATATAGAACAGCGCGCTCGCCGCCTTATCAGCCAGTGCATTGAGCCATGGCGTCGCCAGATAACCGAGCGGCGAAATGTAAGCGACGCATAGACCCAAGACGGCCCAGTGGCTGACCGGACTGCTGCGCTCCACATCCTCATTCGCCTCATCAAAGAACATGACTTTGATGAACTTCAGATAATAGAACGCGCCGATCACACTTGCCCCGATGCCAATCGCGGCCAGCACAATCATATCCGCCTCTACAGCGGCCTGAAACACAACGAATTTGCCCCAGAAACCAAGCAAGGGCGGAATGCCTGCCAGGCTGAACATTAGGGCCAGAAGACACCACGCCAAAGCAGGTCTGGTCGAAGACAAGCCGGAAATGTCATCAAATGTATCGAGCTGTTCACCGGAACCGCTGCGCAGCATTAACAGCGCAACAAATGCGCCAATGACCATCGCGACATAGATGTCGAGATAGACCAGCACCGCGCTGACCCCGGCCGGGCTGGCAGCCGCCAGACCAATCAGGACGAAACCCACATTATTGATCGAGCTGTATGCGAGCAGCCGTTTGAGGCTGGTTTGACCAATCGCGCCCAATGCCCCCACGACAATCGAAGCCAAGGCCGCGAAGATTATGATCTGCTGCCAAACCTGAGGGTCATCACCGAAGGGATCAATCGCCATGCGCACCAACATCGCAACCGCGGCAACCTTGGGCGCGCTGGCGAAGAAGGCGGTCACGGGCGTGGGTGCGCCCTCATACACATCCGGCGTCCACATATGGAACGGCACAGCAGCCACTTTAAACGCGAGGCCGGCCAAAACAAACACCACTCCGAAAAGCGCGCCCGTCGTGAACTCAGTGCCGAACGCCCTTCTAATCTCGATATATTCGGTGGTGCCAGAGAAGCCGTAAACCAAGCTCATCCCATAAAGAATGATGCCCGATGCCAATGCGCCGAGAATGAAATATTTCAATCCCGCTTCACTAGAGCGCGCATCATTTCGGGCAAAGCTGGCGAGCACATAGGACGCAAGGCTGGAGAGTTCGATGCCGATATAGAGCGTCATAAGGTCGGTGGCAGAAACCATCATCCCCATACCCGCAGCACCGAACAGCATCAGCACCGGATACTCACCGCGATACTGTCCTTGGCGGTCGAAATAATGCGGGGTCACAATCAAGCAGGCTATCGCCGCGAGATAGATCAGGATCTTGGCGAAACTGCCAAAGGCATCCATGCGGTAAAGCCCGCCAAACGCATCGCCGCCCAATTCAAACGCGGGATTGGTCAGTAAGTCTGCGGTGAAAACCACTCCGCCAAACAGCACCGCAACGGCTGCAATTGTCACCGCACGCGCGCTTTGCTTGCCCGCGAAGGCTGTTACGAGCAGCAGGATCAGGCCCGCTACGCTGAGACCGATCTCGACCGCGACAAAATAAAGAGAAGACAAGATCGACATCAGTGCTCTCCTCCTGCCGCGTGGCTCTCACTCATATAATTCGCCGCATTCTGCGCAGGCTCTGCGATGATGAGCTTCGCGTCTCCTTCGGGAGCAGCGCGCGCCAAACGCGCATCAAGCGCGGCGATGTCTGAACGCATCGGCGCGAGAAAACTCTCAGGGTATATGCCCATCCACAAGACCGCCGCCGCAATTGGCCCCAGCATGACCCATTCGCGCAAGTTCAAATCCCCCATCGCGGCCGCGTCCTCGTTCTTTTGAGTTCCGAAAACGACCCGCCAGTAGAGAAAGAGCATGTAGCCAGCGCCGAGGATGATGCCAGTTGTCAGGAACAAGGTGACCGTGCTCGACACCTGATAGACACCCGCAAGGCTGAGAAATTCGGCGACAAAACCGCTGGTCCCCGGCAGGCCAATGCTGGCCATGGTGAACAGCAAGAAGAAGATCGCATATTTCGGCATATTGATCGCCAACCCGCCATAGCGGTCAATCTCCCGCGTATGCAGGCGGTCGTAAATGACCCCAACGCATAAAAAGAGCGCGCCAGACACCAATCCGTGGCTGAGCATGACGATCATCGCTCCTTCGAGACCCTGCACATTGAAGGCGAACAGCCCGGCGGTCACAATCGCCATATGCGCCACACTGGAATAAGCGATCAGCTTTTTCATATCATGCTGAACCAAAGCGACCAGCGAGGTGTAAATCACCGCCACCATCGACAAGCCGAAAATCAGCCAGATGAACTGATGGCTGGCCTCGGGGAACATCGGCAGGCTGAACCTGATAAATCCGTAACCGCCCAGCTTCAGCAACACGCCCGCAAGGATAACCGACCCTGCCGTTGGCGCTTGTACGTGAGCATCGGGCAGCCAAGTATGCACCGGCCACATCGGCATTTTCACCGCGAAGCTGGCAAAGAACGCAAGCCACAGCCAAGTCTGCGCGCCTTCGTCAAAATCATATTGCATCAGCGCGGGGATATCAGCCGTGCCAGCCTCGTTCACCATCCACAGCATCGCGATCAGCATCAAGACAGAGCCAAGCAGCGTATAGAGGAAAAACTTATAGCTGGCGTAGATCCGGTTATCGCCGCCCCAGACCCCGATAATCAGGTACATGGGGATCAGACCGGCCTCGAAGAAGATGTAAAACAGAAAGATGTCTTGCGCCGCAAACACACCGATCATCAACACTTCCATCAGCAGGAAGGCGCCCATATACTCGCCCACGCGTTTAGTGATGCCGTCCCAGCTGGCCAGAATACAGATCGGCATGAGGAACACGCTGAGCATGATCAGCATCAGCGCGATACCATCGATCCCCAGCGCATAGCTGAACCCGGCGAACAGGTCGGCGCGCTCAGTAAATTGCCATTGCGGCCCGCCAATCTCGTAATTGGCCCAAAGGACGATACCCAAAGCCAGATTGGCAAGCGTCGCGACAAGCGCGGTTAGACGCGCATTGCCAGCTTGCAAAAACAAACACGCTATCGCGCCCACCAAAGGCACAAGCAACATGACCGAGAGGATGGGAAAACTCACTCTGCCATCCCCCTTAGAACAAGACCCAGGTGACCGCGGCCACCAAGCCGAGCAACATCACCAAAGCATAGCTGTAAACATATCCGGTTTGGACCCGCTTGGCCAAAGCGCTGCCTTGCGCGACGACCCATGCGGCACCGTTTGGTCCGAAGCGGTCGATAATCCCAACGTCGCCAATTTTCCAAAATTGCCGGCCAAACCAGAACGCAGGCTTCACGAAGACCAGATTGTAGAGCTCGTCAAAATACCATTTGTTGAAGACGAACTTGTGAATTGGCCCCAGCTGCTCGGCTGTCCTGCCGGGCAATGAGGTGTCCTTGATATAGGCGAGCCAGGCAAAGAACAGACCCAGCAGCATGACCACGGTCGCGGTGAGTTTCACCCATAGCGGCACGCCGTGCAGGGCATGGATCAGATTGGCGTTGAAATAGATTGAATCGCCCCAGAAAGCGCCGTTAACCGCTTCGCTCGATCCATCAATGAACGGGTATTTGAACACGAAGCCAGCGAATATCGCACCAATGGTCAACACGCCCAAAGGAATGAGCATCGTCATCGGGCTTTCATGCGGATGGTAACCTCCGGTTGTATCCTCGCCCGCTTCCTCGGGAGTTTTGTGAACCGAATGCTGGATATGCTCGCTCTCGATCCAGCGTGGACGTCCCCAGAAAGTGAGGAACATCAGACGCCAGCTGTAAAAGCTGGTGAGCAAGGCAGCCAGCGCGCCCATGTAAAAACCGAACATGGAAAGCTCAGTCCCGCGCGCAAACGCCGCTTCCAAAATGGCGTCTTTCGAATAAAATCCGGCAAAGCCGAATACGCCCAGAACACCAACGCCCGTGATTGCCAAAGTGCCGGCCATCATCGCCCAAAATGTGAGCGGGATTTCTTTTCTGAGCGCGCCGTAATAGCGCATGTCTTGCTCATGATGCATCGCGTGAATGACGCTGCCCGCGCCAAGGAACAGCAAGGCTTTGAAGAAGGCATGCGTGAACAGATGGAACATCGCCGCGCCATAGGCCCCGACACCGGCGGCGAAGAACATATAGCCGAGCTGCGAACAGGTTGAGTAAGCGATAACCCGCTTAATATCCCACTGCGTCGTGCCAATCGTTGCTGCAAAAATACACGTCGCCGCACCGATGAAGGTGACAATCGCCAGCGCAGTCGGCGCCGTTTCAAACATGGGCGAGAGCCGGCAAACCATGAACACGCCAGCGGTCACCATGGTCGCAGCATGGATCAGCGCAGAAACAGGCGTCGGCCCCTCCATCGCATCGGGCAGCCAAGTGTGCAGACCCAATTGAGCCGATTTACCCATCGCCCCGATAAACAGCAGGATGCACAGAATATCCATCGTGTGCATGCGGTATCCAAGGAAACCGATCGTTGCCCCGCTCATCGAGGGGGCCGCGTCCAAAATCTCTGGAATAGAGGTAGTTCCGAACACGAGGAACGTCCCGAAGATCCCCAGCATAAAGCCAAGATCGCCCACGCGGTTCACCACAAAAGCCTTGATCGCGGCCTTGTTCGCGCTCGGCTTTTTGAACCAGAAACCGATGAGCAAGTAAGAGGCGAGGCCCACCCCTTCCCAACCGAAGAACATCTGAACGAGGTTATCGGCGGTCACCAGCATCAGCATGGCGAAGGTAAAGAGCGAGAGATAGGCGAAGAAGCGCGGCTGATCCGGGTCTTCCTCCATATAGCCCCAGCTATAGAGGTGCACCAATGCGGACACGCTGGTGATCACAACCAACATAACCGCCGTCAGCGTATCGACGCGCAAGGCCCAATCGAAGGTAAGGTCGCCCGACTGCACCCATTGCAGCACAGGGACAACCGATGCCTCGGCGCTGCCGCTAAGGAACCCGTAAAAGATCGGCCAAGACAGCGCGCAAGATGCAAACAGCGCCCCGGTCGTAATCAGCTTTGACGGGAAATCGCCAAGCATCCGGTTGCCCAGACCAGCCACCAGCGCGGCCAGCAGGGGCAGAAACACAATCAGGATAATGGAAGTCTGCACTGCGATCCCTAACCCTTCATCTGCGTGACATCATCGACCGCGATGGTGCCCCGCCCGCGGAAGTAAATAACCAGAATGGCCAGCCCGATCGCAGCCTCTGCCGCCGCAACCGTCAGAACGAACATCGCGAAGACTTGTCCGGTCAGATCGTTCAAAAAAGCGCTGAAGGCGACGAGGTTGATATTCACCGCCAACAGGATCAGCTCGACCGCCATCAAAATGACGATGATGTTCTTGCGATTGGCAAAAATGCCGAGCACGCCCAGCACGAACAAGACCGCGCTGACGACGACGTAGTGCTCCACTCCGATAGCGCCGCTCATAGCTCGATCCCCTCGCCAATCTCTGGCTGTTTCATGACGGTTGCATCGCCAGGGCGGCGGGCAATCTGCTTGCCGATATTTTGATGACCGCGCTGCGATTTGGTGGGGCGATGAGTGAGCACAATCGCTCCGATCATCGCGACCAGCAGGATGATGCCCGCCATTTCGAACAAGAAAAGGTAGTCGGTATAAAGGATCGCGCCGAGGCTTTCGATATTGCTTTCCCCGATGCCTGGGGCATTGGCGCCGGTCGCCTCGCCCAATACAATCCCGCCCGCGCCCAGCGCAAAGCCGGCAAACACCAGCTCCGCCAACAACACCAACGCCACGAGCAGTCCGAGCGGCAAATTGCGCGTAAAACCGGCCCTTAGCGCTGCGGTATCCACATCCAGCATCATCACCACAAACAGGAACAGCACCGCCACTGCACCGACATAAACGATCACCAGCAGCATCGCGATAAACTCTGCGCCCACCAGCACCATCAGGCCTGCTGCGTTAAAGAAGGCAAGGATCAGCCACAGCACACTGTGCACCGGGTTGCGCGCGGTCACGACCAGCACAGCCGACGCGATCAAAAGCGCGGCAAATAGGTAAAAGGCGAGAGTTTGGATCATATTGCCCCAATCAGAATGCGCGGCCCCTAACGATAGGGCGCATCGGCTTCAAGGTTTGCAGCGATTGCGCGTTCCCACTTGTCCCCGTTGGCGAGCAATTTTGCCTTGTCATACAGCAGCTCCTCGCGGGTTTCGGTGGAATATTCAAAGTTCGGCCCCTCTACCACGGCATCAACCGGACAGGCCTCCTGACAAAATCCGCAATAGATGCATTTCGTCATGTCGATGTCATAGCGGGTGGTGCGGCGCGAGCCATCATCGCGCGGCTCGCTTTCAATCGTGATCGCTTGCGCAGGGCACACCGCTTCACACAATTTACAAGCAATGCAGCGTTCCTCGCCATTGGGATAGCGGCGCAAGGCATGCTCGCCCCGAAAGCGCGGGGATAGCGGGTTCTTCTCAAACGGGTAATTGATCGTGACCTTGGGCTTGAAGAGATACTTCAAGGTCAGCGCATGCGCCTTCACAAATTCAAACAGAGTGAAGGATTT
>CAZDHB010000030.1:0-2662 GCA_964505255.1 uncultured Porphyrobacter sp.
TCCGATCTGGAAGACGTGACCCGCAGCGAAGTGATCAAATATTCCGCTGGCGGCTTTCGCGATTTCACCCGCATCGCCGCCTCTGATCCGGTCATGTGGCGCGACGTGTTCCTCAGCAACAAGTCCGCCGTGCTCGAGGTTCTGGGACGGTTCAGCGAAGATTTGTCCGTCATGCAGCGGGCCATAAGGTCTGATGACGGGGATGCCCTGCATGATTTGTTCAGCCGCACCCGCAACATCCGCCGTTCAATAATCGAACAGGGTCAAGATGATGCTCGGCCTGATTTTGGACGCGGGGCCGCGGATATAGAAGACACGGGCGAAACGGACGCTTAGGCTGATTTATTCAGCGCATTAATCGCGTCCAGAACCCGCGTTTCGATCTCTTCGCGCGGGAGGCCGGGCGGGATTGCTTCACCAAATTTATAAGTGATACGGCCAGATCGTTTGAGCGTGCGATGATAGACCGGGCCGCTGTTCACAGCGACCGGTACCACGGGCAATTTGAGCATTTTGTAAAGCCCCGCGAAACCGGCTTGCAATTTGCCATGTTCACCATGCGCAATACGCGTGCCTTCCGGAAAAATCGCGAGCGGCCGCCCTTGCCCCGCCATTTGCTTAGCCGCACGGATCATTTGCATAAGCGCTTTTGCGCCCGCATCACGCGCAACCGGGATCAAACCATAAGTCCGCGCAACATGCGCCCAGCCGGGAATGCTGAACAATTCCTGCTTTGCAAAGACGCCGGGCAAAGGCAGCAGCCGCGGGGCATCGATCGCTTCGAAAAAACTTTCATGCTTAATCGCGTAAAGGACTGGCTCATCGCTGGGCTGACCTTCCATGACCACCTCGCATCCCAGCAAGTTGATCACGCTCCACCGGTGCATCGCGCTCCATAAATGGACCAAATCGCGAAACACTCTCTGGCTGAATGGCAAAGCAATCAACGCGGCCAAAGTGACGAGTACAGACCCGCCGTAAAAGACGAGATAGAAAGCAAGATTTCGCAACACAATCATGGCAAAATTTGACCGTTTTCCAGTCCGCGCGTTCTAAGTTAAATCTGAAAAATCGAATGTCTGCACAGTCGCCACTGCGAGCAGCTTATTATATTCCAAAAACAAAGTGCCGAAATCAAAGGTGGTTGGCACTGCATCACCAATCAAAGAAACGTCATCGGGCATCGTGCCGCGAAATTCGAGCAAGGTGCGCCGCAAATGCCAATCGCTGGTCACAAGGCGGACCGATTTAAACTCGTTGCGGACCACCCATTCGCGCGCCTCACCGGCATTGCTATGCGTATCGACCGCCAGAAAGCCCAAAGTCACACAGCACTGCATCTCGCGCCGTGTCACACCAAATTCTGCCGCAAACTCGCCCGGTTTCACATCGGGATCAACGCCGGAGACAAACATTTGCTTCACCTCACGCCCGCGCAGCACTTTCAAACCGCGGGCAATGCGTCCTGCCCCGCCGGTTGGAACGATGACCGCCTCCGCCTCAGCCTCTGCAAGGGGCGCGGGAAGCAGCAGGACAAAGGCGACGAAACCAAAGGCGTAAAATAGCGCGGCAAGGCCCATCAAACGCGCGATCACAGCATTTTCCTTACCGCCCAGAGAACCGTTTGCCGCGCCGTGACAAGCGCCATCACGATCGCTGCTACGGGTATCAGGGCAATCAGCAGCCAATCACCAATGCCAAGATCACCGCCAGCCACCATGCCCGATTCCAGCACCGCGAATTGCGCCCCGAGAAAAGCCAACATCAACGCGCCAGAGACCAAGCCGATCAAGCCGCCGCCAGCAGCATCAATCAAAATTGATTTCTGGAAGATATTGGCAATCTGGCGATCTGTTCCGCCCAAAAGGTGGACAATCTCGATTGTTTCACGATTGGCATTGAGCGCATTGCGAGAAGCCAGCCAGACCGCCGCTGCGCTGGTGACGCCCAGCATTGCGATGAGCAGAACCGCCAACCACCGCAGCGTTCCAATGGCCGAGAAGACCGGGCTCAGCCAAGCGGCTTGCGCATCGACCTTGGCATCGGGTGCGGCGGTATTGAGCGCGCTGCGCATTGCCTCAAGCTGTGCTTCGTCCGCCTCCCCTTCCAATCGCACGTCAATCAGGGCGGGTATGGGCACTGCATCCTGATCGAGATCGCCCCTACTGCTCGCAGGCTGGCCAAGGGCAATATCGCCCAGCCAAGGCTCGATCAGCGCGGCCAGTTCGGCTTGCGGAACGCGCCGCAATTCGCGCACCTGCGGCATTTGCTCCAGCGCCGTCACCGCGCGCTCGGCCTGCCGGTCACGCAAGGCCGGATCAGGTTCCAAAATTTGCACCGTTACGCCGCCGTCTAAATCTGATTGAGCCGCCGCCCCGAGATTAGCCACAGTCAATCCCATACCAGCGGCCAGCACCATCAGCGCGACCATGATTGCAATCACCCACAGCATCGGCCCGCCGAGGCGCGCATTGGGCAAGAGATCGGCATAATGGCTCGGCACGAAACGCTCCATCAAACGGCCAAGACCCCAGCCGTTTGCTTGGCCCGCTATGTTTTCTTGGGGCCCGCTGTTTTCTAAGGCCCCGCTGTTTTCTTGTCCCGTATAGGTGTCTTCGCCGCCGCGCATGCCTTTCAAGCGCGCACTGATGCGGCCGAAACC
>CAZDHB010000030.1:2762-11664 GCA_964505255.1 uncultured Porphyrobacter sp.
TGCATCAGCAGATCCCGCGCTGCGGCCAGCACCGCCAAGCTCGCTTAGCCTGCTCATTTCACTTTGCCTGATCTGTCATCACCAGCGGGCGACCTTTGGCGTGATTGAAGCCGCGCTCGCTCCAGATCTTGTTCGCTCAGCCCTGCTTCACCAAGCACAGTCTCATCAAGCGCTGTTTTGAGCGTGGGTACAGGCGCCCCAGCAACTCCCTTGTCCAAAGACGCCTCGCGCAGCCGAGGAGGGTAACGCAAAGCCCCGGTGGGATCAGACAGCTTACCCCGATCAAGCCGCATAATCAGCGAATCGGGCACTTTTTGCAGCAATTGCAAATCATGCGTTGCCACCACCACCGTTGTGCCCAGCCGATTGAGCGCAGCGAACAAGCGCAGCAGTTTCAGCGCCATTTCTGGATCGACGTTACCAGTTGGCTCATCGGCAACCAACATATCCGGCCGTCCAATAACCGCCCTCGCGATTGCCACCCTTTGCTGCTCCCCGCCCGATAGGGTTGCCGGACGCGCATCGGCGCGCTGAGAGAGGCCCACCCAATCGAGCATTTCGAGCACGGGCTGTTCGATTTGCGCCTCAGCCACGCCCGACACCCTGAGCGGCAAGGCGATGTTATCAAACGCATCCAAATGGTCGACAAGGCGGAAGTTTTGAAAAACAACCCCGAGCTTGCGCCGGAAATTCGGCAATCTTTCGCGCGGCATAGTGATGATGTCTTCGCCAAACATGCGCACCGCCCCGCGCGATGGGCGCTGCGCGAGGTAAAGCAATTTCAGCAAGGATGTCTTGCCTGCCCCGCTGGCCCCGGTCAAAAAATAGAAGCGGCCCGGGTAAAGCGAGAAGGACAGATTGCGCAGCACTTCTTGGTCAGTGCCATAGCGCAGACCCACATTGTCAAAGCGGACAATCTCTTCTGCTTGTTGATTCGCTATGACGTCCAACTCCAATTGAGGCCGAAGGCTGTTTATTTGTCGGCACCGGGCAAAGCGATTTTTTGCTTTGTAACACGGGCTATAACCGCCCTTCGGTGTGGAAAAAAGCCGTTCCTTTGGCTTGCCGACAGTCTGTTGCACTTGCTTGGATGGGCTGCACCGCCCTAAAGCTGGTGTTGACCATGATTATCGCATGTCCAGCCTGTGCCACTCGATACGTTGTTCCAGACACCGCCATTGGTGTGGAAGGCCGCACCGTGCGCTGCGCCAAATGCCGACACAGTTGGTACCAAGATGGCCCAACGCTTCAGGCACCAAAAGCCCCGCCCAAGGCCTATCGGCCAAGCGGCGCCGCGCCGCCAGCCGAAGCGCCGCCTCCAACCGCGCCTGCCGCTCAAACAGCTGCCCAAGCCGCGGCCGCGCCCTCGCCGGCTCCCGCAGCCGAGCCGCCGCCCGCTGCGGCCAATGTGCAAGCGCCGCCGCCGCCCAGCGCAGTCATCACCGACCCCTCTGTCGATGGTATCGATGATCCTGAGCCGGATTTTTCCGAAGACGCTTTTAGCGGCTCCACCGAACAAAGCGCCCGAGCGAGCGAGCAAGAGTTCGAACAGGGATTTGAAGGCGGGCTGGACGCAGACGGTTACGGCGAAGATACCTCGCACTTCGATTCCGAGCCGCCGTTTAAGCCGCGCCGCAATATCATCAAATATTGGACATGGGCCGCGGGGTCTTTCGCGGCGCTGGCGGTGGCGGCGATCATTGCCATTTATAGCTTCGGTCTGCCATCCTGGGTGCCCTTTGAAAGGTCGCTGTTCGCCTCGGGGGAACCTGACCTCGAGATCCAGTTCCCGGTTGACCAGCAAGAGCGCCGCAAGCTGCCTGATGGCACCGAATATTTCGGGGCGAAGATCATTATCACCAATCGTGCGCGCGAGACGCGCCCTGTGCCGTCATTGCTCATCGTGCTGCGCGACGGCCGAGAGCGGCGTGTGTTTGATTGGGAAGTGATCCCTCCGCAAAAGGAACTGGCGCCGGGCGAAGTGATGACCATCAACGAGGCCACGACCGAAATCCCGCGTTCGGCGGTCTATGCTGATATCGGCTGGGCGCCGAACTAATCGCTTTACTGGACTAATTGTCTCAAAGTGGCTTGCCGCTTGCGATGCCCCCTGCTAGTGGCGCGGCCCTACCGAGGAAAAGCGCGAGCTTTCCCTGCAAGCTGTGTGCGGTCGTGGCGGAATTGGTAGACGCGCAACGTTGAGGTCGTTGTGGGATAATATCCCGTGGAAGTTCGAGTCTTCTCGACCGCACCATACTCTTCAGCGATTTAGAGAATTGGGCACTCCGCTTTTGGCGGGGCGAAGCATGAGAGTGCCTGCATCCAACTAGCCAGAGGATCAGAACGCCTCGACCGGGATGCCAATTGTCATCACTGGGTCTCCCTTACGCATGGAAGGACCGCGTTTCCCATACAGCGCATACCCATCAATCGGGGCGTATAGCGTTTGCACCTCTTGGCCAGTGTAATCGCGGATTGTGCCCAAGTAATCGCCTTTGAACACATAGCGGCGTTCAAGATCAGCGGGATAGTAAAGACCGGAATGGTCCGCACGCACCGCTGTCGAGCTTTCAAACAAGCGCAAGGCTGGCGGGACATTGAAGGCAGGCTTTTCCCACATGCCGAGAATGCTCAACGCGTTGTGCACGCCGGTTGCAACCGCCTCTGCATGTTCCTCTTTGCGGCTCCCATTCTGGCCAATTTCAACCAGGACCGTTGGGATACCCGCAGCGACCCCTTGCCGGTTGAGAGAGCGGCGCGTGTCAACTTGGGCCTGTGTGTTCATCTTGTAGCGCACGAGATTGGGGAAACCAAAGCCGCGAGCGACTTCCAGAGCTTTATCGAAATCAGTTGCAAGCGGTCCGCCGTAGACGCCTATGAACGGCTCGAGAAATTCGCCTGCATCGCCGGCATGCAGGTCCATAAGAAAGTCCGCGCGGGCGACCACTTCACGCGACAATAGGTCTGCAATGCGCTCTGTCGACGTGCCATGGGCGCTTCCCGGGAAGCTGCGGTTGAGGTTCTTTCGGTCAATCGGATTGAAATGCGGCGTGCGGTATTCGAATGAGGGAATATTTGCGATCCGCACAAAAACAATGGTGCCGCTAAGGTCTGCCGGATCAATTCTATCGGCCAATCGATCAACTGCGAGGATGGAGGCAAACTCAAACCCATGCACACCGGCCACTGCGGCCAAAACAGGCCCTTCTTCCTCGCCATGGAGCACGGTGACCGGGATAAATGTCCCAGGCTCCTCTCCCTTTGCAGGGACTGCGATCCGAAAATCGGCACGCGATCCGGGCGCCACGCTTTGATCGGCGATGATAAATTGCGTTGCTTCAGACGCCAGCGCGGTTGGCGCTAGCGCTGCAAAGAGGGAGCCCAAAACGAGATGATAAAGAGCGCGCAGCATATCTATGCCCCCTCCTAGGATTGGGGCGTAAAGGCTGGCAAGTCGTTTAGCAATTCCCGATCAAACGGCGCATTGGGAAACAACAAGGGATAATGGAACGCGCGCAGATCGGCATGAAAGGCGCGCACCTCGTCCTCATAGGCAATCATAGACAGCGCATCGGTGTCAGCCAGCTTCTCGAACGAACGCTCAACCATGCTTGTGGGCGATAGGAATGCGGCCAGACTTGCTTGCCGATCACGGGCAATCCGTGCTTCGCGATATTGCGCCGCCAGCGGACGAGCTGTCTGATCACCGACTTGCTGAAACGCGTAATACCAGGTCCATGACCAGGTCTCTTTAATGTCGGCATAATCAGCCCATTCGGGATGTTCGGCCACAAACGGCTCCATCGTGTCCGCTTTGGGCAAGTCCCACGCATCGTTCACCTTCTCGCGCTGCAGGAGCAGGATTTCGCCGCCATCGGGTACAGGATTGGCTTCTTCGATTGCAAATTGCGAAAGCGCAGGAACAACGATGGCAAGCGCCAGCCACAAGCCGATCAATGATGTCAGCAGTACGGATGGAGAGGCCTCGATCCGGCTCACAAGTTCCACGATCAACCACCAGACCAGCAGAGACACGATTACGATGGCCGAGGCTTGCAGCGCTATGCTGAGCGGCGCGCCTTCGATGAGTGCGCCGATCCATAAGGGGATCAGTAACAACGCCGCGAGCGCGGTCACGCGCAGCAATGCACGCGGCAACCACAGCCGCTTGGCGCCGCCCGCTGTCGCCACCAGCAAATCGTGCCGCCGCGCTGTCCGCTCTGCCGCGCGCAAGTCATACAACAGCAAAATCAGCAGCAGCGGCGCAACCGAAGCGGCCAAAAACGCAAAGTCGAACCTGCCGACCAAACCGAAATCCGCATTGCGCGTATCGGCCTGATAAATTTGCCCTTCCAATGCGAGCATATGGATGCGGTGTTGCCATGGGCTGGTGTCGCGCTGTCCCAAAGCGGCAAAGGCGAAATCAGCAGGGGCATCATAGGTGTAATGGAACGCGTAATAGGCCGCCCCGCCCCAATCCTCCTGACCTTCCAAGGCACTGGCGCGGTCGGCCTTGTCTTCCTCGATCAGGGTCGCAATCGTTGCCCGCTGCTCGCGCACTTCGGTGATGCCGAAGCCAACCGCGACAACCGATAGAATCAGTGCGAGCGAGAGCCAGACCAGACCGGCCCTGTCCTTGCCCAGAAATCGCAGTTCGCGTGTGAGATCGGCAATCATCACAGCTTCACCCTACGCGCCGAAAAGAACACTAGGAGGGATGATAGCGCCAACCAAAACACGAGCAAGCCGACCGTGAGGCCAGCACGTTCGAGCCGCGCGCGCGCAGGGTCTGGTGCGAAGCGGAACTCATCGAGCACGCGCCAATTGGCCGCATTAATGCGCGCGTTTAAGTTTGACGCCTCGTCCTTGCTCCGGTCAAGATCGGTTTGATAGTCCAGATCCTCCGCATGCGCCGTGTTGAGCGCTTGCACAAAATCGAACCGCAATGTTTCGGCTTCGCGCTTAAACCGGTGATGTGTGGCAAGGTCCGTTCCGGCCAAAGTGCGCGAGGCGGAGCTGATCGCAATCACGGGCGAGACAAGTCCGAACCAGCTAAACATCTGCGATTGCCGCCGTTCCAGCCCCATGCGCTCTTCTGCAAAGTCATTCAGCAATTGGGTCAGCTTTTCCTCAGAATAGGTCGCAACGACGCCGCGCCAATTAACCGGCAGCTCTTCAATCGTTTCAGCATCATATTGTTCGAGCACGCGCGCTTGCAGCTGCATAAATGCGGGGTCGGCTGCGTTGTGCCCGTCGCCCAGCTTGCGCTTCTCAGCGAGCATCACGAGATCGCTTTCGATCTTGCCCGGCGCGTCAATCGCTGCGCTGCTCGCGTTGATCGCGATCCGCGGAACAATCAGCGCCGAAACAAGCCAGACAAAGACCAGCACGCCGAGCGATACGGCGCGCTGTTTGACAATGATTGAAGCCGCCAGAACTATCGCGCCCCAGATGCACAAATACAGCACATATGTGCCAAGGAGGGTGAGCGCGGCCAACACGCTTTCGCCAAGGCTCACTGAATAAGCAGCAACACCAATTAGCGGGATGGTGAAGAGTGCGATGACGGCGAGCAGCGCGGCCGCTTTACCTGCTGCCAGTTTCAGGCCCGATTGGCCTTGCGCCAATATAACCGCGAGCGTGCCGCTTTCGCGCTCTCGCAAAAACATCGCATGGCCCAGCACAATGAGCAGCAGCGGCAACAGCAATTGGTAAAGGCTGGCCGGAGTGAGCGCTGCAAACCCGCCCAGATCAGCGGCGGCGCGGGTATCGGCAAACATCGCGGAGTTTTGCCGGTGCCCCTCTAGAAAGATCGATTGCCCTGTGACGGCGTCCACGCCGGGCTCAAACATGGCCAAAGGCGGCGGCGGGCGGAAAGCGTAATGGCCATAGTGAACCATGCGGTGCGGATGACGGTCGGGCTGCGCAAAAAAGGTCTCTTCGGCAGCGACTTGCTGCGCCGTGCGCTGCGCTTGCTCATCGGCGATCCGGTTGACGGTGAGCACGCTCGTGGCAGCCAGCAGCACCGCAACAATCACCGCAGCAAAGACCACGACCTTGGAGCGAAGCCAAAGCCGCCATTCTTCCTTGGCGATGCGTGTGATCTCGCTCATACCGCCTCGCGCTGGGCAAAGGCTGCATGCACAGTCTCAGTATCGATCCGTTGGCCTTTATCGGCTGAGAAACTGCCCACCAATTGACCGCCGCGCAGCAAGCCGACACGGTCTGCAACCTGACATGCACCATAAACATCATGCGTCACCATCAGGATGGTTTGGCCGCCCTGAGCCAAATCGCGTACCAGATCGTGAAACTCGTCAATCGCGACCGGATCGAGGCCAGAGGTCGGTTCATCGAGCAACAGGATCGGCGTCTCGCGCAGCAGAGCTAAAGCAATCGCGGTCTTTTGCCGCATACCTTTGGAGTAGGACTGCAAGCGGCGTGAACGCGCCTCTGGTGCCAGCGCAACACGGTCAAGCGCCGCATCCAATCGAGCGCGGCTTGCTGGCTTTGCCGCAAGCGCAAGGAAATAGTCGAGATTTTCATAGGCCGTCATATGCCCGTAAAGCGATGCCGCCTCAGGCAAATAAGCAATCGCGCCGCGCGCTGCGCCAATGTCCGCTGCGACATTCTGGCCATTGACCAGCACCTCGCCGCTCGATGCATCAAGAAATCCCAGAAACGTCAACAAAGTGCTCGATTTGCCCGCGCCATTGCCGCCCAAAAGGGCGAAAATCTCACCCTTTGCGACCGTGAAGGAAACCCCGTCTAAAACAGCGTTCCCCTCACGCACCAAAGAAAGGCCGCGAGCCTCGAGTGGAGCCGTCATTGCAAGATGCCCTCTGCGTTAGAAACTGAAACGTGCGGAGACCCGGAATGTGCGAGGGGCCCCCGGCTGGACCCAAACGCTTGCGAAAGAGTCGGTGTAAAACGTTTCATCGAACAGATTGTCAACGTCAAGCCGGATTGCCATGCCGTCAATCGGCTCGATCTCAGCAAATACACGGGCGGTTGTGTATGAGGGCAGCGTGAAATCGCCGCCAACCTCGCCATTGCGCTCGCCGACATGCAGAACGCCGCCGCCAAATTGCGCATCCACATTGGCCACGCTCACACTCTGAGAAACCTGCACACTAAGCTGATGGTCGGGTGAGTTGATTAGCGGTTCGCCGGCATCGAAAGTGGTGAAGGTAGCAGAATCGGTTCCGCTGTTGGTGTATTCAGCATCGACATAGGCATAAGAGAGCCAGATGCTGAGCCCACTATCCAGGCTGGCATTGGCATCCAGCTCAAATCCGCGGCTGCGTGCTTCACCTGCAGGGATCAATTCTCCGGCTGCTTCTGGGCGCGGATCGAAAATAAGGATGTTGCTTTGATCAACATCAAACACCGTCGCTGATGCAGAGCCTTGAACCCCGGGGAATAACGAGGCCAGATCAAGCTTGATCCCTGCCTCGAGCGAGGTCGATTTGTTCGGGTCAAAAGAATTGCCTTCGAAATCCGCACCGGAAAGCTGGCGAATGCCTTCGCCGTAAGATGCGTAAAGGCTGACGCCATCACTTGCGCGAAAGACAATCCCGCCTTGGGGAGAGAAGGCGCTGTTTGACGATGTGCTGACCGCCGCAGGATCGCTACGCCGATTGATCAGTTCTTGATCAAAGTCGTCGAACCGTCCCCCAATCCGGATCTGAAGCCGATCAGTGAGGTCAATCTGGTCTTGGATGTAAAAACCAAAACCACTTGTCGTCTCCAAACGATCAATCTGAGCGGCCGCATCCGGCCGCGGAAAAATGCCGTATTGCGGATTGTCCAAGAACAACAGCAAATAGGTCTCCGGATCCAAAGTGCTGCTGGCCGCTCCGCCAATCCCGCCTTGGCGGAAACGATTGGCAATTTGATCATTGTCAAATTCGTCATAATCAATGCCGGCGATCACACGGTGACGCAGACTGCCGGTATCGAATTCGCCCGAGACTTCGCCCCGCAAGGCCAGATATTCCGCTTCGTAATCACGGAAACGGAAGAAGCGCGAAATCGCTTCACCATCCACCAGATAAGGCTGACGAGAGCCAAAGTTGTTTTCGTAAGCATCACCGAAAAGCGATGTCTCGCGGTAGCCCGCACCGAGCAATATGCTCCAATCATCGCTGAAATTATGTTCAAATTCCAGCTGATGGCCAAGCACTTCTGTGTCGATCAAGGCATCAGGTTCGCCGGTGAAAAACTCGGCCGGCGAGAAGCCGAACTGCTGAGAGAAAATCACACCGCGATCCTGCGGCAGTTCTTGCGAGGTGTATTCCAGCTCATAAACAACGCTTGAATTCTCGCCTAAGTCGACGCGCACGGAAGGGTAAATGCCAAACTTCTGTGTTTCTTTCCCATCGCGAAAGCTGCCTGCATCCTCAAAGAACCCAGCAACCCGAACGCCAGCACTGTCACCAAGAGTTGTCTGGAGGTCGACGTCACCGCGAAAGAGGTCGAACGAACCGGCTTGCAGCTGGACATAGCCCGAAGTTTCAAATTGCGGACGCTTGGTGATCAAATTGATCGTTCCGCCCGGCTCACCGCGCCCATAAAGCGCAGAGCGTGGGCCCTTAAGCACTTCGACCGCTTCAATCCCGGAGATATCGCGCGGGCCGCCAAAACCGCGACCTGCATTAAAGCCATTGACCAGAAAGCCGCTTGGCAAATTGATATCGCCTGAAAAGCCGCGAATGGAAAAGCTGTTCCAAAGCCCGCCAAAATTATTCTGCCGTGCGACCGATGCCGACAAGTCAAGTGCTGTATTCAAATCCAACACATTGACGTCGCGCAAAATCTCGGCGCCAATCTCTTGATTGGCCTGCGGTATCTCAAGCTCATCAAAATCGCCGCGATATGCACGCCGCGCAGTGACCAGAAT
>CAZDHB010000030.1:11764-16340 GCA_964505255.1 uncultured Porphyrobacter sp.
CCGCGGCTTCGGCATTGGTCTCCTCAGCGAAGGCGGGGGTTGAGGCGGCAAATGCCAAAGGAAGGAGGGACGCAGCAGCGCACAGCGTGTTCTTAGTCATGGAGAGGTTCCCGTAAAGGTGAGTTAAGCAAATGAGAATGTTACAACGTTACACGCGCTTAATTTGCGAAGCGGGGAGACGCAAGGGTTTTTGCAGCAATTGGCGATCTAGAAGATGTTCGCCTTCGCTTACACGCGCCGTTTATCGTATTCAGGGTTTTCTCATCTGGGGTTTCTCTCATTCAGGCCTGGCTTAAACTGAGCCATTGTCGGCCTGCCGGCCCTCGGCCTAAGCCGAAGTTTTCTGTTCACGCTCTCTGTTCACGCTCAATGATGAGATAAAGCACAGGCGTCACAATCCGCGACAAGAGCGTCGAGGAAATCAATCCGCCAATAATCACCCAAGCAAGCGGCGCATAAAGGGCAGCCCCGCCAATCGCGAGCGGCAGCAGGCCTCCGACCGCCGTCACAGCCGTCAGCAGCACTGGCAAGAAACGGATCTCGCCTGCCTGTTCGATGGCCTCTCTCAAGCCAACGCCCTCAGCGCGTAATTGCCGGGTAAAGTCCACCAGCAGGACCGAGTTCTTAATCTCGATCCCGATCAACGCGATAAAACCGATGATGGCGGTGTAGCTGAGGGTATAGCCGGTGAGGAACAGCGCAACCAGCCCGCCAAACATCCCAAGCGGCACGACGCCTAAACATATCGTGACCAAGCGGAGCGTGCCGAACTCTAAGATAAGGACAATCAGCACACCAAAAAAGGACAAGGCGGCAATCAGGCCCAACCCTGAAAAGCTTGCCGCGCTTGCTTCGGCCTCGCCGCCGATAAACAAGGAATAGCCGTTGGGCAGCTCGACCGCCTCGATTTCCTCAAGCGCTTCCTCGGTCACGCGCGAAGGCAATGCATCGGGCGCAACCTCGGCCGTAATGGTGGCCACACGCTGCAATTGAAAACGCTCAATCAAGCCGGGCGTCGAGATGAGGCTTGGCGTCGCAATCTGGCTTAGCGGAACCGATGAGCCGCTGCGGGTGGGCACGTAGATTTGCCCCAGCTCTTCGAGATTGCGGCGGTCTTGTCCGGGAAGCGAAACAACCACATCGTAAGCGTCTCCCTCTGCATCGCGCAATTGCGCCGCCACTTGCCCTTGCAAGGCAAGCCGCACGGCCTGCCGCGGAGTACCCGGCGCGACATCCAAGGCCGCCGCCTTCCCCAGATCAAGACCCAAATCAAGATCAACCCGGTCAAGCGCCAAGGCGTTGGTCACATCCCGTGCGCCGGGCGTCCGGCGAATGGCACCCTCGATCTCAGTCGCAAGCTCTTTGAGAACAGCAAGGTCCGGTCCGATCACCGCGATCTCAATCGGTGCAGCGATGGGAGGACCGTTGATAAATGGCGCGATCACAACTTGCACATCAGGGATTTCTTCCAAGCGGCCGCGCAAGCGCTCGAGCAAGACAGGCCCGTCGCGATTGTTCCATTCGTCAATGGTCACCAGAATTTGTCCGAAGTTCGCCTGTGTTTCGGGCCGCGGCTTGTTGTAGAAAATCTGCGGATTGCCCGCCCCTACGTTTTCGAAATAGCCGGTTACTTGCTCGTCTTCAGCCAAGATCGCCGCAACCTTGCGCACAGCCTCATCCGTCTTTTCGACAGAGGCTCCCTCAGTGGCTTCGATATCGACGGTAAAATAGGGTGTGTCTGCGGCTGGAAACAGGCTGAACCCCAGAACCGGTACAAGAGCAAGACCGGCGGTAACGATCGCCGCAGCGAGCAGCAATGTGCGCTTCGGGGCCTCAAGTGCAAGGTGAAGTATCGGCCGATAGAAGCCGTGCACGCCTTTGTTGATGGAGCGCAGGAAGACATTGCCTTCTGGATCATCCGTTCGCTTCAATAGCCGGCTTGAAAGAAACGGAATGATGGTGAGCGCGACCAATAACGAGCCGCCGACCGAGAAGATCACCGACAAAGGCAATGAGCGGGTAAACCGGCCTGCCCCTTCCGGCAGAAAGACCAGCGGGATAAAGGCAAAGATCAGCACTGCGGTTGTCCCGACAACAGGCGCCAAAATCTGTTTGGTTCCCGCTATGGCTGCCTCGGTCCGCTCCATGCCTTCGCGGATGCGGCGCGACACATTTTCGACCACCACAATCGAATCGTCGACCACCAATCCAAGCGCGAGGATGAAGCCGGAAACCGCCAGCTGGTTGAGTGTGAAGCCAAGGCCGGACATCGCCAAAACGCCGATCCCGAGCGACAAGGGAATGGAGATCATCACAACCGCACTGGCGCGCGGGCCGAGCGGCAGCAATGTGATAATGACCAGTCCCAAAGCGATCATGAAGTCGCGCGTGAGGACCGAGATGACCCGTTCGATATCGGCTGCTTGATCGAAGGCGGTGATCAGCTTGGTATCGAGGGGAAGCTGCGCCTCGAACGCCTCGACTTTCTCAATCAGACGGTCGCGCGTGGTGACTGCGTTCGCGCCATCTTTCTGTTCAACGGTGACATAGATCGCGCGCGCGCCATTGGCCCTTGTGATATGTGTCCTTGCGGGATCGATCCAAGCAACCTCAGCCACATCCTCCACCCGCAATACAGATCCGTTGGCGGAACGCACTGCGACACCGCGAACCTCATCAAGGTTTGAAAAAGCGCCGCCCGCCTCGATGTTGAAGCGCCTATCGCCGGAGGCAATTTCGCCAACCGGAAGCTCTGTCCCCGCAGCTGAGATTGCATCGACAACTGCGCGCGCAGGCAATTGCAGCTCAGCGAGCCTGCCCGAATTGAGGCCGACCTGAATCTGGGGGCGTTCGAGGCCCCAGATTTCCGTCTGCCGCACGTCAGGATCACCATTTAAAACATCGCGCAGGTCTTCGGCGACCTTTTCAAGGCGTCTGAATGAACTGGTATCGCTGACCAGTGCGAACTGGAGCAATTTGCTCTCGGTCGTTCGAATACGCCGATACTCTATGTCGGCGATGCCGTCGGGCAGGGTGTCGCGGATCGCGCTGACCTCGCGCACCACTTCGTCGAAATAGTCATCAGCATCGCCAGACCAATCGAACTCGGTCGTCACAACTGTCACCCCATCAGTGCTGGTGGAGTTTATATCGTCAATGTCGTCGAGCGCCTGCAAAGCCTCTTCAATCGGCCGTGCAATAGTCTGTTCCATATCGGCCGCGTCTGCGCCGGGCTGGGAGACGACCACCACCACCACGGGGATAGGAAAATGCGGGTCAACACTGCGCGGGGTGTTCAAGAATGCATTGACCGAGAGAACCGCCAATAAGAGCGTAAGCAAAAGCGAAAGCGTGCGGCGGCTGACCGCCAGTTCGACAATCCGCATCACTCTTCCAATCGAACGGGCATTCCAGGACGCAGACGTGCTATATCGGAGATAATGACCCGGTCACCTGCGCCAATTCCCGAGGAGATAATGGTGGCATCGCCATCGACGCTGCTGATCGTGACCACCTTGGCCTCAGCCAGACCATCGCGTTCAACATAGACGAAACCCTCGCCAGCACGCGCATCAAAAACGGCGAGCGATGGGACCGCGATCAGCGCCTCGTCAGAGGCCTTGCGGGCCAGCGAGATAGTGGCATCGCCAACCAATCCGGAGCGTAGGTTCGCGCGAGCAGGCAGGGCGATCTCGATCAAGAATGTGCCGGTCGACGCATCGCTTTGTGCGCCAATCTCGATCACCTCACCGCTCATGGTTTGCGGTTCGATCGCGGGTACGGTTACTTCTGCGCTAGCCCCCAAAGTCAGCCGATCAAGATACCGATCCGAGACGGGTACGCGCATCACAAATCCGCGCGCGCTTTCCGCCAGAGTTATGATCGGTTCACCGGGATTGATGATTTGATTGCGCTCTACATGGCGCGCCAAAACGGTCCCCGAGACGGGCGCAATGATGTTCGCCCTCGCGCTGTCAAAGCTCGCCGAACGCAGCTGCGCGCGGGCCGTATCGAGAGCAGCCTTGGCACTTTCAATCCGCGGAGCCGTCACCCAGCCACGGTCGAACAAAAATTTCTGCCGGTTGTATTCGTCTTGTGCCCGGCGCACTTCTGCTTCTGCAGCTGCAGTTGCCGCGCCAACTTGGCTGGGGTCAAGCCGGGCCAAAACGGCTCCTGCAGGAACCCTCGCCCCTTCATCATAGCCGATGGACTGAACCCTGCCGGGGGCCGTGAAGCTCAAGACCGTTTCGCTGCGGGCCCGGATCGTTCCCGTAACTGTCAGCGCTCGTGCAGCTTCCACAGCTAAGGTTGGCGCAGATTGCACTAAGAGCGCTTCATCTGCGGCATCATCATCCACCAGCGGTGGCGGTGCATCGCCGCAAGCAGACAATGCGGCTAGGAAGAGCGCGGGGAGGAGAGAGCGTCTCAACATTGGTCAAGCGAATAGCGCAAATGTTGACAGTGTCAACGCGATAGGCACTTATGGCCAATCCAAAAATGACAATTCCGGGCGAGACAAATCTTGCGGAAAGAAACAGAAGCCAAAAAAGCACAGGCCAAAGATGCACAGGCCAAA
>CAZDHB010000030.1:16440-25531 GCA_964505255.1 uncultured Porphyrobacter sp.
GCACAGGCCAAAGATGCACAGGCCAAATACGTCGAAGTGGCGTTGCAGATCGTTGCCGAAGACGGGGTGGATGGCCTGTCCTTACGCGAGGTCGCGCGAAGGCTGGGTGTCTCGCACCAGGCACCATACCGCCATTTCCCATCGCGTGAGCATGTTGTGGCCGAGCTCATCAGGCGCAGTTTTGTTGAGTTTTCAGACCGGCTCAAATCAGTCGCTCACTCGGCCGATCCCTACAATCACTTGCGCGACATGGGGCATGCCTATCTCGACTTCGCGCGGGATCATGCGCTTCAATATCATCTGATGTTCGGCACTTTGATGCCGCAAAACGATGACCATGTTGACATGCGCAAAGAAAGCACTGCGGCTTTCGACCTGCTGCTGAATGCGATCGCTGCGATCCGTTCCTCTCAATCTGAAAGCGTCGACAAACCCGCTTTGGAGCGCGATGCCATGTTCGTCTGGTCGGCATTGCATGGCTTTGTCGAATTGCAGCGCAAGATGGTGAGGCGCGATGGGCCGGTCGACCTATCCGGCAGTGACATGCGCGATGCTCTGTTTCAGAGCGTCGAGCTGGGGCTGCGCAAAACCCGCTAAGGCGCCTCCCAAACGCAGTAAAGCTAAACCAAATCGCTGAGGTCACTCAGGCTCGCCGATCGCCAGACTGGCCGTTCGCCAGAGAAAGAGTTAAGCACTCCCATCAGAAACTGCTTGTGAAAATGAACCCGTTGGAACGGCGGGCTCAGGTTCGTTCGGGCCATCGAGTCATAGCGCCAGAACGCTGGTCAGAACCCTGCGCATCAGATCAACCTGACCCAAGGCCCCGGTTTTGGAGTAAATCCGCTTCGAATAATAGCGCCCCGTTTCAAGCGTCAGCCCATGTTGCCCGGAGGCATCCTTGATCGATAGACCTTGCGCGATCGACCAAGCAAAACGCGCCTCGCTTTCGGTCAAGTCAAACACATCGGACAATTGCTGGCACCGGTCTGCCGACGAATTTTCGTCCATTCGGAAATAGACAATCGCAGCGGCATGGCTCTCTTTGTCAGTCGCCGGCTGAACCAGATCATCGCCGCGCACGGGTGCAACCAGCAGGTCGATCCATGCATCTTGCGCCAAAGTAATGGCCCGCGGCCGCGCCTCTGGCTGATGCGCGAATTGTTTGATCAAATCGGTCAATTGCCGGTCAATCTCGGGCGCTGAGGCATAAAGGCGCGAATAAGGCCCGCGCCGCAAAACGCCCGATTGCGCAAGGAAACGCGCTGCCTGATCATCATGGTCAAGAATGCGGCAGCGGCGGTCCACGCTAATCCAGCCAATATTGATGTGGCGCAATGCATTGGCCGCGCCTGAGCCATGGCTGCGCGAACGCTCGATGCCCGCAAATACCTTGAAGGCAACCTGCAAATGCGGTGCCAGAGCGCTCATCATACCTGTCAGAGAAGACGCAAATGGACCCGGCGCGAGCAGCACCAGCCATGCCTCTACCGCATCGGTTTGATCGTCTGAAGTGGCCGCGGTTCTAATCTTAACGCAAAGCATATGCCGCGCTTTGATCGAGGCCATGATCTGATGCAGAACCGCGCGTCTTTCCGGGTCCAGCCTCTCTTGCAGTTCGCTTTCACTATAAACCCGCTCCTCGCGCAGACCGAGATCGCTTGCCCCCAACGAGGCCGAAGAGGAATCGGCAAAAAGCCTGCGCAGATCCAGACCTGCCTCCCTCGCCACATCTGCGCCGTAACCAGAACCGCTGTGCCCCGCGCCAAGTTGAACAGGAATATCCGTCCCCGGCATGCGAAAAAGCAAGGCCGTATGGCTGGCGCCAGAGACGGTGCGAAGGCGCTCCAGAAAAGTCGCCCACATGGGTTGCTCGAACATGCCATCGTGCAGCGGGATGAGCAGCTCTGTCTCGCCAAGATTAGGGATCCGCATGACAATTCTCTAATACCTCCCATATGGGAGGTCCAGTCATTTCAATCCTCCCTTAAGAGAGCGCCAACACACCCGTCCCTCTCTTCGCCTCTATCGAGGCCGCACAGACAGCCGATAACAAGGAAATCCGACGTGACCCGTCAGCTCACCCATTTGGAACGGCTCGAGGCCGAGGCCATCCACATCATGCGCGAGGTCGCGGCCGAGGCCAGCAATCCGGTGATGCTTTATAGTGTTGGCAAAGACAGTGCGGTGATGCTGCATTTGGCCAAAAAGGCGTTCTACCCATCCGCGCCGCCCTTCCCCTTGCTCCATGTCGACACCACTTGGAAATTCAAGGAAATGTACGCGCTGCGCGAAAAATCTGCGCGCGATGCCGGCATGGAATTGCTGGTCCATCAAAACCCCGAAGCGGCCGAGCGCGGGATAAACCCGTTTGATCACGGCCCGTTGCACACCGACATGTGGAAGACCGAAGGGCTGAAACAAGCGCTCAATCTGCACGGCTTTGATGCGGCTTTTGGCGGCGCACGGCGCGATGAGGAAAAAAGCCGCGCGAAAGAGCGGATTTTCTCGTTTCGCTCTGCCAATCACCGCTGGGACCCGAAGAACCAGCGGCCCGAGCTATGGAACCTCTATAATATGCGCAAGGCACCGGGCGAAAGCCTCAGGGTCTTCCCCCTATCCAATTGGACTGAGCTTGATATTTGGCAATATATCCATTTGGAAAATATCGAGATTGTCCCGCTTTATTTTTCTGCGGTCAGGCCGACTTACGAATATGATGGCGGCTTGTTCATGGTGGATGATCAAGACCGGCTAGAGGCGGCAATGGGCCGCAAGATCGAGCCGCAGATGAAGTCGATCCGGTTCCGCACGCTTGGGTGTTTTCCCCTGACCGGCGCGGTTGAGAGTACCGCCAGTACTTTGCCCGAGATTATTCAGGAAATGCTGCTGACCACCACGTCTGAGCGGCAGGGACGGGTCATTGATCATGATGCGGCGGCCTCGATGGAGAAGAAAAAGCAGGAGGGCTATTTCTAATGTCTGACGCCCCTTCCAAAACGCACCCTGACACACGGTACGAGACCGATGCCCTGATCGCCGAGGATATCGACGCATATCTGGAGCGCCATCAGCACAAATCCATGCTGCGCTTTATCACTTGCGGCAGCGTGGATGATGGCAAAAGCACGCTGATCGGCCGGCTGCTTTATGACAGCAAAATGATCTTCGAGGACCAGCTTGCCGCGCTGGAAAGCGACAGCAAGAAAAGCGGCACGCAGGGACAGGATATCGATCTGGCTTTGCTGGTCGATGGGCTCGCGGCAGAGCGTGAGCAAGGCATTACGATTGATGTCGCATACCGCTTTTTCGCGACAGAAAAACGCAAGTTCATCGTCGCCGATTGCCCGGGACACGAGCAATACACCCGCAATATGGTGACCGGCGCCTCGACCGCTGATCTCGCTGTTATTCTGATCGATGCGCGCAAAGGTGTGTTGGTGCAAACCCGCCGGCACAGCTTTCTTTGTAAGCTCTTGGGCATCAAGAATATCGTGCTGGCGGTCAATAAGATGGATCTGGCGGGTTACGACCAGCAGGTCTTCGAGGCGATCACGAAGGACTACGGCGAATTTGCCCGCGAAATTGGTCTGGAGGGGTTCACCGCAATCCCGATGTCGGGCCTCAAAGGCGACAATATCACGCGCCGCACGGACGCCATGCCATGGTATGACGGCCCGCTGCTGATTGATCATCTGGAAACCGTGCCGTTGCAAAACGCGCTCAGCCAAGAGGCCGCGTTTCGTATGCCGGTGCAATGGGTCAATCGGCCCAATCTCGATTTTCGCGGCTTTTCCGGCCTGATTGCCAGCGGGACTGTCGCCCCCGGTGACATGCTGCGGGTGGTGCCGTCGGGCAAGACGAGCAAAGTCAAATCGGTCGTCACCTTTGATGGCGAGCTTGACGAGGGGGTAGCCGGTGAGGCTGTGACCATTTGCCTCGAAGACGAGATCGATTGTTCGCGCGGCGATGTCCTTGCCGCCGCGGATACCCCGCCCCAATCAGCCGACCAATTTGAGGCCAGCCTTGTCTGGATGGATGAAGAGCCGCTGCAAGTGGGCCGCGCATATTGGCTGAAACTGGGGCCGCAAATGGTCTCTGTCACGGTGCAATCGCCCAAATATGAGATCAATGTAAACACGCTTGAACATTTGGCGGCCAAGACGCTCGAGCTGAATGCGATTGGCGTTGCCGAAATCACCACTGATGCGCCGCTGACTTTCGAAAGTTATGCCGATACGCGCAGCCTCGGCGGCTTTATTCTGATCGATAAGCTGACCAATCGGACGGTCGGTGCAGGCATGCTCAATTTCAGCTTGCGGCGGGCGCAAAATGTTCACTGGCAATCGATTGATATTGGCCGGGACGAACATGCTGCGATGAAGAACCAAAAGCCGCTCGTGCTGTGGTTCACTGGTCTTTCGGGATCGGGCAAATCAACCATCGCCAATGAGGTGGAAAAACAGCTGGCGATGATGAACCGGCATACGTTTCTGCTGGACGGGGACAATGTGCGCCACGGGCTGAATAAGGATTTGGGCTTTACCGATACGGACCGGATCGAAAACATTCGCCGGATTGGCGAGGTTGCCCGGCTGATGACCGATGCCGGACTGATTGTGCTGACTGCCTTTATTTCGCCCTTCCGGGCCGAGCGGCAAATGGTTCGTGATATGTTGGAGGAAGGCGAATTTGTTGAAATTTTCGTGGATACACCTTTGTCTGTCGCGGAAGAACGCGATGTCAAAGGACTGTATAAAAAGGCGCGCTCCGGCGAGTTGAAGAATTTCACCGGGATAGATAGCCCCTATGAAGCGCCGGATAACCCTGAAATCCGGGTCAACACCGTGGATATGTCGCCTGAAGAAGCAGCCGAATTTATCATTCGCCAGATAATGCCGCTCAAATGATAGGGCGCGTATAATGCAGGACCAAAAAGCCATGACTGACGCCGATCTTGCAGCCGATTTGGCCGAGCGCGCTGGTAAAATCCTGCTTGATGTTCGCGCTAGCGGCGCTTTCTCGGGCAAAGAACTGGGCAAGGCCGGCGATGCCAAGGCCAATGCCTTTTTGTGTGATGCCTTGCGCAGCGCGCGGCCTGAGGACGGTCTGCTGTCCGAGGAAGAGAAAGACGATCTATCAAGATTGGAGCAAGACCGGGTGTGGATCATCGATCCGGTCGATGGCACGCGCGAATATGGTGAAGCGCGCTCGGATTGGGCGGTCCATGTGGCTCTGGCCATAAATGGCAGTGCGCAAATCGGCGCCGTTGCCTTGCCTGGCCTCGATCTGGTCTTGCGCAGTGACCAGCCCCAGCCCCTGCCGCCCCCGCCGCCCATGCCCCTGCCGCACATGAACGAGCGCCCACGCCTTGTGGTCAGCCGGACGAGGCCCGCAGCAGAAGCGGTCGCCGTAGCTAAAGCGCTGTCAGGCGAGCTGGTTCCGATGGGCAGCGCCGGCGCCAAGGCCATGGCCATTGTCAGAGGGGAGGCCGAGATTTACCTGCACACGGGCGGACAATATGAATGGGATAGCTGTGCACCGGTTGCCGTGGCGCGCGCGCATGGCCTTCATTGCAGCCGGGTCGATGGTTCGCCCCTCGTTTACAACAACCGCGACACCTATTTGCCGGACCTGCTGATTTGCAGGCCGCCGTGGGCGACAAAAGTGCTGGATCTTGTCGCAAACCCCTGATGTGGGCGCGGGATAGACCCGCTTTAAAGACCGAAGGCTTCGGCCTGCGCAAGCAGCATTTCGGCCTGCTTCTTATGCGGAATATCAATCATCTTGCCATCCAAACCAACGGTGCCTGCCCCGGGATTATCGGCAAAGGCCTGAATAACGCGCCGCGCATGGGCCAATTCATCAGCCGATGGTACCAGACATTCATTGATGATCGAAACCTGTGCCGGATGAATCGCGAGCTTGCCGGTGAACCCTTCTGACTTTGCTGCAAGACAGGACTGGCGCAGCCCTTCCTCGTCCTTGAAATCAGCAAACAGCGTGTCAATCGCAGGGACACCGGCAGCATGCGCGGCAAGCAAAGTCAGCGTGCGCGCCAGTTCATATGCAGGTGCCCAGCTGCCATCGGGCAAACGATTGCTGCTGGCCCCAACCGCAGCGGATAAATCCTCTGCGCCCCAGGTCAGACCGATCAGGCGGCTGAGGCCCGCATCAGCATATTGGCCAAGCGTAAAAGGGGCATAGGCGGTCTCGGTGGCGACCGGCATAATCCCAGTGCTGCCTCGCTCCAGACCGCAGCGCGCCTCCAGCGCATCGCAGTAATACGACAATTGCTGCACATCAGCCGGACTATCCGGCTTGGGCTGCATCAGGGCATCAGGCTCAGCATCGATAATCGCGGCCAAATCCTCCAGCGCTTCATCCGTATCGAGCGGATTGATCCGAACCCACAATTGCGGCGCACCTTGCGTGTGGCGCGATGGTTTGGGCCGGTCCTTCAAAAACTCAGCGACAAGGCCGCGCGCCGCGGGCTTTCGATCAGGGGCCACCGCATCTTCCAGATCAAGCACCACCGCATCCGCGCCGCTGCTATCGATCTTGGTCAGCTTCTTCTCGCTATCGCCCGGTACAAACAGGACCGAGCGGACGGGCTTCAGGGCATTTTGTGTCATAGGCGGATCTTATAGGCATCTTGGACAGATTTTGCATGAAGCATTTTCACCGCCGTGTTTTCACCGCCGCGTTTCAGGCCGCGTTTTCACCTCGATAGGCTGGCTCAGCGTACACCAAGGCCGCGCGCGATGATGCCGCGCAGAATCTCGCGGGTTCCGCCGCGCAGGCTAAATGATGGGGAGACCATGACCAGATGGTCAAGCACGGCAAGGACGTCCTTGGTCGCCTCGCTGTGAGGCGCAAATGTCACCAGCTCGCGCGCGATTGAAGGGATCTCCTGCTCCAGAATCGCGCCCAAATCCTTGATGATCGAGGCTTGCAAGGCGGGATCATCGCCCTGCTGCAAAAGGCTGGCGACCCCGCGCGAGAGCCTGCGCAAGACGGCAATATGAGCGGTCATCCGGCCGAGCGCCGCCGTGCTATGAGGATTGTCACTCAGCGCCAAAATCCGGCTCAATTGGACAACCAGTTCAAACGAGGAAAGAAACCGTTCCGGACCGCTTCGCTCAAACGCAAGCTCGCTCATCACTTGTGACCAGCCATTGCCCTCTGCCCCGATTAAAGCATCGGCGCCCACCTCGGCATCCTCGAACACCACTTCGTTGAAATGTTCCTGCCCCGCCAAATCCCGGATCGGACGAATGGTCAGCCCTTTGGTGTGTTTCAAATCAATCAGCAATTGGCTGGTGCCCTTGTGCCGATCCTCCGGCCCGCCGGATGTCCGGCAAAACAGGATCATGTAATCCGCCCGGTGCGCATTGGTGGTCCACAATTTGGTCCCGTTAATGCGGTATCCGCCGCCTTCTATCGGGTCTGCTTTGGTGCGGGTTGCAGCCAAGTCAGAGCCGGAATCAGGTTCGCTCATACCGATACAGAAAACACATTCGCCCGCCGCAATTTGCGGCAGGATTTTGGCGCGCTGCTGCTCGGTGCCGATATTGAGCAGCAAGGGCCCGCTTTGCCGCTCCGCAATCCAATGGGCCGAGACCGGGGCCCCTGCGGCGAGCAATTCCTCAACCACGACATAGCGCTCGATCGCGCTGGCCGAACGTCCGCCATATTCGCTCGGCCACGTCATGCCGAGCCAGCCTTGCTGGCCAAGCTTGCGGCTGAACTCTGGATCAAAGCCGTCCCATGACCGTGCACGGCGGACCGGTGTCTCGTCCGCCATTTCGCGCGCCAGAAACTCGCGCACTTCTTCTCTCAGCGTTTCCGCCTCGGCCATCTCAATTGGCGCTGGGAAATCGAAAAAACTCACCGCACGCTCGCAATCATAGGCCACAGAGCACGGCCGTTATGGAGGGTCGCTGCGCGGCCGAGCTCTAGGTTCCAAAAGGCCTCATTGCCGAACTCCTCGCGCCATGACCAAAGCGCGCGGGTGTACAAATTGAGCCGATGTTCGCGAGTGAAGCCAATCGCTGCAAATATTTGATGCGCCAAACCAGCAGCCTCGCCAGCCGCCTCGCCTGCGCGGGATTTGGCTGCAGCAATGGCCAAATATTTGGGCTCGGCCGCGGCCAAACCATTTGTATCAGCGATCGACCAATCCATTGCCTCAAGCTCGCTTGCGCCCAAATCGGCTGCACCGCCCGCTGCAACCACCGCGCCCGCCAAAGCCGCGAGGTTTTGCTGAACCGCCTGAAACTTGGCGAGCGGACGGCCAAACTGCTCCCGCTCACTTGCATAGCGCGTGGTCATACTCAGCACTTCGTCAAGCGCCCCTGCCATTTGTGCCGCGCGCGCTGCTGCGCCCATCGCAAAGATCGCCGCCTGCGACATATTGTCGGCAGGTGCCACATGGCTTTCAGGAAGCACACAATCGAGATGAAGCGTATCGCGCGGCACATCAGCCATGTTCACGCCCGTCTCGAGTGTTGCCATACCCGGCGCGGTCCGCAGCAATTGCCCGCCAGCAATCATCACAAGCTCCGCGCATCGGCCCCAAGGCACATTTGTGACCGTGCCCTTCACATGCCACCCGTCCGCATGCCGGGTCACCGAAATCGCCTCTTCAAGCGATGCTTGCGGTGCCAAAGTCAGCGGACGCAGGCTTGCGGCCATGCCCGAGCGCGTCAAACACAGATTGGCAATCATAGTCTCCGCAAGAGGCAGCGGCGCAATATGCGCAGCGCTCAGTCGGATAACCCCGAGACCCGCCTCAAAGGGCAGGCCAAAGCCGCCCTGCTGCTCAGGCAGCAAGAGCAGGGGCGCGCCAAATTCACCCAAGGCATCCCACGCTTCGTCAAGCCATTCGCCCTGCTCCGCGCGGCGCACTGCTGCCTCGTCAATATGCTTGGCTAGCACGCGCTGTGCAGCGTCCATTAGCATTGTTCGGGTTTCGCTCATTTCGGCGGGCTGGTTAGGCTCAAGGGCCGATCTTGAAAAGCCACTAATGTGATAAACCACTAATGTGATAAGCCGCTGCCGCAACGCTTGGCGGACACCGTCAAGAAGGCCT
>CAZDHB010000030.1:25631-28160 GCA_964505255.1 uncultured Porphyrobacter sp.
TCACCGCAAGTAATTGAATGTCCGCCGGCAGAACCACAGCCATCATCCAGCGAAGAAAGAGGATCAAACGACAAACGCTTGAACCTCGGCGCTTGCAACACCGCAAGCTAGCCGCCTAAAACACAACAGCAAGATGAAACCAAGCACTCGCTAAGCCCAAGCTTCTGCGTGTCTCAATTTATCTGACGACGGACAACATAAGATGGTAATTTAAGTTGTTGAAGCGCTGGATTGTCGGGGGCCTATAACTATGAATCTAAAAGAGCGGGCGCTTGTTTTGTCGCAATTCCTGGATTGCTCAGACGGCTCTGCAAGCGCTCTAGCTCGCGCTATGCGCACGAGCGAATTCGCCGCCAAAGATCTTCTATGTCACCAAGGCGACACGAACCAAATGCTCTGGATTGTCCTCAATGGAACCGTTCAGCTGCAAGCTATATCGATAGAGGGTCAAACTACCGCTATCTCTGTATTTGGTCCGGGTGAACTATTAGGGGGCCTAAGTGAATTTGAAGATGGCCGAGCATATGACACGCGCGCTTTAAGCCCCGTATTGGCGCTTGAGATCGATGCACTACATTTGCGTGACCTGATGAAAGAATGGACTGAATTAGGGGTCGGCTTGTCGCGAATTTTTTCAGGGCAATTGGATGCGGTGCTTGATCGTCTTGCAGCTCGGGTTACGCTTTCGGCGACGGGTAGATTTTACCGTGAGCTTCTACGATTTGCAGGCTCTTGCGACACGATCAGCCCGCCCCCGGTCATCTCAGCTCTTGCACTTTCCGCTCAGACAACAAGAGAGACCGGATCGCGTGCCACCAGTATGCTTGAGCGCCGCGGCATTATCGCCAGAGACGCAGATCAGCTCACCATAGTATCCCGGCGGATGCTAGAGGATCTCATTTTCTAAACGCCGCCCTTATGAGATCTGGGCAGACCAAAAGGAAATTGGCCCATGGAGCGTTGAGATTTCCCCCGCTTCTTGTGCCCTGAAACCTGGATCCAGAACTATCGATATTAGAGCTGTCTCCCGGTCAGTCATTACTGGGGCAAAATTCTCAGCTTTTGAGATATGATCTAACCTGCCGAGTAAGTCATCATCAGGTTTCTGTGAGTTCGCGGCGCCAATGATCATGCTGATCTGGGCTCCCGGGGTCACATTTAGACATTCTCGGATAAAACTAAGCGCGCATTTCGGTGATGCCCAAAAAGTGCCGCTTGCCTCATTCAATTGGAAAACCAATGGATCGGTTTCAGCAAGACTTGCCAGTAGTGCGTGATCGCATTGTTTTACCAGCATGACTGCGCCCAGTTCTTGCTCAGGTAAGGACACATTTTCAGTAAGGCCGCCCCGGCCCCGCTGGGTTTCGATCCGATGAATCATTCGTCCAGCTTGAAGCCAACGACTTATGTGCGGACGCTCTTCTTCACCTGAGGCAGTGATCGTTAACGCATGGGGTGAACTGCATAGACTATCAGCTTGGCGTAGCGATAATCCCATGGCTATCAGGTTCGCCAACTCTACACGAAGCGCAAAGGGGCAATCAATCCTGCTTGCTGCACCTGCCAATGTCTCGACACTAACAGACTGCTCGATCAATTTATCGAAACGAGCACACCAGTCAGGGCCGTACGGCTCCACAGAGCTGGCCCTGAACCCGGCGAGCGAGCTTGGTAGAACCAGATGAAGCTCCGCGCCCGCGGCGGTCGCTGCCTCGGCTATCATAATGTCTGCTCCTGCGGCCAACGCGCCGAAGGCATAGCCTGGTTTCAGCTCTTCAATTTTCTTAGCTATCGCTTCCCTCAAACCCGGCGCGTCAGGGTTGAGACCGATCAATCCACTGAAATGAAGTGAGGATGGAGGACGGAACTCTTCTAGCCATCTCGCGTCTCCTTGTTGCTCAGCAATGATCCATTCAAATTGCCTAATTGTTGCCGCGCGATCTTCGTGAGCAAGCGGCAGCATTGCGACGGCATCAACGAGTGCCGCTTCAGCGTCTTTAGGACGGCCGAGTAGCAACAGCGCCTCTGAACGCGTAGCTTCGCGCCAATAGGGCGTCTCGCCTTCTTGCGGGTTGCTAATCAGCATCTCCAAAGCCTGAGCCGCAAGGCGCTGTGAACGAGCCACGTCTCCGGCAAACAAGGCGAGCGAAGCGGCATTGATCAAAGGGTAAGTATCGGGACCCAGTTCAAATGCAGCGAGATACGCATCCCTCGCTCTCTTAAAAAGCAAGTCGCGCTGCTCGCCAGAGCATTGCCTTGCATGATCCTTTAGCAGCCGCCCGTGAAGGGTAAGAAGCTTGGGGTCGCCCAGATGTTGATCAAGACCTTGCGCCTCAAACAAGCGCAAGGCCCGTGCCGGATTACCAGCACGGGCAATGCGAAGGATATGGGTGTGTTGGTTCAAATGGTCTTAATGCTAACAGCAAAGGTCAATCCTTGCCGTTACCTTTCTCTTTGTCTTCATCGAATGGACCCGTGCCATCACTGCCATTGCCTGTGTCGGGATCAATGATGATGTCGAGAGGTTTT
>CAZDHB010000030.1:28260-31081 GCA_964505255.1 uncultured Porphyrobacter sp.
TAGTCCCGCCATTTCCTACGATCTGAATTGCTCCTGAGATTTGCAGGGGATGACGGTGGCAAGGGCTTGAATGATGCTTGACCGTTATCGGGCGTAGGATCGTACGCGAACCAGTTCTCGAGGCGCAAGAGCTTATCGTCTCCGCTACTATCGGGATCAGTGGTCGCTGCGTAGAATGAGTAGTTCTCTTCTAGTTCTTGTCCGCGATTTCTTTCTCCAGGACTGTAGGGCGTGAAAATGACAGGATGCTGCTTATTAAACGATACATTTTTTCCGTCGGTCTTGATGAAGATTTCAGTCACATCGAAGAAGTTGAAATTGTCAAAATTATCACCACTGCCGCCGGGGAAAATCTCACATTGCCCAGGCGTGCTTAGCCATGCACCTGTGCTTTCATAGGACTTCAGGATCACCTGATGCGCATTCAAGCCATGTTCGCCGAGACACTCGGCTCTTGGATAGAGGGCATGCGATGCTTTGATTTGGCCTGCATCGCCAAACGATAAAAAAACCAATCCGAGATGCTCAGGTTTGAATAACCAAGTAGCAGCCGTTCCCCGATTGTCGCGTACGCCGCCGCTTTGGTTGGTGCTTGGGCATCCTTGCGGAGAGCAATTGGCGTTATCGCCCCAATCCTTGCCGACACCCATCGAGGCCAGCACATTCTTGTTATCTCCCTCGCTACCGAGCTCTGCCGGTTCCTTTTTGCAGGCCGACAAACCCAAGGCCATCACCCCAGCCAAAAATGCAATTTGGAACTTTGATGTCTTCATGACTTCCCCCTTTTGATTGATTCCAATTTTTGAAAATTGCGCTGCAGCTCGCGCGCCTCGTTCTCATCGAGCGCTTGGATTTGATCAAAAACACGCTCTGCCTGATCTGCAGAGATGCGCCATCCCGCGTCCCCAGCACGCGCAGAAATGTCAGTAGCTTTGACCAGAATGCGAAACTGACTGGAGAGAAATTCGATAGAACCAGGCTCAGTCGCCAATAATGCCCGGCCCAACGCTTCGGCGCGGGTAATCGCGGTTCGAGCTTGCGCATCTCGGTCGAGTAATGACAATTGTTCTGCTTCGCCTGCAATTGCCCAGGCTTGCCGCATCAAAAGGTCTCTGTTCTGCGGGTCCTTACCGAGCAAATCGGTGACAAGCGCATATTCTTGACGCCGCAAATTCAGCGCGTCTTGATGCCGATCCGAACGTGAATAGAGTTTTGCAAGCCAGCCCTGCCTGTTGGCAAGCGTCTTAGCTAGCGCCTTGTTGCTTGGCGCAGCTTCGCGGCCTTTTTCCAGAAACGCAATCGCTTGAAGACAATGCTGCTCTGCTCGGGGCAGGTTGCGGTCTTCGCCCAAATAGAAAGTGCAAAGATTGCCTTCTGCATACCCAAGCTCCAGAAATGACCGCGGCTTGCCTGGTTCAATCTCGTAAAGCTCTTCGGCTAGGTCACGATATGCTTGCCAATGCTCTAAGGCCGGTTTGAGGGACTGCTTTTCCCAAGCAATGTATCCAACATAATAGGCACTTTGCGCATGAGAAAAGATACGCTCTGCGTCGTGAGGAGATCGTTTCAACAATTCCTCTGTGGTTCTATGGGCCTCAGAGAACCACAGAATCGCTTCATCAAGTTTCCCTCGATCCTCGGCCAAAGTACCCGCTCGGTGAAGGGTTCGGGCCCATGTCTGAAGTTCATCCTCGCTAAGGTATGACAAGTCGCCTTGATTGGCATAATATTGCAAAGCGCGCTCGTTGACGCCTTCCATTACATCAAGCCTGCCAACACCCTTCAACTCATCATGCAACTCGTCGATCATATACGCGACAAGTCCATCAGCCTCTTGGCGTTGAAATTGCGCTTCATCGCGCGCTTGGAAAGCGATCATGGTCATCGTCCCCATCGCTAAGGCAATAATTGTGACGATGCCCGTGACCACCATCACGCGCCGTGTTTGTCTTTGCCCATCACGCTGGACCAAAAGGTCCAATGGCACCCCGGCAATTCCAGCAACAATCTTAAGGAACCCCAGCTTCCAACCATCGCCCTCCTTGCGCAAATCAGCTGCCAGTGGCTCGGCGCCGTCTTTGCGCAGTTCATCGGGAAAAGCAGTCTCCGGCTCTCCTTCGATAATCGCGGCAAGGATGGGGCGGGCGGGATAGCGCGTTTTAAAATAGTCAATTTCGCGGGCGACCCAAGGCGAGGCTTTTGCCGCAGGCGAACACATTACGATCAGTACTTTTGAAGAATCGAGCGCCTCTGTTACCGCTGCTGAAAGGTCCTGCGCAGCCGGCAAATCCTCCTTATCTCGGAAAATTTTACCTAGCGTGCTTTTGCCATTGCTGTTCGTGCTCGGCCGGTTTTCTTCGGCTATTTTTATGCCAGCTGGCAGACGATAAGTTTCAAGCTGAGAATGCAGCTTTCGCGCAGTTGAAGCATCCGCGTGACTGTAACTTAAAAACGCGCTGAAACTCTGCGTTTTCGATCTTGGATTCTTGTCAGGATTGGTGCCCCAATCATTCATAGTGTGCCCCCACACTGTGTTTTCACAAATGAAATGACCCGAATATTATCGCTAATGCAAGAGCTTACCTTTCCGAATGCAGATTTGAAAACAAGAATCTTGGTAATCCTTTGAGAGCGTGACGGCGATCACGCATCAAACATCTCAGTCCATGCAAGTAACCCTCATCTCAGTTTCATTGGAGGGTTTAGTTATGAAGAAATTACTGAAGGCAGCCGCCATCTGTGCCGCCTTAGCAAGCACCAGTTCTGCCTCTGCTGCTGAATTGTTGTTCGACTTCGTCGGCCTCGATCCAGCTGACAATTT
>CAZDHB010000030.1:31181-32568 GCA_964505255.1 uncultured Porphyrobacter sp.
TGGTGAACCTGCGGGAACGCTGACTATCGGTTCTGCATCGACGGCAGCAGTTCCAGAGCCGGGCACATGGCTGATGCTGCTTCTCGGCTTTGGCGCAATGGGCGCGATGATGCGCGGGTCAACTGGGCGGGCTAAGAATCTGCGGGTTCGCTATAGCGGCACCCTGCCAAGTGGAGCCTCGGTATGAGAACGGCTATGAAAGCTGCGTTTGGCAGCCTCGCCGCATTGGTTTGCGCAACGTCCACCAGTGCCGCGACGTTGATGATCGATGGGGATGGCCAACTCACTGGAGCAAGAGGCATCGATATTGGCGGCGTCTCGTATGACGTCGAGTTTGTCGATGGCAGCTGCGTAGAAGTGTTTAGCGGCTGCAACAGCAGTTCCGATTTTGCCTTTCGCAATCAAGCGAATGCCGATTTGGCATCTCAAGCACTCTTGGATCAGGTCTTGATCGATGGTCCCCTTGGTCTTTTTGACAGCATGCCAGCATTGACCGAGGGTTGCTCTGGGATCCTCTGCAATTTCTTTATCCCATATTCGCTCGGATCATTCGGACCGACGCTAACAGTGCAAGTTTCTGCCGCGCAGAATGAACCTTTCAATACTGGGGGTGATTTCGATAGGGTCATTTCATCGAATTTGATCCGCAGCTCCCAAATTGACGCTTTGGGCTCTTCAACATGGGCGAGATTTACCCTTACCCAAGCAGTTCCCGAACCCGGCACATGGCTGATGATGATCCTTGGCTTTGGGGCCATTGGCGGAATGATGCGCAGCTCATCTAAGGCAGCTCAAAATTCACGAGTTCGTTATGCCAGCACTTGGCCAAATCGAGGTGCGGCATGAGAACGGGAATGAAAGCTGCTTTTAGCAGCCTCGCCGCCTTGATTTGCGCCACATCTGCTAGTGCAGCAACACTAATTGTTGACGGGAACGGGCAATTGACCGGTGCAACGGGCGTCGATGTAGGCGGGACGCTTTTCGATGTCGAGTTTGTCGATGGATTTTGTGCCACAGTATTTGGTGGCTGCGATGAGCAGTCTGACTTTGCATTCTCAGATCAAAGCACAGCATTGCTGGCGGCGCAGGCGCTACTAGATCAAGTTTTCGTCGATGGGCCTCAAGGAAACTTTGATACACAGCCGAACGGGATCGCTGGCTGCGGTAACTTCGGCCGATGCGCAGCTGTAACACCGTATGAACTGAGCGGCACCACTCTCAAAGCGGTGATCGCCGACAACTTCCGCTTTGGCAATCTTGACCGTGCATACCCGTCTCAGACTATTCAGAACTCTCAGACAGGCGGCGCATCAAGCGAGTTTGTTTGGGCAACGTTTACCCTTACCCAGGCGGTCCCCGAACCTGGAACATGGTTGATGATGATCCT
>CAZDHB010000031.1:0-30045 GCA_964505255.1 uncultured Porphyrobacter sp.
ATTGCTGAAGTTACAATCGAGGTCGAGGCACCGCTCATTACGTCGGACAATGATGCCCCGGAACCCGTTCGATCCGGTGTCGGCAGCGACAACGCAATCAACGCCTTTGACAATGACACTTTGAACGGGGAACCTGTCGATCCAGCTGATATTACCGCGACGGTTCTAACCCCAGCTGCTGATCCGGGCGTTGTTCTCGATACCGATACCGGCGTCGTCTCCATTGGCCCAGATGTGCCTCCGGGAACCTACACAATTGTCTATGAGATCTGCGAGACTCTCAATCCAAGCAATTGCTCACAAGCAACCGTCACGGTTGTGGTTGAGGAACCCGTCAGCACCTTGGAAGGGACCGTCTTTAACGACAATAACGGCGATGCTGACTTGCAGTCGAACGAACCGGGTGCGCCCAATTACATCGTGCAGGTCCTCGACGAAAACGGTGACGTTATCGCTGAGACCATTGCGGACGCAGACGGCAATTACAGCATTGATGACCTGCCCAGCGATACGCCGCTGACGGTTCAGTTCATTAGTCCTGAAAATGGTGTGGTCTTCCAGACTGTCGAAGGTCTTGCGCTGGCGCCTAACGCGACGACCAGCGACGTAAACGCGCCAATCGATCCTTCGGGGATTGTGTATGACTCGGTCGATCGCACACCGATCGCCGGCGCCACGCTTAATCTGGTTGACAATATGGGCAATCCTTTGCCCGAAATCTGCTACGTTGATGCAAGCCAAGCCAACCAAATCACCGGAGCATCAGGCCAATACCGCTTCGACGTTGTTCCCGGTGCCGCGGCGCAATGCCCAGTTGGCGAGACCGAATACACAATCGAAATTTCGCCGCCAGCCGGCTTCTCCGGTCCATCGACGGTGATACCGGCGCTTACTGGACCGTTTGATCCAACCGGCCTCACTGCGCCAGTTCGCATCAATCCAACCAATGACATTCCGACCACCCCGGTTCCGCCATATTACTATGTGTTTGCACTGGAATCTGGTGACCCGGATGTGATCTTCAATCACATTCCATTGGATCCGTTCCTGACGCGCGGCGAGCTCATCGTTACGAAAACGAGCGTCAAACGCACGGCCAATGTGGGTGATATCGTTCCTTACGAAATCACCGTTCGTAACGCTGAAAATGCGCCGCGGGCTGATGTTGATGTGGTCGATATCCTGCCATCAGGCACGAAATATGTAACGGGCACATCGCTGGTCGATGGCGCTCCGGAAGAGCCGATCAACAACATCCGTTCGATCGTCTGGGAAGATCAGATCATCCCGGCTAATGGTTCGGTGACGTATAACCTCGCATTGGTAATCGGTGCAGGCGTCACAGCCGGTGAGAAAGTGAACACCGGTCTTGCGCAAGATGGCGCCTCCGGCGCTGCTATCTCAAACCGCGGCACGGCTGTTGTGACCATCACGCCAAGCACTGTCTTCGACTGTTCGGAGCTGATTGGTAAAGTCTTCGAAGACCGCGATGGTGACGGCTATCAGGACGAGAACGAGCCGGGCGTACCCGGAGTTCGTCTGGCAACAGTCAATGGCCAGCTGGTCACGACCGATGAGTTTGGCCGCTACCACATCGCCTGTGCCGCTGTTCCGAACAGCCGCATCGGTTCCAATTTCGTACTCAAGCTCGATACGCGGACACTGCCGCTGGGCTGGGATACGACCACTGACAACCCACGTTCGATCCGCCTCACGCGCGGTAAGTTTGGTGAACTCAACTTCGGGGTCGCCCCGAAAATGGAGCAACCGACCAAACGAACCGAGGGGGGGGAGTAAGTCCAATGAAAAATCTCACACAAAACTCCGCCGCGATCGCATCACACAGCACCACTGCGACAAACAATGCAGTGTCACTGCGCAGCTCTTTGATCGCAGCAATTGCCATCACGTCAGCCACAGCGGCTCAGGCAGAAACCTCTGCCGCCACTGATGAAATGGGCAAGCAGAACATTACTTATGTATCCTCGCCTGTTGTTCAGGGGGAATATAAGGCCAGCACCTCCACCGCGGCGATTGCCGCCGCGACCGCGCAGCAACAGCCTGCTCCGGTACAAAGCGTTCCGGTAAAAACGGTTGATGTGCCCGTTCCTACAGCGCCTGTTGCAAACGTGACGACTGCTGTGAGCATCGCGCAAAATGCTGACACGCATCCGGTCTATCGCCGCGGCGAAGCCAGCGAACGAGAGCGCGGGATTGCGACCAGCGATGATATCCACGAAGTACGCTTCCGGGCCGATACTTTGGTCGTGACGCCTGTCCTGAGCGTCGGTTTGGTCGAAGCTGATCGCACCGCGGTTGCAGGTGGGGCGGCCACATTCATGGGCTATAACAATTATGGCGCTTTCGTCGAGAAGAGCGAAGTGCGGATTTTCCGCGCTGAGCAAGCGCTCGATAGTGAGCCTTTGGCGGTTATTGCCATAGGCGCAAACGGCGCGGCCAAATGGCAAGTGCCAGGCGATGTGCCCTCGGCCTTGTCGTATGTCCTGCGGGTCTATGGCAATGATGGCAAGTTTGACGAAACCAGCGCGCATGAGCTGACCATTGTCGATGAAGCCTTGTCAAAACTTGCCGGAGAGGATGCTCCAAAGCGCCCGGAATTTGGCACAATCGATGAGGCGGTTATCCGCAATATCGAACTTGGCGGAATGATGGCTTCGGTGACCGGTTTCGCTGATCCGGAAAGTGACCGCGTCTATGTCGCTGGTCAACGTGTACCGGTTGATTTGGATGGCCGATTTGTAGCACAGCAAGTTGTCGCACGCCGCGGACCGGCCTCTATGCTGAGCGTCAAGATCGAACGCGCAGGTCAGGTCGTCAAAGAGGTGGAGCAAAGCTTTGCTACGCCAAAGGACGACTGGTTTGTTGTTGGTCAGGGTGACATCACGCTGGGCGAAAGCTTCAGCAGCGGCCCTGCCGCCGATGTCAGCGGCGATAGCCTCACCGAGGGAAGCTATGCGATTGGCCGGGCTGCCTTCTACGCCAAGGGCGTGATCGGTGATGATGATTACGATGACAGCAATGATGTGCGCGTCACCGCCGCGCTTGATACAGGCGAAACGCTCATCAAAGACCTGTTCAGCAATCTCGATCGCAAAGATCCATCGCAATTGCTGCGCCGGTTGAACCGCGATCAGTTTTACCCGACTTATGGTGACAATTCGACGCTGGTCGAAGATGCACCAACGCAAGGCCGGTTCTACCTGCGCGTTGCCAAGGAAGACAGCCAGTTCGTGGTTGGTAACTTTGTCACCAGCGTCAATGGAGCAGAGCTGGCTCAGCTCGACCGAGGTCTGTTCGGTGCGCTGATTGATTACAACAGCTCAGATGTAACCAGCTTTGGCGAGCGCAAGACACAGCTCACCGCCTTCGCCTCTGATCCCGGCACAGTCCCGGCCCGCGAAGAATTCCGCGGCACCGGCGGCTCGCTCTATTTCCTAGAGCGTCAGGACATCTCCATCGGATCGGAACGCGTTCGGATCGAAACACGTGACCGCAACACCGGCCTCGTGCTTGAAAGCCGCGATTTGCACCCGAACCAGGATTATGATTTCGACCCGCTTCAGGGCCGGATCACCTTGCTAACGCCGCTCGCTTCAGCAGCCGCCAATGGCCGCACCGTTCGCGAAGGCAGCTCTGCTGGCAACGTGCCTGTGCTGGTCGTTCGCTATGAGTATTCGCCGCTGGTGGGTGACCTTGAAGGCTACACTGTCGGTGGCCGCGCGACCGCATGGCTGGGCGAAAAAATTCGCTTTGGCGTAACCGCTCAGCGCGATACCGTCGAAGCAGCGGCGCAAACCCTGCTAGGCTCAGATGTCACCCTTCGCTTAACCCCTGGGACATTCGTGAAGGCCGAAATCGCGCAGACCGACGGACCCGGCTTTAGCCAGTCCAATTCGGTTGATGGCGGCCTCTCCTTCACTCAGATCGCCAATCCCGGCGCGGGTGTGAAAGCAACCGCATGGCGCACAGAAGCCGCCGTCAATCTGGGCGAGCTAGCTGGCAAGAGCAGCGATCTTGGTAAGCTCTTCGGTTATTACGAGGATTACGAGGCCGGCTTTGCATCCTCTGGCAATCTAACGCTTTCGGATACGACGCGTTGGGGCGTGGGCGCTGATGTGCCGCTTGGCGAGGTTCTCTCGGTGGTGGCCAAATATGACGAACTGTCCTCCGCCAATACCGGGGCAAACAAGACGGGTACAGTTGACCTGACCGGCAGTTTTGCCGCTGGCTCGGGGACGCTCACCACCAGCCTTGGCCTGCGTCACGAGGACCGTGCTCCGGGTCTCTTGTTCAACAGCGTTCAAGATGGCAGCCGCACCGATGCAGCCTTGGAAGTGGGCTATGCGCCCTCGCGTAACTTTGCTCTGCACGCTTTCGGTCAGGCCACTTTGGACCATGATGACAGCCGCCAGCGCAATGATCGTTTCGGTGGCGGCGCCAAAGCGCAAATCACCGAGCGGCTCTCGCTGGCCGGTGAAGTGTCCGGCGGTGACGGCGGATTGGGCGCAGATGTTCAGTTCAATCACCGCATCAGCGAAGGCTCAGAAGCCTATGTCGGATATTCGCTCTTTGCGGATCGCACTGACACCGGTTTTGACAGCCAGAACCTGTTCACCCGGTCTAATCGCGGCACTCTGACCGTTGGTTCGCGCCAACGCTTTAGCCAATCTCTCTCGGTCTATGGCGAAAACCGCATCGGTATGGGCGGCACAGCGCCGTCTCTCACCCGCAGCTTTGGCTTGACCTTCGAGCCGACCGAGAAATTGTCCTTCACCGGCAGTTTTGAAAACGGGCGGATTGATGATGCCACAACCGGCCTGTTTGAACGGACCGCGGGCAGTATCGGTGTCGGCTATGTCGATGACGGTGTGCGCCTTGGTTCAAGCCTTGAGGTGCGCGATGAAGACGGCAATGCGGTTAATCAAACCGTGTGGCTGTGGCGCAATGATTTCAGCTTCTCGGTCGATCCAAGCTGGACGGCGCTGGGCCGGTTTAACCTTGCCCGCGCAGACCAGTCTGGCACATCGATCAGTGCTGCTGAATTTACCGAAGCGGTCGCAGGCCTGGCCTTCCGTCCGGTCCAGAACGAGCGGTTCAATGCCTTGGTTCGCTTCACCTATTTCGAGGATCTTGGCCCGGTTGGTCAGATCACCGGATCAGGTCAGGTCGAAAGTCCCAAGCAATCGAGCATGATCGTCAATATCGATGCCAATTACGACCTCAGCGAAAAACTCACTCTGGGTGCAAAATATGGCTACCGGATGGGTGAAGTGTCGCTGACACGCGCATCCGATATCTTCGTAAGCTCGGATGCGCATCTTGCGGTTCTGCGCGGTGATTACCGGGTGAACAAGAGATGGGATGTCTTGGTCGAGGGCCGCGCATTGTGGGTCGAGCAAGCCGACGACATGCGTCTTGGCGGTGTGGCCGCGATCTATCGCCACCTTGGCAATAACGTCAAAGTCGGCGTGGGTTACTCGCTCTCCGATTTCTCGGATGACCTGACTGATCAGAGCTATTCGAGCCACGGGCCATTCCTGAACTTGCTGAGCAAGTTTTAAGGCCAAAAACGAGCATTTGAATAAGGAAGGGGGGCCTCATCAGGCTCCCCTTTCTCTTTGGCAGACGTTTTTTTAGACTAAATCCCCGTGCCGGGCCGCTGGCTTTAGCTGCTGCGCACCAATCGGCCGGGACGCGCGCCTGTATCATTATCGTTTTCGCGGATCATCACGCCATTGCAAAATGTCGCGCGGTAGCCGGTCACCGGCTGCATAATGCGCGTGCCGCCTGCTGGCAGATCATGAAAGGCCACTGGCGGGGCTGCCGACAGATTTTCATAATCGATGACATTGATATCCGCCCGCTTACCGATTTCGAGCGAGCCACGGTCAGCAAACCCATACATATTCGCATTGCGCAGGGTTTGTTTGTGAACCAGAAACTCAATCGGCAGCTTGTCACCTTTCTGGCGGTCACGCGTCCAATAGGAAAGCTGGGTTGTCGGCATCGTCGCATCACAAATCAATGTGACATGGGCACCGGCATCGCTCAGCCCCGTGACAGTTTCGGGATGCTGGAGCAATTCACTCACCACATTCAGGCTTTCGGGCAGATACTTACGGCTGAAGGATGCAAAATGGCTCCCGTCGCCTTTGACGGTAAAATCATAGAGATACTCAAGCGGCTTTTGCCCCGCTTGCTCAGCCAGATAGCCGACCGATTGTTCGAAATCAGCCTCGAGATTGATCGGATTGCTCATCGGATACAAAATGGCGGCCTCTTTGCGGAACAATCCGGCCAGATTTTCCATCGAACCGGGTGCTTCGTGCGGCACGGGCTTTTCCGCCAGCAAAATGCGCTTCATCTCGGGATCGCGCATAGCAGCAGCGCGTTCGGCCAGCGGGAGATCGGCTAGTTTTTCGAGATAGGTGGGGTTGCGCATAAAGGCGTGGTAAGAGCTGAGCCCGTGCAGATAGCCAATGATCCGTGATGGGACTTGCGGGAAAAGCTGTGCACCGGCCTCGTTCGCCTCAACCGTTTTGCCAAGGATATCGCGCCACAAATCCGGGTAATAGTCGCGCGTCTCAACCAGAGTGAAGGTCAGCGGCCGGCCGCTCTCGACAGAGCATTTGCGCATCAATTCCAGCTCTGCCTCGGGCGAGCTGTGCTCTCCGCCAAGCGCGGCCAATTCGCCCACTGCGCCAGCGGGGATGGCCTCGATCACCCCCTTGCCCAATTTCTTGAAGCGGCGCGCAATTTCGAGCAGTTCCTCTTCGGCAGCAAACGTGCCGGGCACAGGTTCCCCCCATAGAGCGCGGTGCCCGATGGTGCGGGAGGTGGAAAAGCCCACGGCTCCTGCATCAACAGCTTCCTCGACCAGATCGGCGATCCGGTTGATTTCTTCCTCGGTCGCATCCTCATTGGTGCGTCCGCGCTCACCCATAGCGAAATAGCGGACCGCGCCATGCGCAATCTGAGCGCCGACATCGATCGAATATTCCCGGCTGGCGATGTAATCCATATACTCCGGGAAACTCTCCCACTTGCCCCACTCGATACCTTCATAAAGAGCCGTTCCAGGGATGTCTTCGACCCCTTCCATAAGCTCGATCAGAGCCTCTTCTTCGCCCGGTTTGACCGGCGCAAAACCCACCCCGCAATTGCCCATGACCACGGTCGTTGTACCATTGTGAGAGGAAGGCGCGAGTTCCGTGTCCCAGCTGACTTGGCCGTCATAATGCGTGTGGACATCGATCCAGCCGGGCGTGACGATGTGCCCTTCGGCGTCGATGATATTGTCCGCTGCGCCGCTGATCTTGGGGCCGATATCTTCGATGACACCATTTTTAATGGCGATGTCGCCGATGAAGGGCGCCCCGCCCGATCCGTCATAAATTTTGCCGCTGCGGATTATTGTATCAAACATTGCCTATGTCTTTCGTGGGTATCATTCAGGGGGAGATATTCGCTATTTATCCATTTGGATAAACACCTCTGGCAGGTTAGCAATTGTCGCTTTTGACAGCATCTTTTTTAAGGCTCAAGCGTCCCCCGCTTGCGCAGCCTTCCCAAGCAATCGGTGCGCCCGCCAGAAATGGAACGCGCTCCACACGCTAAAGCAACCGGTCAGGGCGATCGCTCCGGTTATTCCTTCCGCTTCACGCGCCGGATCACGGCCCGAAATGATATCTGAAACCGTCCCAACAAAGACAGGCCCCAGCCCAATTCCAAAAATACCAGAGACCAACAGAAATATGGCCACTGCCATCGCCCGCATCCGGTCACTGGCCAGCGCCTGTATCGTAGCGAAGGTTGGCCCGTAGTAGAAAGTGGAGGCGAAAGTGAGCACGCTCAAAAGTACAAAGGAAAGATTGGCCGAGCTTACCTGAACGGACAAATAGGTAGCGGGCACAGAGACAAGGAAAACAAGGGCCGATGCGAGCAGCGCCCCGGCGGAGATCTTTTTGTCGAGCCAGGTACCAAAGCCGCCGCCAAGCCACGAACCCAGCACGCCCGCAATCCCGATCATCAAACCGACTTTAAGGCCCAATTCCGCGTAGCCGAGGCCATATATCCGAACGTAAAGAGCGCCGTAAAAAGCAGAGATGCCAAACGCGACAAAGGCGACCACGGTGCCGCCTGCGACAAGGTGCCAATAGGCTGGTTTTTGGGCAAGCTCTTTGAATGCCTCGGAAAAAGTGGCTTCCCCCTCAACCCGCTCAAAAGCTTTCAGTAATTTGCCGTGCGGCCTCCTGTCCTTGACGGTAAGCCACACGATGAGGCCGACCAAAATACCGGGCGCACCGGCGATGTAAAAGACAATGCGCCAGTCGAAATTTTCAACCAGCCACCCGCCGCCGACAGAGGCGATGAAAGCACCGATGGGCACAGCAGATCCGTAAATTCCCAAAGCAAAGGTGCGCCGCTCTGGCGGGAAATATTCGGCGATCAGCGATTGCGCAGGCGGCGAGTTGGCACTTTCCCCGATACCCACGCCGACGCGGGCCAGGAACAGCTGCGTGAAGTTTTGCGCAGCGCCGCACAGCATGGTCATGATCGACCACACCGTAATGGCAGTTGCAATAATCCAGCTGCGGTTCCACCTGTCGGCCAGCGCTGCAACGGGCACCGCAAGCGTGGTGTAGAAGAGCGAAAAGGCAAGACCCGTCATCAGCCCGACTTGCTGATCGGTGAGCCCCATATCCTGTTTGATCGGCTCGGCCAGGATCGCCATAACCTGTCGGTCGAGGAAATTGAGCATAATGACCACAAACAGCACGCCCAGCACATAATTGGGGTTGCCGCGCTTGGCAGGGTCGCTCGCTACAGCCTCGTTCATTCGCGTGCTATCTCACGCGCGCCAAGTGGGCGTAGGACGCGTCCTGTTTGCCGCGCGCACCATAGACGTTCGGGTTTTCGGGATCATCACGGTCCCAGCCATCGGTCGACGGGGCGGTGCTGTTCCAATCGTAAATGGCGTGGCGATGGCTGATCTTCCAAACGCTATCGCGCCGCTCAAACCGGTCAAGATAGCGCCCGGCTGCGATCATCAATATCGCGCCATCCGGCGTATCAATGGTGTGATGCGCGACGAAATAGCTTTCACCTGCTGCCTGATCGCCATTTATCTCGATCAGCGTCTGGCCGATCACATGCTGCGTGCGCACCATCGTATCAAGCACGGGCATGACCCATTCGATGAACTCTTCCGCTGTTCCTTTGAACGCGCCGTGATCATCGGTTGCATCGGGATGGAAGCAATCGCGCACCAAATCTGCATCGCAGCGATCTATGCCTCTCGCGAGACGCGTAACAAGCTCTGTGCATTCGAGCTTGTCGGCCATAATTTCTAATCGGCTCACACACTCTCTCCCCTCAGCTTCGCGGCTATCCGCGCGCCATCCAATCTTCCAAAGTCTCATGGAAATAGAGCATCCGGCTTTCTTGCCCGGCAAGATAATCGCGCTTGTAGCCGCGCGAGTGAAGCCCGCGTTGCTGTTGCGGCCAGATCTCAAGATCCTCGTCAATCGCAGGCCCTGTCGTCACCTCGTCAACGGTGCCTTGCATATGCGGCACTTCTGCGTCGGTCGAGATCGTATCACCCATGACATAGGAGAAATATTCCGTCTGCCCTTTGGCAAACAGCACCATAAACCACATATCGAACAGGCACTTTTCAGGATCGGTGGGATGAGGCCGTGCGCGCAGCCAGATATTGCTTTCCGGCTTCAGGCTGAACGACAGGTTCGGAAAGATCGTGTAATGCCAATTATCGGTCAGCTGATCGTCGCGGTAGGTTGAGAAATCATAGCCCTTCTGCTCACCCAGCTTACGCTTGGCTTTCTGCAAATCGCGGCGGATATTGCGCGTCTTGCCGCCTTTGTAGTCATCAGGGTTAAGTTCCCAAAACTCCATCTCGCCCTTGAGCTTCTCGAGCGTTTCTTTCTCTCCGCCTTTCACAGCTGCCGCCGGCCCGCCGCCGGGCATCAACATGCGGCAATGGCCTTGCGGATAGTGATCAAACTGGCACCCCTCGCGGCCATATTCGAGCGTGTGCACCGCGCCCGGGTGAACAAAAGGCACGTGATAGCTTTCGCTGAAATTGTCCTGCACCAGCTTCCAATTCCAATCGCCCTCAACCGTGACCCAATGCGTGCGGCGAAATTCCGTCATGGGATAGGTGTCGATCTGGTCTGCGATTGGCCCAAGATATTCTTTCAAGGGCGCGCAATCATCATCCATATTGTACCAAACAAAGCCTGCCCAGACCTCAGACTTCATTTCGACCAAATTGAGTTTGCCGCAGGGGCTTTGAGCAAAATCCGCCTCATCCGGAACGAAGCGCAATGTGCCGTCAAGGTCGTATGACCAAGCATGATAGGGACATGTGAGGCGCTTTTCATTGCCGCACTCGTCCTTCATCAGTTCCAAACCGCGGTGCTGGCAGACATTGTAAAAGACGCGGATCTTTCCATCATCGCCGTGCACGCAAAGGATCCGCTCTCGGCCCAAAGTCGTGGTTGTATAATCGCCCTTTTTCGCAAGCTCGCTTTCCAGGCATGCGATCTGCCACGTCTTGGTCCAGACCGTATCCCATTCCTTGTCCATCCATTCTTTGGACCAATAGCGTTCCGGCGTAATCGGATTGCCGCGCAGCTTTGGCTCGGGCTGCTTGGATATGTCGGCTAGCTGACGGGGCAACTCTCTCGAATCATAATCTGCCATGGGGGCCTCTCAGTCTTCGGACGCCGGAGCAAACGCGGCGCAGCACCTGTGATGAACGGAGCGCCGCTGCTTGGGAACTGTCACATTTAGGCTCATATAGTCCACTTGGACATATTTTTATCCAATTGGCTCAGAAGTGATAGTTCAGCAAATGACGCGCTGGGAATATCAACGTGTGACCAAGGTCCGCTGACACGCTCATGTCTCTTGGCGAGATATGAAAACGATGGACAAGGTTTTGAGGAGAGAACCGATGCCAATCCGTATTCTGAGCAAGAAATCCGCAACTGATCTGCCGCTTCTGACTATGACGGCGCTGGCTACCGCGCTGATCACCCCGAGCACTGCTTTTGCTCAAACGGCCGAAGAGGAAGCGAGCGAAAATGATGATCGGACGATAATTGTTACCGCACGTAAGATCGAAGAAGACATTCAGGATGTGCCTGTATCCGTCACGGCATTCACCGCCGAGACTTTCGCAGACGCGGGCCTTACCGAATTTTCCGACATTGCCCGGCTGACCCCCAATCTCGACGTGCGCCCGCGGGCCGCCACTGGAAATCTGTTCGCAACTGTGACCATTCGCGGGCAGTCAAGCGGCTTTTTGACGCTAAATGCCGACCAAGCAGTCGGGATCAATATCAATGGCGCGCCGATCACACGCGGCACCAGCCTTTTCACCAATCTGTTTGATATCGAACAGATCGAGGTCCTCAAGGGACCGCAGGGAACGCTGTTCGGCAAGAACACCACAGGCGGCGTAATCAATGTTACAACCAAAGCGCCTCAACTGGGTGAATTTGGGGGCTATGCAGAGCTCACTTACGGCAGTTTCGACCGGATGGAATCCGAAATCGTCCTGAACGCTCCGATTGGCGACAATGCTGCTATCAGATTGGGCGCTGCGGCGACCAAGCGCGACGGTTTTGGCGAGGGCGGCGCTGGCGAAAGCCCTTTCACAGGTCCGGCCAACCGAACCGGGCGGGAACTGGCAAATGATGACGAACTGTTCTTGCGCGGCTCCATTTTGATCGAGCCGAGCGATACGCTTTCGATCCGGCTTAATGCAGATTATCACGAAACCGACGAAAGCTCCTCTATTTTCAGGAACCTTAGGACTGTGCTCGGCGGTTTTATCGCGGTCGAGTCGCCTGCGGATGATTTCTACGTCGGCAGTGATTTCCGGGACGAGGCTCCGTTTGCCATTTCGGACGAGTTCAACATCAACGCCACCATCAATGTCGATTTGGGTAGCGCGGAGCTGACCTCAATTACCAGTTACCGCGATCAAGCGGCCAATACGCTGGTGCAATCATCTCCGGTGACCCCGGTCGAGCTTGGGCAAGAGTCCGACATTTTCGCGCAAGAACTGCGGCTCTCTGGCTCGAGCGAGCGGCTCAATTGGCAAGTGGGCGGCTTCTATTCGACCGAGGAAGGCTTTGACGTTGACCGATTGTCCGGGTTTGGGCTCGATTCAACGACCGAAGCTGAAAACCAGACTTTGTCCGTTTTCGGTCAAGGAACCTTCTCGCTCACCGATCAGCTCAGCGTGACCGGCGGCCTGCGCTATACAGATGAGGAACGCCGCGTCGCAGGCCTTGCCCCGGGTAATATGGGCCAAGAAAATGAGGCGTCATTCGATGGCTTTTCCTGGCTCGTGGGCGCCGATTATCAGCCGAGCGACGATATTCTGCTTTATGCCAGCATCTCCCGAGGCTTCCGTTCGGGGGCAATCGACCAGGACAATATTGCCACGATTGTGCAGCCTGAGTTTGTCACCAATTACGAAGTGGGCTTCAAATCAGACCTGTTCGAGGATGTCGTTCGGTTTAACACATCGGCCTTTTATTCCGATTATACCGACATTCAGCGGACATCATTTGATCCTGATAGCCCTGTTCCCGTCACGGTCCTGCGTAACGCGGCAGAGGCCACCATTTGGGGCTTTGAATCAGAGCTTCAGATCACGCCGTCCGACGGTTTCACATTTGGCGGTACGCTGGGCTACACCAATGCAGAATTTGATGAATTTCTCGATGCAGATGGTGCCGGAAACGTGATCGACCGCAGCCAAGAGCCAATTGGCGGGCCCGAATGGCAGTTCTCGCTCAATGCTAGATATGACGCCTATCTCTCTGATAATGCGACATTGGGCGCGCAAGTGAATTACTTCTTCATTGGTGATGAGCAACTGGGCGGCCCCGATATCGTCGCGCTTCTGGGCGAAGAACAATCGCTCGTGCCATCCTACTCTTTGCTCAATGCACAGATTGATCTTGACCTGACCGATGTGGCCGGTGTGGCTGGCATTAACGTCGCCCTTTACGCCACAAACCTGCTCGACAAAGAATATTTCACCGGCGGATTGGCGCTTGATTTGTTTGGCGGGGTGTCAAACCGTATTGCAGGTGAGCCCCAACAATTCGGTATTCGGGTTCGTACTGATTTTTAGGGCGCCGATTTTCAGGGCACCGATTTTTAAAGCCGTGCAACTGCCGGACAAAATCACTAGGGGTTGAGTCCGGCAGCAATTTGGACAGATGCATGAAGGTCGCCCTAGAGCTCGATACACGGTCTAAACTTCTCAAATCGGCGGTAAAAGCCTTTGCGAAAGAGGGGTTTGCCGGCACTTCTGTCCGTCAAATCGCGGACGCTGCTGGCGTTAATCACGGGTCGATCAAATACCATTACTCCTCCAAAGAACAATTGTGGCGGGCCGGTACCGCATTTTTGTTCAATGCTTTGGAAGAGTTTATGTTCGCCAATTCGGACAATTGGGACAAGCTCACACCGCGCGAGCAAGTGATCGAGCATATCGCGCGCTATGTGCGCTTCAATGCTCAAAACCCAGAGCTAATGCGGATTATCATGTTCGAAAGCCTGACCCGTAGCGAAAGGTTTGAATGGCTGTCCGACAATTACCTAAGACCCTTTTCTGATCGCGCAGTGGCCCGCACCGCTTTGGCGCAGGAACAAGGCGTTTACCGATCAGATATCCCGCCGCTCAACTTCTATTATATGAATATCGCGGCTTCGCGGTCGATGTTTTTTGCCGCCGATGAGCTGTACCAACGCTCGGGCATCGATATGTCATCCAAGGAAGAGATCGAGCGCCACATTGACGGGCTGGTGCGGCTGTTTGTCAAACCGGAAGACTGACAAAGCCAGACGCCGCCTTAAGCGGCGAACTCAGCCGGTCTGACCCCAATGCGCATCCGAGCCATCGTCCTCTTCGCCTTCAGGATCAGGCTTTGAAGCGATCTGTGAACTGCCGTCCGGCATAGTCTCGCCATCCACGGCTTCGTCATACTGACCAAAGCCATGCCTGCCCTCGCCGCCCATGGCATTCTCAGTGATAACCGCCAGGGTTTGCACTGCACCAACCGGTTTCGAGATCAGGAAGCCCTGAGCCTCATGGCAGGACATCTGCGCCAGCGTATCGAGCTGCCCCACAGTCTCCACCCCTTCGGCGATGACATTCAGACCCAGATTGCGGCCCAGATCAATGATCGCATGGGTAATCTGCTGATCACCGACATTATCTTCAAGTTCGCGGACAAAGGCCCGGTCAATTTTCAGTCGATCAAGCGGGAAGCGTTGCAGATAGCTGAGTGAAGAGTAGCCGGTGCCAAAATCATCAACCGCCACACGCACGCCAAATTCCCTCAAAGAGGTCAGAATTTGAATGGCCTGATCGCTCTCGCGCACCAGGGTTCCTTCGGTAATCTCGATCTCCAGGCGGCGCGGGTCCAATCCTGACTGATCAACCGCACTTTTAACGGCGCCAAATATATCCTGATTGTAAAACTGATGCGGTGAAACATTGACCGAAATCGTCAAGTCCTGTCCGTCCAGCTTGGGCCATTTCGCCGCCGTCTTGCAAGCCTCGTTCAAGATCAACTGACCCAGCTCGTCAATGACGCCAATCTCTTCGGCAATCCGCACAAATTCGCTCGGTGCCATATTGCCAAACTCGGGATGCGACCAGCGCGCCAAAGCCTCAAAACCAGTGAGTTTTTGAGTGTGAAGGTCAATTTGTGGCTGATAGACGGCAAAGATGCGGCCGTCTTTCAGAGCCTTGTTAATATCATCCTCAAGCCGTTTGCGGCGGCGCAATTTGGCTTTCATCTCGCTCGAAAAGCGCATCCAAGTGCCCTTGGAATTGCCCTTTGCCTCATACAGCGCAATGTCAGACAGCTGCGTCAGTTCCGCAAAGTCCGCCGCATCATCGGGCAGCACGGCGCTGCCCAGCGAGGTGCTGACGTTAATCTCGAGCCCTTCGATCTGATAGGGTTTGCGGACCTCGGCAATCAGCCAGTCAGCAAGGCTATCGAGCAGATCTGTCCGATCAGCCGGCAACACCGCCGCAATGACAAATTCATCGCCGCCAAATCTTGAGACAATCGTATCCGGCCCCGCGATCGAACCAATGCGCTTGGCCACCGCCCGCAGCAATTCATCGCCGACATGGTGGCCGAAATTGTCATTCACCGGCTTAAAACCATCCAGATCGAGCGTGATGATCGCCAGCTTGTTATCGTTCTGCCCAGCCTGCTTTTGCAGTTCGATGACCTGCGTTTCGAACAGCTTGCGATTGGCAAGGCCGGTCAGGTGATCGTGATAAGCCAGATATTGAATCTCGTCTCGCGCCTGAACCTTGTCCGTGATTTCCAGCGAACGTCCGCGATAGCCCGTAAATTCGCCGCGCGCGTTAAACTGAGCTATCCCCGCAATTGAGAAAATACGGCGATTACCTGCCTTATCGACACAGGCATATATCTGATCGGAAAAGTCAGAAAGGCTGCTCAAGTGCTTCTTAAGCGCTTCGATCGGACGATCGAACGGCTCAAGCAGATCAAGATAATTCTTGCCCACCAATTCGTCTTTCGCCGCGCCGTATCCTTCGGCAAATCGGCCCGACACATATTTGAGCTTAAAGTCAGGATCGGCTTCCCACAGCCAATCGCTATCAACTTTCTCGTAATCGGCAAAACGTTGCTCGCCCTGCGCCGCCTGCGCGCGCGCCTCGACAGTTTTGTCGAGCATCAAACCCACGAGCGGCGTATGCTGCTCAGCGAAAGGATCGCCTTCTGTCCCAAGCGAAGCGGATGACGCGGCGGCCAATTTGTCGGTCTTCGCATTGCTCTCGGCGACAATTTTCTTAAGCGGCTCCAGATCAATGTTTTCATTGTGCTCAACGAGGTTGAGGCCAATCACCTCCTCGTCCTGTGTAACGCGAATATCCGCAAATAATCCGTAGAGTTTCAAGGCCGCGAACACCGTTGTGCCGCCCCAGACAATTGCCCCGCCAACACCGCTTGCCTGCGTGAGGAACAGATCGAGCCGGCTCATGGTCAGGAACTCAGGCCTGATGAACAGCGGGATCATCAATGTGCCCACAGACCCGGCCACAAGATGCGTCGCAATCGCATCGACGGGATCATCAACTTTGAAACTGTGCAGCAGACACTTCGCGCCGATGGTGGCGAACAATCCCGCTGCAAAACCAATGACCATTGCACCTTGAAAATCGACGTAAGCACAGCCCGCCGTTACCCCGACCAATCCGCCAAGGATGCCGGTCGTCGTGGTCTTGGGGTGCGTGCTCGAGCGTCCGCGCAGCAAATCGTAAACCAGACCAGCCAGTCCGCCGAAACATAGCCCAACTACGGTATTCACGACAATTTGCGTAAACGCTGGGGTCGATGGCGAAGCCGTGCCGGCATTAAAACCGACCCAAGCTATGCCCAATAATACGACACCAAACAGCGACAGGACGCTGGAGTGTCCGGGCATGGAAACCACTTTGCCGTGTTCGTCATAACGGCCGATCCGCGGACCGACCGCAAGGCAAGCGCCCAAAGCCGCCGCGCCGCCAACCACATGGACAACAGTGCCGCCAGCATAGTCGAGAAAGCCGCTGTCTGCGAGCAAGGCAGGATTGTCAGCGATGAGCGAATTGCCCCAAACCAAATGCCCGAACGCAGGATAAACCAAGGCGGCGATCAGCGCCGTTAGGAAGATGTAGGCGTGAAAGCGCATACGCTCGGCAATCGCGCCAGATACAATCGTCGCTGCGGCTGCACAAAAGCCAAACTGATAAATCAGCATCGGTTGGTGCTGAGTGTCGGAAAAGGAAAAGCCGCCAAAACCAAACCAGCCCGTGGTCCCTGCGCCAAACATTATGGTGGCGCCCAGCGTCATAAAAATGCAGCCAGAGATAACCAGATCGGTCGCGTTTTTCTGCGCCACGTTAATGGTGTTCTTCGAGCGGACAGAGCCAGCTTCAAGCAGCAGAAACCCGCCTTGCATGAACATCACCAATGCAGTGGCGATCACCATCCACAGGGCGTCAATCCCTGTGGCCTCGGTCACTTTTTCAACAAAAGCAGCCTCTGAAGACACGGCCGCTGAAACCAAAAACGACATTAAACACCCCTCGAATGTTGGAGGGCATTAGAATTTTATGGTTAATAACGCGTAAGGACTTCAGAAACTTAGACCCGCCCAGGCCCCGCTTCATAGGGTTAGACCTGCCGAGGCCCGACGTCAGATGTGCTAAGGGACCGCCGAGCCTTTTAAACCGGGGCGTCTTATCAGTTGTAGCAGTGGCAAACGGGGCGGTGCATTCTAGTTTTTTGACCAACATTTGCGGGGCTAGATTGACGCCAGCACATTCAAGTTACCAAATGTGCAGCCTGCACGCACTTTGCTCGGCCTCGCCCTTCCAACCCTTCTTAAAAGGCCCCTGATGACCCTGCTTAAGTCCATTCAATCATCGTCAGGCGCGCTGCCGGTCGATAATCCGGCGACGGGATCGATTATCGCCAAGGTTAAAGCCTACAGCCTTGACGAAATCTCGAACATTATCGGGCAGGCCGATCTGGCGCGTCATGATTGGGCGGCAAAGCCGGCGAAAACGCGCGGCACAATCCTCAAGGCATGGTTCGATCTGATTATGGCCAATCAGGAAGAATTGGCCGAGCTGATCACGGCTGAATGCGGCAAGCCCTTGTCCGAGGCGATGGTTGAAGTCGCTTACGGAGCCGCTTTTATCGAATGGTTTGCTGAGGAAGGGAAACGCGCATACGGGGAGACAATCCCGTCCAATGCGCCTGACAAGCGCATTTTGACCATCCGCCAGCCGGTGGGAACCTGCGCCGCCATAACGCCTTGGAACTTCCCGCTGGCGATGGTGACCCGCAAGGTTGGCCCTGCTCTGGCTGCGGGATGTTCGATTGTTCTGAAACCGGCAGAAGCGACCCCGCTATCGGCATTGGCGCTGGAAAAGTTGGCGATTGAGGCGGGCGTTCCAGCAGCGGTGTTCAAGGTTACTCCGGCGGTCGATCCGGCGCCTGTGGGCGAGCTATTTTGCAGCGATGCCCGCGTGCGCAAGCTGAGCTTCACCGGCTCAACCCATGTCGGCAAGATCTTGATGCGGCAGGCAGCCGATAGTGTGAAACGCGTCAGCCTGGAACTGGGCGGCAACGCGCCATTTATTGTGTTCGATGATGCCGATATCGATTTGGCGATTGAGGGGGCGATAGCCTCCAAATTTCGCAATGCGGGTCAAACCTGTGTCTGCGCCAATCGCTTTCTTGTCCAGCAAGGCATTGCCGAGGAGTTTACCGCCAAATTGAGCGCACGGGTCGCGGCGCTTAAAGTGGCTGAGGGCACTCAAGACGGGGCAGAGATCGGGCCGCTGATCAACGAAGCCGGCCATGCCAAAGTCAGCAAGTTGGTTTCAGATGCCGTATCAAATGGCGCAGCAATTGAAACGGGCGATTTGACCTCTGAGCAGGGCGGACGGTTTTTCACGCCGACTGTTTTGACCGGGGTCACAAGCGACATGGCGATCACCCGGGAAGAGATCTTTGGACCGGTGGTGCCGATCATGGTTTTCCGCGAGGAAGAAGAGGCGATCCGCATCGCTAATGACACGCCTTATGGTCTTGCCGCCTATTTCTATTCGCAGAATTTGGGGCGGGTTTGGCGCGTTATGGAAGCGCTCGAATACGGCATGGTCGGGATCAATGACGGGGTCGTTTCAGCCGAAAATGCGCCGTTTGGCGGGATTAAGGAGTCCGGTCTTGGCCGCGAGGGGTCGAAACATGGCCTCGATGAATATCTGGAAATGAAATACGCCTTGCTGAGCGGTCTGTCGGCTTGATCCGGCTGCGCAAGCAGGCAATACCTGAACGAAGAAAGGTCACATCATGGCACAACCCTTCAAGGACCATCCATACCTAACAGGGCATCACCAGCCGATGCGATTTGAGGCGAATGCGCCCGACCTTATTGTCGAAGGTGAATTGCCCGATGATCTCGCCGGCGTCTTCTATCGCACCGGCGCAGAGCCGCTGTATGATCCGCCCGAGGGCTATCACTGGTTTGACGGCGACGGCATGGTCTACGGCTTTTTCTTTGAAGACGGCCGCGTATCGATGCGCAACAAATGGGTCCGCACGGAAAAATTTGAAGCCGAATTGGCGGCTGGCAAGCGTCTGTTCGGCGTGTTTGGCGATCCATCCACCAATGACCCCAGCGTTCAGGGCATGCGTTACAACACCGGCAACACCAATATTATTCTCCACAATGGCAAGTTGATGGCCCTGATGGAGGGCTGTCCGGCGATTGAGATGGACCCGCGCAGCCTCGATACGCGCGAATATATGGATTACGGCGGGACTGTAACGGGGCCTTTCTCGGCCCATCCAACGGTGGATTGGAATACGGGCGAGATGATCAGCTATGGCTGGATGATCAACGGACCGCAGGGCAAACCGGAAATTCGTTACGAGCTGATCGACAAGAATGGCGCAGTCACCAACCAGTTCTCCTTCGAGGCGCCTTATATGAGCATGGTTCACACCTCGCTCGCCACGGAGAATTATGTCCTCGTCCCGTTCAACCCGCTCGAGGTCAGTCTGGAGCGAGCCATGCAAGGCGGGCCGATGAATGCCTGGGTCAGAGGGCGCAGCAGCAAATTTGCGCTGTTTCCCCGCAATGGCAGCGCAGCGGACATCCGCTGGCTGGAAATGCCCGGGCGGCATATGTTCCATGAACTCAACGCATGGGAAGAAGACGGCAAATTGATCGCCGATGTGGCGGCCGCCAATGGGACGGCGCTGTTCCCGAACGAAGACGGCTCGATGAATACGCACGGCGACACCGCGCTAGAGCTGCGCCGATGGACCATTGATCTCACTGGCAAAACCAATGATATCAAGGAAGAAACGCTGAACGATAATGACATCCAGTTCCCGCGTCCTGATGATCGTTTCATGACGCGCAAAAGCCGTCATGGCTATGCCAATTCCAACCTCAATTCAGTCGATGGACGGGTGGACGGAATGGATTCCGCCATTCATTTCGACACCGAAACGGGGCGCGAAGACATCTACCACTTTGGCAATGGAGCAGGCTGCGGCGAGTTTGTATTCGCGCCGCGAGTAGGCTCCACCCAGGAAGGCGATGGCTATGCCATGACATTGGTCCATCCGGCAGATTCCAACCATACAGAGCTGGCAATTTTCCAAGCGCTTGATGTGGCCGCGGGTCCGATTGCACGGGTGATCGTGCCGTACCGGATCCCGAGCGGCTTCCACTGCAATTATTACAGCGCTGACGGTGCGCTGGGCGCGCCTGTATTCGCCTGAGATCAAAGCTTCGCCTGAGATCAAAGCTTCGCCTGAGATCAAAACGCCCCAGTTTCGGACGTGCGGAAGCGAGAAACGCCGCTTAGAAAGGCGTTTTTGCCGGCGTAGCCATGGGGATCTCGCCGCTTGCAGGCAGGGGCGCCGGTGTTTGCTCGCGCGCGTACCATTCCAAAGACGACAGCGATGGGTCTTCCCAGACATCGGGCGCTTCCAGATATTTGGGGTGCGTTTTCTCTGCATAATCGAGCGCAACCTGATCGGCCAGGTCAAGCGTATCCCCCGAGCCCATAAAGCAGCTGTAGGTGATATGCCCCTCACTTGGCCCCATCAGCATCCATGGGAACCACGGGGTGATCCGGTTCCATGAACCATTGGTTTTGACCGTCGTACCGGCCGGGTTTTGCATCTCGTTCCAATCGATCTGGTACAAGAATTGCTCGGTCACGCGGTTAAAAGTGCTGCCGCTCTCACGGGGCCATTTATCGGGCTGCAAAGCGGCTGGATAAAACAGGTTGATACGCTGAGCCATGCCCAAGACATTGTTCTTGCGCGTCCAGTTCAATTGCAACGGGATCTTCGGCGGCGCGACATCGTTCAGACCGCCATAATTCGGCGGCAACGGCACATAATCGGTCAGTTCAAAATTGAACGGATCATTGGCGATGTGAACAACCTTCACCTCTTCCTCGAGATAGGGGTTATACCAAGTGTCCATCACCTCACCTGTTTTCAGATCGGTGTAATAGCCAACTTCCCGCAGGACTTTGCGATAACCGGGATCCTTGCCCTCAAGCGAAGGCAAAAGCTTGGTGCAGGAAAAGCCGGTGAAACCCATCAGATCGCGCACTGGTTCATTAGGGCGCACCCCTTGGACGATCCCTGAATACCAACCCACTTTGGTCGAGGTCATATCGACGTTGCCCATAATCCGCGCAAGCGCATCCCGGTTGCCGCGCGGTGTGGTCAAATCGAGAAAATCGCCCTTGAGGCCCTTGTCAACCAGACGATCTGTTCCCGCAGCAGCGGCCGCTTTGGCTGGCGCGGCCTGAGCGTTAGCGCAGCCAGATGTTAGCATCATAGCTGCGGTTCCTGCAGCTCCAGCGGATACAAATTCTCTACGGTTCATTATCGTCTCCAGATTACGGGAAAGACCCGCTTGGTTAGTCGCCCTGATCAGTCGTCGCTCGATCAATGATCATAGGAAAGCGTGACACCGAGGCGGTGCCAATATTCCATTGCAGTTTCGATGCCTGCTGAAGGCTGTCCCCGCATCGGCGGCTTGTGGGCGCGAGTGCTTTAATCTTCGGCTTCATGAGCACTCTCCATTTCACATGGCTTGTTTAGACATCGGATCATACTTGAGTTAGGTTTGCACCCATTGCGACTAAACCTAGGCTAACAGCGCGCTTACCCAAGTCTGTCGCACCAGTTTCAATTTGTTCGGCAAGCGAATAGTTTGCCCCCAACCTCAATAAAATCAGGATTTTGGCGGATCGAAATTGTCCCAATTTTGCCAATCAGACGTCACAAACTCCTCATCAATCAGTGTTCGCATGAAGCACTTGCCATCCCGAAACCACTGCCATGTGCGCGACTTGAACTTGTTGCTTTCGTCAACTTGAATGAACTCATAAAGATAGACGCCCGGCTCGCCCTTGCGCTCCCAATAGAGACACATGCTGAGATCATTGTCATCGGGTGACATGGGCCCGCACCACCCCTTGATGTGCTCGTTATCCCACCAGATCCGGCCGTCGCGGTAATTGGCCGGAAAATCGCGAGTTTCATACTTTCCATCAGCCCAGTAATAGTGATTGGTCTGGTGATAATCCGCCGGATCGGCATTGTCTGGCAAACGGCAAATCAGCCGCGATTTGTGCTCGTCAATTTTCTCGCCGGTCTCCGTATCATAATAGCGGTAGACCCCTTCCCAAACCCCTTCGGCTTTGGCGAGGAGCGGCATGTCTTGGCGAATTGGAGACATTTGTGTCATCTCATATTCCTTCGTTCGTAATTGTCTCGGTCAGGTGCTCGATCCCACCTCAAAGCCCTTGCTCAACGGGGCTGAGGCGAAGATCAGAATATCGGTCAAAATGCCGTCGTCATTCACTTCGAAAAAGTTGCAATTCGACATATGGGTTTCAGTGCCATCTTCTTCGATCAAGGAGATGTTAAAGCGCACCGCTAGCCGCTGCTCGGTCACATCGGCGACCGCAATAAAATCGCGGAAATTGATTGTGACAAAGCTGCTGATGAAATCCTCGAGATGATCACGCAGAGCCTGCTTGCCTGTGTAAGTGAAATTGCTCGAGGGAATGCGCATTTCGCATTCATCCGCGATACCCTTCATCACACCATCAAGATCGCGGGCGTTGAGCTGCAAGAAGAAATTATCAATCCCGGCTGCCAGCAATTCTTCGCGCGTTAAAGGCATGGTTCGGCATCCTCTGGCTGAGTCACGAGCCTCACGATGTCGGCGAGCAAGGTTTCATGCCCGCTGGTATCGATCGCTTCGAAAATGGATTTTGGCTCGCTGGCAAATCGCGCCGCCTCGAAAGCCAATTTCGCCTTGGCAATTTCATCATCCCGCACCAGCGGACGGCCGGGCGAGCCGAACGGCGCGTCGACCACTTTTTCAAAAACCCGGCCATCTGTCAGCGTGATGATGATGGTTTGCGGGCCGAGTGCATTGGGGTCGGGATTATCGTCCAAAACAACCTCAACCTTTTGCGCATCGGCAATGGCCCGGGATTCTGCAAAATGACGCTTCGTAAAGCGCGTTGGATTGATTTCGCCATGACGGATGAGCATCGGCGCAACGCATTCAAGGCAAAGCCGGGCATAGGCGCCTTCCATATCAGCGCGATAAGGCCGTCCGACCAACAGCAGGATGAGTGATGGAACATGTGCTGCAATTGATGCAACGTCTTCCATCGCAAAATCGACTTCGGCGCGAATATCCATAATCGCCGTCAGCGTTGCCTGCGTGGCCCTGCCTGCGGGGAACGGTTTGTGGGCAACCTCAGTGATTTTCCAAGGCTTTGCGAAGGTCAGCAATGCGGCGTCAAAATCACCGCCATTTTCAACCAGTGTGAAATAGCCGAATTTGCCATCGATAATGTCTTTGGGACCGCCCAGCCCGGCCTCTGCCAGATCCGCGGCCGTCAATGCGGCGCGCGCGGCAATGCCGATTTGCACAGGCAGCGCTTCTGAGCCCTCCCAATGGGCCTGCATCGTTCCTGAAACTTGGCTGTAAGCGAGGCCCAGCAAGCGTGTCATGGCCTCCCGGTCAAAACCGCGCAGCAATCCGATCGCGACCGCGGCCCCCATGACGCCGGCCGCAGATGGCCGGAAAAAACGTGGATGATCCTTGGCAGCAGCGCCAAACATCACCGCCACTTCGACCGCGATGACCAAGGCGTGAAGGCACTCGCTCAGCTTGGCGTTTTTCGCCTGCCCCTCGCTTAAAATGGCCGCAACAGGGGTGCACATTGCGATCACCACAGAGGGTTCGTGCAATGCATCCCATTCAAGACAGTGGATTTGAAAACCGTTGACCACCGCCGCTGAATGCGGTGTCAGTACCGTATTGGGCCGGCCCAAAACATGGCAATTGCCCTTTGTCCCCGCATCCCATTTGCGCGCCGCAGCCAGCACTTTGCGGCTCGCCGGGTTGGAGACCCCGCCAACCCCTGTCACCAGACTGTCGGCCAGAAAGGTTTTGGCCGCCTCAAGCGCGGCAGGAGAGAGTTCGGCATGTTCTGCTGCAAAAATGCAATCAACCAACCTTTCGGTCGTCTTCCCGCTAATGCGTTCGGCCAGATTCACAGGTTTTACAGGCTTATTCATGCGCGTCATGTTGGCGGCAAAGGCGCAATGCGACTTGGGGTTTGAACCTATCTGCTCGACTAGCGAATAAAACGCGCCCAACTCGAAAATTCTAACGTTCAATGACACTCAGCCGTGCCCCGCTTACCCCTCGGCAATCTCGTCAAGGGCGGAGAAATAGCTATCCTGACTTTGCCCCAGCGCTTGTTCTTCGGCGCGTTTTAAAGGAACGCGGTAAAGTGCCTTGAGGAAATCATCGCGGCGCTGATCGCGTGCCGCTTGGCATTCGGCATCAGGGACATAACCCTCAACCTCTGCCGATAGTATAATGCCCTTGCTCTCGGCCACTCGCTCAATCGTGTCCAAACGGTCGCGCATGGCACAAAATTCGCTGGCCAGCGTCAGGATCATGGACATGGCTTCATCCATGCCTTCCTCGCGGTAAAATTCTGGCCGCTTGCCCTTGGAAAATTGCGGCAGGCGCGGTTCGGGTGCCTGGTGGTCCATGCTCAATCCTTCCTCGCAATCAGAACTTCCCAGCCTCCGCCGGGCGCAAATTCACCGGCCGCAAATTCTTGCTCACTCGGTTCGGGAAAGGAACCATCGGGAAGCGCCATGGGTGCTGTATCAAATCGAACGGTGTCCTTGGCAAAGCCTGCATCATACGCCATTTGTTCCTGATCCAGCTCGCGCATGGCGCCCCAAAACGGCTCGTTGTTGTAATAGGTTTCATTATCCAGGATGAACTGCATGAACGGCCCCATCTTGTGGAAGGGCGGCAGATCGGCATGGATCATATAGCCACCCGGTTTGAGCAGCCGATAACATTCGTCAAACACTTGCGGCATCGCCTTGCCGCTGGTCTCGTGAAGCAGAATGTGGCTGACGATGAGGTCGAAACTTTCATCTTCAAACCCGGTCTTGGACGCATCGCGCTGCATAAAGCCGACGTCCAGTCCCTTGGCGGCCGCGCGTGCATGAGCATAGCGCAGGCAGGGCCCGCCGACATCAATGCCCGTGACCTCTGCATCAGGGAAGATTTCCTTAAACGGCAGCGTAGAATGTCCAACGGTGCAGCCCATGTCGAGGATCTGCTTGGGATCAAAACCGTCGAGCCGGTTCTTGATAAAATGGCAGACCGACCGGCCCATCCCGTCATTGTCCGGCCCCATCATTCCCATCGAATAGAGATAGACGCCGCGATCATAGAGCGCACCTGCAGCCACATCCTCGGCGCTGACCTCGGCCGAATACCCCCCGGGCATACAATGAATATCAATCGCGCTAACGTAACGCGGCACAGCGAAATCCTGTGACGTTTCCCGGGGCGCCGCATTGCTCGCCGAGAGCTTTTCCGCAGCGTCATTGAGTTTATCCAAATCACGCTCAAGCGGGGCCTGTACCGACGCCCAGATCATCTCCTGCGCCGTGCGATTGGTCATGGCATAGGTTTGAAAATAGGGATCGGGCACCATGGCTTCGCGAATTTGGTGGCGGTCCGCAGGGGCCGTGCCATGCTGTTTTTCAAATTTGCGCGAAGCGCGTCCGCCAAAAACAGGCTCAAGACCGGGGAGCAGGCTGTTTTGTGTGAACCGTTTCAGGCTCATTGCAAATTCTTGGCGTGCGATGTCGTCATGATCGCCGACGACCAACATATCATGATGGGTTTGACCAGAAACCGATTGCGGCAAAGAAACCTCCTGCACTTTCAAAATCTGACCGGCTGAGCTTGCGCTTTCGAACAGCGGTCAATCTTGGCTAGTTTACCGGCAAAACAGAGCATCCCGAATAAGCACTTTTGATCGCTGGTCGGTCATTTTTCGACAGAGGCGCAACTGACGAGTAGAGATTGATAGCCTCGGGGCCGAGTTTCAGTCGGGCCGAATTTTTCAGTCGGGCCGAATTTCCGTCCGGACAAATTTCCCGGACAAATTTCAGCGGGGGCAAGGGTCAAGCAAATGCAAGATGAAAGCAAATTTGCAGACGGTGCAGACACGCAGTCGCACCAAGCAATCGAGACCCATTGGATGGGTTATGTCTGGGCTTTGTCGTATTTCGCGCTCAACATAACCAATATGCTGATGCCGCGTGAGGACAAGGCGAATGCGATGCGCGAAGTTTACCGCGGATGGCATTATTCGATCGGATTGTTGGTTACAATTGCCAGCATATGGGTGCTTATCCGCCTTTGGAAAAGCCGCCATCTGCCAACCAATGTGTATTTGCCTCAATGGGCCAACCGCTGGGCTTTTGCGCTGGCTTTCGTAACCGCAGGTCTGCTCTCGATCGCGTGGACTTTCGGCCTGCTGAGCGGGTGGGGAAGCGGCTATGCGATCTATTTCCTCGGGTTTTTGGATATTCCTGCCTTGGTCGCAGAAGATCGCGCGATCTGGATGTTCAACGGGTATTTTCACGCAGCGCTGGGCTTTGCGGTGCTGGTGCTTACGCTTGTTACCTTGCTCACGTCGGTCTTCTTTCTGTTCCGCTATGGGCAAGGCTTATTCCGCTCTTTTCCGCTCAGCTATGGACTGTTCGTATTGCTCAATGGCGTGTTCACCGTCTTTGTTTCGGTCACTTTTGACGGCTATGAGAAAGGGCCGGTTGCCGCGGCCATTTTCCTCGCGATTTGCGGCGGCATCTGGGGCCTTGCAAAACTGCTCAAGCGCACGCCCGGCTCTGGACAAACGCTCACCAGCAGCTTGTCTGGCGCCGGCCCAATTGCACTGACCGCTGCTTTCGCGCTCAGCCTGCTTGGGATTTATGGCCCTTACGGCATGTTCCGTGTCAGCCCGATACAGACCGGTGAGATGGTGGAAGCCCCCGAAGGCGTTACCTCGCATGACGACCCGATCATCACCGTCGAGGTCACACCGGAAACCGCGCTTGAACGCGATGTGCGGGCCGAGAATTACAAATGGTGTACCTTCTGTCACACGGTTGAAAAGGGCGGAAAACACCTCGCTGGGCCGAACCTCTATGGCATTTTCGGCCGCGAAGTCGGCACTGTGCCCGGTTTTGCTTACACAGAAGGTTTTGCCGCCCATGGCAAGGAGGGCAAAGTCTGGACGGACGAGCTGATGGATGAACTTATCGCGGACCCGGATGCCTTCGCGCCGGGCACCACCATGATCGTATCGAGCGGTAATGAGCAAGATCCCGCGCGCCGCGCCGCGCTCATCAATATTCTGAAAAAAGAGACCATGGGTGATGCCGCAATCGAAGTGCCTGCGCCATGAGCCAGAACGCGGCGCCAAATGCGGAGTTTAAGAAAGGCGGCAAGAGCCTTTTTGCAGGGATGATTGGCGTGGCAACGGGCGCTTCGCCTTTGCCGTTCAATGCCTTGCCGATCGTATTGGGCCCGATCCATGTCGCAATGGGATGGTCTTTCTTTGAGATCCTGATGGGGATCACGATTTACGGCGTAGTCGGGGCCTTATTGGCGCCGGTTGCAGGGGCATTGGCCGATAAGGTTGGGACGCGGCCGGTCGCCATGGGCGCGCTCTTCACATTCAGCCTTGCCTTTGGCCTGATGTATTTTGTGCCAGATAACCTCGCGGCCTTTTACGGTGTGTGGGCCTTGATCGGGGTGCTTGGGATTGGCTCGACGCCGGTTACCTGGAGCCGCACGATCAATCTGTGGTTCAACCGGCACCGCGGCCTTGCGCTGGGTATTTTGCTGCTCGGCACCAGTCTTGCCGGACTGGTCGTACCGCAGATTGCCAATGCGGTTATGGAAACGACCAGCGATTGGCGCAGTGTCTTTCTGGTCTTGGCGGCCTTGCCCATGTTTGTTGGGCTGCCGATTGCCTTTTTTATGTTCCGCGACCCAAGCCCTGAGGAACGGCCAGCGCAGGCAAGCGCTCAGACCGGCGAGCTTGCTGGCCTCACTCTTGCGCAAACCTTGCGCAATTACCGCTTTTGGGTGCTGTTCATCTCGATCATGCTGATTGCCCTCGCTTATGGCGGGGCGCATTTGAACATGGTTCAGATCGTCCAATTTCACGGTTTCACCCCCGGTGGTGCAGCGACAGTGATGAGCGTTGTCGCCGCCGGAATCTTCTCAGGCCGGATTATCGTCGGGCTGCTGTTCGACCGGTTTTGGGCGCCGGCAGTGGCGGTTCCGGTTTTGCTTTTGCCCGTGGCGGCATGCTATCTTTTGATGGGCAGCAGCACATCCGAAAGCCTGATTTTTGTCTCCGGCTATTTGCTGGGATTTGCCGCAGGCGCAGAAAGCGACATGATCGCTTATCTCGCCAGCCGCTATTTCGGGATGAAAGCCTACGGCAAGATCTACGGATTGCTTTACATGCCTTTCGGCGTGTTTTCCTCGGTCTCCGCACCGCTTTATGGATACACGCGCGATGTGACCGGCAATTATGACCTGATCCTTGGCTGGGCGATGGGATTGTTCGCGGTGGGCGGTTTGATCTTGCTGGTCCTAGGGCGATACCCCAATTGGGAAAGCACATCTTCCAGCGATGGTGAAAGGCCTGCGGAACCCCAATCTGCAGAAGGCCTATCTGAAGGAGCCGCGACATGAAACGCGAAGATATCGCACCCCCGTATAATGCTGTGGCCCAGCACGAGGTTTTCCCCAAACCCGGCCATGACGACGCTGCGCGGTTCAACTTCCTCGCCAATTTCAACCGCTATATGGCGAGCGAATTGGGCCCGGGAAACAAGCTGGCTTACGATACGCAGGTCCTCCCCTCCTTCGTCAAAGAGCATGGCCGCGAGCCGGCGGACCGGTTTGAAATTCGCAAAGCAATGAACCGCAATCCATGGCACCAGTTTTGGTCAGGTCTGAAGCGTAATTCGATGGAATACCGCCAGCAGCATGGCCGGATGATGGTGCTGCGCCAGATCGATGGTTTGATCGAAAAAACGCGCGCGCTGAACGAGGGCAGCAACCGGCTGGTGCTCGACGACAAGGTTGACATCCCGCGTTATCAAGCGGCGGTTGACATCCATTGCATGCCGGGCAGCTATCACGGGGAGGAATACCCCGAGGATGTCTCAGCCGGCGCGAATTATGACTGCGGGATTTTTGCCACGACCGCAGGCACAATCGGCGCGCTGTCTGATGGCGGGGGGCAGGCGCTTGTCAAATGGATAAAGCAGGAAAAGCCCGGCTGGAAACCGCGCCGCATCCTCGATATTGGCTGTACAATCGGCCACAATATTGTGCCGCTTGCCCTCGCCTTTCCTGATACCGAAATCATCGCGATTGATACCGCTGCACCGGTGCTGCGCTATGGCCACGCCCGGGCGAAAGCGCTGGGAGCGGAGAATATTACCTTCCTTCAGCACAATGCCGAGGATCTATCGCGCTTTGAGGACGGTTATTTCGATTGGGTGCAAACGACTATGTTCTTGCATGAAACCAGCGGCACAGCGCTTCCTGCGATTATCAAAGAAGGATACCGCACTCTGGCCAAAGGCGGCGTTATGTTCCATCTTGAACAGCCGGCCTACACCGATGAGATGCCGCTTTACGAACAATTCATTCGCGACTGGGATGCGTTCAACAACAATGAACCGTTTTGGTCTTCCATGCATGCAATTGACCTCAATCAGGTCATGGTGGAGGCCGGTTTTACGCCCGACGCGCTGTTTGAAACGCATGTAAAGGCCGAAGTCGACCAAAGCGTCTTTCCCACCACCGCAACCGATGGCGAGACAGAGGACCATGGCCGCGCACCTGCATGGCACGCATTCGGGGCATGGAAATGAAACGCCTGGTTTTCTCGCTGTTCGCGTCCATTGCAGCAGGCGCATGCACCTCCGCCGTAACACCGCTGGAGCCTTCGCA
>CAZDHB010000032.1:0-11787 GCA_964505255.1 uncultured Porphyrobacter sp.
CCGCGCATGATCTGGCTGAGGTGCGCCTTGCCAATCAGGCGCGCGCAGATGCTGTGTTCCTCTCGCCCGTGTTTGCAACCCGCTCGCACGAAGGGGGCAAAACGCTTGGGATCCGAGGTTTCAAAGCGCTCGCCGCAGCGGCCCATATGCCGGTCATTGCACTGGGCGGGATGACTGAGCAAACGGCGAAAATGCTCAATTGGCCGCGGTGGGGCGCGATTGACGGACTGGCCTTGATGCCTCCTTTGACTTGACGGGCGGTTGGCTGGCGATTCATAGAGGGATCAACGAGGAGAAAGGGTCCCCGCAAATGGCCACACGCGCTGCCACTTTGACCGATTGGAAAGCCGCTTTCCGCCGCTCTTTGCGCCGGGCTGCGCAAATGGCAGGGGCGGCCATGCTGGCGCTGCTGCTGGGCTTTTTGCTGCTTTCCATGGTCAGCTATACGCAAACCGATCCAAGCCCCTCGACCGCTGCGGCCACCAGCGAAGTCAGCAATTGGATGGGCGCAAGCGGTGCCTGGGCTTCCGAGCGGGTGTTTTACTGGCTTGGTCTGCCCGCTGTCTTGTTGCTGCCGCTCATTTACATTGCCGCCCGCAAATTGTGGCGCGATGTCGAAGTTGATGATGCGCTGGCTGATGCGGGCAAGGATGGCACCGAACATGGCGCTTGGTGGCGGCCTCTGGGCCTGCTCACACTGGCCATGATCCTGCTCGCAACGGTGCTGGCGCTGGTGTTTGAGGAAAGCCGAGGCGGCCTTCCAGCAGGCTTTGGCGGATTGCTCGGATTATTGGGTGCTGGCATCGTCCAAGCGATTGCTGGCCTCTTCCCCGAAGGCCTCGGCGGCTGGGTCATCGCTGGCCTCGCCCTGCTTAGTTTTGGCGGCTCTCTCGCCTTGATTACCCGGGTATTCACAATCGATTGGATCCAGTTTCTAACCCTGCCTGCTTTCATGCGGAAAGGCATTTTTGCGCGCAGGCTGAGCAGCGATAGCGCGGCAGAGGATGAATTGATCGAATTGCCCCAGCCGGGCAAATCGCAGGAACGCGCCGCCAAGGCTGCAGCGACCATCGCTGAGCCCAATGCGCAGCGCCGCGCGCCCGAGATCACCGATCCCACCGCCGCTCCTCGCAAAGCCAAGCCAAGCAAGGCCAAGCAGCGCGATATGTTCGCGACCTTTGATTTGCCGAGCCTTGAATTGCTGGCTGAGTTGCCGACCGATGATGCGCCCAAACTCGACAAGCTGGCACTCGAACGCAATGCGCGCCTGCTTGAGAACGTGCTCGATGATTTCAATGTGAAGGGCGAGATTACGGCCGTTCGCGCAGGGCCCGTTGTGACCATGTACGAGCTTGAACCGGCACCCGGGATCAAAGCCAGCCGGGTCATCGGTCTGGCCGAAGACATCGCCCGCAATATGAGCGCGATTTCCGCCCGTGTTTCCCCCATTCCGGGCCGCACAGTGATGGGTATCGAATTGCCCAATGCGCAGCGCCAGATGGTCAGTTACCGCGAGCTTGCATCGAGCGCTGATTTTGTCGATCACAAAGGCAATCTGCCGATCATTCTGGGCAAGGATATCGCAGGCGAACCGATTGTCGCAGACCTTGCCGCCATGCCGCATTTGCTGGTCGCGGGCACCACCGGTTCGGGCAAGTCGGTTGGCCTCAACGCAATCCTGCTCAGCATTCTCTACCGCTTCACGCCTGAGGAATGCCGGCTCATCCTGATCGACCCCAAAGTGCTCGAGCTTAAGAGCTATGACGATATTCCGCATCTCCTCTCGCCGGTTGTGACCGAGCCGCATAAATCGGTCCGCGCGCTCAAATGGGCGGTTGAGGAAATGGAAAAGCGCTACCGCATGATGTCGAGCGTCAATTCGCGCAATATCAATTCGTTCAACGAAAAGGTCCGCAGCGCGATTGCCAAGGGCAAGCCGCTTGGCCGCCGGGTGCAGACCGGATTTGATCCGGAGACGGGCGAGGAGCTGTATGAGGAAGAACAACTCGATTACGAAGTTCTGCCGCAGATTGTCCTGATCGTTGACGAATTGGCCGATCTGATGGTCGTAATCGGCAAGGAAATCGAGGTATTGATCCAGCGTCTGAGCCAGAAATCGCGCGCCGCGGGCATTCATCTGATCATGGCAACCCAGCGCCCCAGCGTGGATGTCATCACCGGCGTTATCAAAGCGAACCTGCCCACCCGGATCAGCTTTAAAGTGACCAGCCGGATCGACAGCCGCACGATTTTGGGTGAACAAGGCGCCGAACAGCTGCTCGGCAAAGGCGATATGCTGTACAAGCCCAATACCGGCGCAACTGTGCGCGTTCACGGCCCGTTTGTGAGCGATGAAGAAGTCGAGCACGTGGCTGACCATTGGCGCGCCCAAGGCAAGCCCGACTATGTCGATGCGGTTACCGAAGAACCGGAAGGCGGCGGCTTTGACTTTGAAGATGATTTGACCGCCAGCGACAATCCGGAAGAGCGCAAATACCGTCAGGCTTGTCAGATCGTTTTTGAAAACCAGAAAGCCTCAGGCAGCTGGCTTCAGCGGCAAATGGGCGTTGGCTATAACACAGCGGCCAAATGGATCGAGAAAATGGAAAGCGAGGGGTTAGTGGGGCCTGCTGACCATGTTGGACGGCGCGAGATTTTCCGCGACCGCGATGGCAATCCGATTTAAAGCTGAGCCATGACGACTTCCAAAGATGCCTCTGCCAATCAGCGCGCCGCGGCGACTGGCGATGCAGCAGTAAGTTCGCAGACCGCGTCTGAAACCCAATCAAATAGGGCGTCCCCAAAGCACAGCGATCCCTTGTCGCAAATCTGGCTCAATTTGCGCGATTGGTGGTCGAGCGAAGTCTCTGCCGATATCAGCCACGCCAAAGTGCTGCGCCGGATTGCCGAAGAAAGCAGCACCACCCCGCGTTATCTTTTCATGATTTGTATGTCGGCCGGTATCGCGGTCCTCGGCCTGCTTTTATCCTCGCCAGCGGTGGTGATCGGGGCGATGCTGCTCTCCCCATTAATGGGCCCGATCATTGGCGCCGGTTTCGCGCTGGCTGAGGGCAAGTTCAAATGGCTCCGGCTATGCGCCCGCGCGATTTTTATCGGGACGCTGGTGGCGATCCTTTTTTGCGCCGCGATTGTCTGGCTATCGCCTTTGCAAACCATGACCAGCGAGATCGCTGCGCGGACCCGGCCCAATCTGTTCGATTTGCTGGTGGCTTTGTTCTCCTCGCTCGCAGGCAGTTACGCGATGATCCGCGGGCGCGAGGGAACGATTGTCGGCGTCGCCATTGCGACCGCTTTGATGCCGCCGTTGGCGGTGGTGGGCTACGGTCTGGCAACCTTTAACATGACTGTCTTTGGCGGGGCGCTGCTGCTTTATGTGACGAACCTTTTGACCATTGCCCTGACCGCGACATTGATGGCGCGCCTTTACGGTTTCCGCTATGTCAGAAGTTCCAAACACACCATGACCGAGAATTTGGGCATCGGGCTGACGTTCACTCTGCTGGCCATCCCGCTCGGCATTTCGCTTTTGCAAATCGCGCGCGAGGCCAATGGCCAGCGGATCGTCAACACCGTTATCGAGGAGAGTTTTGACCCGCGCGCCTTTATTGAACAGCCGGTCGTCGATTGGAGCGCGGAACCGGTGCAGGTTAATGCCACCGTCTTCACGCCCGAATTTCGCGCCGATGCCAATGAAGAGATTGGCCGCCGCCTGTCCAGTGCGCTTGACGAGCAAGTGCTGGTCTCGGTCACGCAAATTCAGGGCGACACTGATCCTGCTGCCTCCGAACAGGCCGCTCTGGCGCGCGCCAGAGCGCAGCAGCAGGCAGAAGATGCCGAGGCGCAGATTACCTCGCTTGCACAGCGGCTGGCGCTGATTGCCGGCACATCAGCCAGCTCGGTTACGATTGACCGCGATAATCGCCGCGCTTTGGTAACGGCCCAGCCGCTCGAGGGACTAACGCTTGCGGGTTACCGCGCTTTGGAAGCCCGCGCTGCGGCGCAAACACCCGGCTGGTCGATCCAATTGCGCCCGCCGATTCTGGATTTGCCCGATATTACGCTCGGCCTGACGGTAGATGAGAATAACGCGCAAGAGAGCATAGAAGGTGGTTCTGACAGCGCCGCGGTCACAATCCTCAAACCGGACGCAGCGGGCGTGCAGGCGCTCGACCTCATTCTATGGGCGGCCAGCCGAACCGACATTCCGGTTGCTCTTTCGGGAAGCGCTTCGGCATTGGCGGCGGTTCTGCCGCTATTTGAGGAACAAGGCATTGCCGTCGTCGCCTCAACGCGGCCGGGCGAGAGCGCGGGAAGCGTCACTGCCCGCTGGTCGATCGGGGTTCTTTAAGCAGCAAAGCTGACTGGATCGAAGATACGGCGCAATCCGCCGCGCTTTCTCCTCCATTCTCGTTGCACAGGACTTGCGGGCATTTGGTTTCAGTTGTAACGACTTTAGCCAGCCGTTCCCCTAAGGAGACCCCCCATGATCGTTGGCTGCCCCAAGGAAATCAAAAACCACGAATACCGCGTCGGTCTGACCCCGGAAAGCGCGCGGGAACTGGTTTTGCAAAACCATGAGGTCTGGATTGAAAGCGGTGCCGGGCTGGGCATTGGCGCAGAAGACACCCAATATGAAGCAGCCGGGGCAAGCATTGCCGCAGATGCACGCACGATCTTTGAAAAATGCGAAATGGTGGTCAAAGTCAAAGAACCGCAGCCAGCCGAACGCGCGATGCTGCGCGAGGGTCAAGTGCTGTACACTTATCTCCATCTCGCCCCCGATCCCGAGCAGACAGCCGACCTTGTTCAGTCAGGCGTGACCGCCATTGCCTATGAAATGGTGAGCGGTGCGGGCGGCACTTTGCCCTTGCTCAAACCGATGAGCCAAGTGGCTGGCCGGATGAGCGTTCAGGCAGGGGCAACTGCACTGGAAAAGGCGCATGGCGGACGCGGCGTTCTGCTTGGCGGTGTACCGGGCGTCATGCCGGGCAAGGTGACCGTGATCGGCGGCGGTGTGGTTGGTTTTAACGCGGCGCAAATGGCCGTTGGTCTGGGCGCGGACGTCACCATTATGGACCGCGATCCCGAGGTCCTGGAACGGGTCGGCACCCATTTCGAGGCGCGTGCCAACACGCGTTTTTCCAATCAGGCCAATCTGGAAGAAGTGATCGCGGAAGCCGATCTGATCATCGGCGCGGTGCTGATCCCGGGTGCCGCTGCGCCCAAGCTCATCACCCGCGATATGCTGAGCGCCATGAAACCGGGGTCGGTTCTGGTCGATGTCGCGATCGATCAGGGCGGCTGTTTTGAAACCTCGCGGCCCACCACCCATGCCGAACCGATTTTCACAGTTGATAATGTGGTGCATTACTGCGTCGCCAACATGCCCGGCGCGGTGGCCCGAACCAGCACATATGCGCTCAACAATGTGACCTTGCCTCACGCGCTGCGGATTGCGCGATATGGCTGGAAAGAGGCATTAGGGCGTGATCCTCATCTGGCCGAGGGGCTCAATGTTCATAGCGGCAAAGTGACTTATAAGGCTGTCGCTGATGAACTTGGCTATGACTATACGCCGCTTTCTGAGGTGCTTGGATAGGCTTGCCGGGCGCGCCCTGCAGTCAGACCCGGATTAGCCATTGGCCCGCCATTTGCGGTAACGCGACGCACGCCGCGCCGCGCGCCATTGATCCGCCAGCATCGCGCCTGCCGCTAAGCCGCCATCGCCCGGTGCAAGGCCCTTGGCCATCCGCTCAAGCTGAGCCTTAGTGAGCGCCATTGTCGCCAGAGCCGACAAGGTCTGATTGGACCAACCCGGGGAAGGCAAAGCTACATCTGTATTCTGCTTGCTCTCCCATGATTTGGGCAAAGCCGGATCAGCCGCCATTGCCCGCGCGATCCCCAGCAAAGCGACACCGAAACCCTTGGCATCAAGCGCCAAGGCCGCCTCAGCCGTCTCCAGCCGCGTAATTCCGCCTGTTACCATGATCGGCATTTCGGCGACCTCGGCAATTTGGCGCGCGAAATCGATAAAATAAGCCTCGCGCTGTAATGTGGATGAGGCGCTGCCTCCGCTTGCATCATCCCCCGCGCCTTGCATCGCCGGGCTCTCATAACTGCCGCCCGACAATTCAATGAAGTCGATCCCCTTGCCGCTGAGCCACTGCGTGACTTGGCGGGCGTCTTCAAAAGCGAAACCGCCGCGCTGAAAATCGGCCGAGTTAAGCTTGATACCCACGCCAAAACTGCGCCCTACCGATTGCCGGATGCCCTTCACAATCGCCAGCAGGAAGCGCGCCCGGTTCTCAAGGCTACCGCCCCATTCATCCCCCCGACGATTGGTCAGCGGCGAGAGGAACTGGCTCACCAAATAGCCATGGGCACCGTGGATTTGCACGCCGTCAAATCCGGCCTCTTCTGCTGCCAAAGCGGTATCAGCAAAGCGGGTGATGATGCGCTCAATCTCATTTGTCTCAAGCGCGCGAACCGGCGCAAAAAGCGACGAGAACTTGCCCAGATCGAGCGCCACATCCGAGGGGGAAACGGCCGTCTCGCCCATATTCTTATAGAGTTGGCGGCCGGGATGACTAATCTGCAGCCAGAACTGGCCTCCGCCCGCTTTGCCGATTTCAGCCCAGCGTTTGAACGGGGTGAGATCAGTGTCTTTTTGCAAAACCACCCCGCCCGGCCCTGTTAAAGCCGAAGGGTCAACCATGACATTGCCTGACAAAAGCAAGCCAGCCCCGCCATTGGCCCAAGCATCATACAGCGCAAACAGCTTTTCTCCGGGATATTGGCCCGGCTGAACAGCGAGATTTTCCTCCATCGCCGCTTTGCAAATGCGGTTGGGCAAGGTTGATCCATTAGGCAGGATCAGCGGTTCAAATAAAGTTGTTCGGGCGATGACCTCTCTCCAATCATTCCTCAGCTGGCGCAGCAAAAGGCGCAAGCACTTCTGGCCTAACGCGTGCGAGGCGTCCAGTCGCGCGCTCCAGCATGGCCCAAGTGGTCGCAGCAGACACCGCCACCTTGCCTTTACTATCGGTAAATTCCGCGCGCCGGACCGATTTTGCACCCTTTGGCGGACCTTCGATCCAGCTTGATCCGGTCACGCTTTCCCCCTCGGTAATATTGCCGCGGTAATCAATCTCGTGACGAATAACGAGCCAGATGAAACGCTCTGCATGCGCGGGATCTGCCGCCGCCTCCCAATGGGCGGTCGCAAGCTCCTGAACCCAGCCGACCCAGACCGCATTATTCACATGACCCATGACATCGATGTCGTCCGCTTTGGCGGTAAAAATCTGCGTGAAAACGGGCGCGCCGCCCGCCGACCGGCCAAGGACACGCTTTTGTGTTTCGTCCTGACTAGTCATCGGCGCCCCCAGCTAGGCCTTACCATGACGTCACTGCTTAGGCGGCGCAGTGCCTGCATCCATTTGCGTCAGGATAAAAGCATACTCCTCGGCCACTTCGTAAATGCTTGCGAAACGGCCCGATTTTCCGCCATGCCCGGCGCCCATATTGGTCTTAAGCAGCAGCGCGTTGTTATCGGTTTTATAGGCCCGCAGCTTGGCCACCCATTTGGCCGGTTCCCAATACGTCACGCGCGGATCATTTAGCCCGGCGGTGACCAGCAAGGGCGGATAATCCTGCGCGCTCACCTGATCATAGGGTGAGTAGGACAGGATATAAGCAAAAGCGCGTTTATCAGTGATCGGATTGCCCCATTCGGGCCATTCACCCGGCGTCAGCGGCAAATCCTCGTTCAGCATGGTTGTCAGCACATCCACGAACGGGACATGGGCCACCACTGCGCCCCACAAATCAGGATCGGTGTTGAGCACCACGCCCATCACCTCTCCGCCGGCCGAGCCGCCGCTGGCGCTGATCAGGCCCTTTTTCGTGAAGCCCTGTTCGATGAGCCCCTTGGCCGCATCGCTAAAATCGGTGAACGTGTTCCAGCGTTCATTGAGCTTGCCTTGCAGATACCATTGCCGGCCCAAATCATCGCCGCCGCGAATATGAGCAATGGCAAAGGCATAGCCCCGATCAACCAGGCTGAGGCGCGTGGTCGAAAAGCCCGGCGGCACGGCATAGCCATAGGACCCGTAAGCATAAAGATGCAGCGGTCCGCCCGGCTCCCGATCCTTGCGTCTGACAATACTGACCGGCACGCGCGTGCCATCACGCGCGGCAATCGTAACCCTTTCGGTCACATATTGATCTGCATCATAGCCGCTGGGTATCTCCTGCCGCTTGAGCAATTCCAGCGTTCCTGAGGCCACGTCATAATCATAGACGCTATCGGGTGTGACCATGCTTTCATAAGCCAGCCGCAGCTTGGTCTGGTCATATTCGGGATTGTTCGACAGCCCCGCATCATAGCTCGCCTCGGGGAAGGCAATCGGGGTAACGCGCTCGGGGTCATCGTAATCGCGCAATTGCACCTGATCGAGCCCTTCCAAACGCCCTTCGGTGACGTAGAAATCCTTAAACAGCTCAAACCCGGTGAGGTAAAACGCATCCGATCCGGGGATCACCGTCTCCCATTGGTCAGGCGTTTCGATTGCGGCGGTCGCCAGGCGGAAATTGACATGCGTGTCATTGGTGTAAATCCACAAGCGGCCATCGCGCACATCGGCGCTGTATTCGGTGCCCTTGACGCGCGGCTTGATCAGGATCGGGGTTGCGGTTGGATCATTTGCCGGAACGATCCGCACTTCGCTGGTTTCATTGTCGCCGGTCGCAATGATCAGCCAATCATCTTGCGCTGAAATGCCGTGGCCAACGCTGAACCCCTCGTCCTCTGTCTCGCGGTAAAGCTCGACATCTTCCGATACCGGCGTGCCCAGCACATGGAGGCTGGCCTCGCGGGTGCGCCAATTCTCGTCAGCCAGCCCATAAACCAGCCCCTTGTCTTCCATGACCCAAGTCAGGCCAGTTCGCACCCCGCTAATGATGTCCGGCAAGAGCGCGCCAGTGGCCAAATCCTTGATCCGAACCTCGTATCGTTCGGCTCCGCTGGTGTCAGCCGAATAGGCCAGCATCTGGCCATTATTGCTGATCGAGAAGGCCCCGAGACGGAAATAGTCATGCCCTTCGGCCAGCACATTTTCGTCAAGGATCAATTCCGCCTGCGCGTCATCACCCGCCAAAGGCTTGCGGTAATATTTGCGATATTCGGCCCCTTCTTCAAACTCCGACCAGTAAAGATAGTCTCCGCGGCGCTGCGGGACGGTGCTGTCATCCTCTTTGATCCGCGCCTTCATCTCTTCAAACAATGTGTCCGTCAGCGCTTGATGCGGCCCCATCTGCGCCTCAAACCAGGCGTTTTCCGCCTTCACATAATCGAGCACATCCTCATCATCGACCTTGGGATAGGACTGATCCTCAAGCCAATAGTAAGGATCGGAAATGGTGATTCCATGATGGGCCGCGCTATGCGCTCGTTGCTGCGCTATGGGCGCGGCAGTTGGCACGGCATCGGACGGGTTTTCGGCAGGTTGAGGCACTTGGGGTTCCTGAGCTTGTAAGGGAAAGGCCAGCGGCAGACATGCGGCCGCGGCAAGACATTTCAGAGGGATGCTCATCATAGTCGGCAACTCGCTATCCTTGGGGCCCCATCTTCCTATTCGAGCAAGACAGCCATCCATCGATGACGACGAAGCGCAAAAAGGGGCCAAATGAAAGAACCGGCCGCTGGCAAAAACACCGCAGCTGGGGTATGCTGACGTGATTACTATGCCGCCCGGCCGCCTGCGGCAAGCCCATACGAAAAGGATATGCCATCCCATGCTGATGCACACGCACGAAGGACGTCTCGATGCGCTCAGGCGAGAGCTGAAATCGCAAGATCTGGACGGCTTTGTAATCCCCATCTCCGATGAATTTATGAGCGAATATGTCGGCGATTATGCCCAAAGGCTGGAATGGCTGACCGGCTTCGGCGGCAGTGCTGGCAGCGCCGCGGTGATGACCGAAAGCGGCCCAGACAATGGCGCGGCAATTTTCACTGACGGGCGCTATACCGTGCAAGTGCGCCAGCAAGTCGATGGCAATTTGTTCAGCTATGAAAGCGTGCCGGAAACCTCGCCTGCCAAATGGCTCGCCGCGCGGGCCAGCAAGGGGCAGCGGATCGGCTATGACGCATGGCTCCACGCGATTGGCTGGGCCGAGGGGCTGAGCAAGGCCTTGGCCGCCAAGGGGGCCGAGCTGGTGCCTGTGGCGCGCAATCCAATTGATGCAATCTGGGCTGATCGGCCCGCGCCCTCATCCGCCGTGGCGGTGCCTCATGAAGAGGTGTTTGCGGGCAAATCCAGCGCCGAGAAACGCGCAGATCTCGCCGAATGGATGCAAGCCAGTGGCCACGATGCCAGCATTGTGAGCGCGCTTGATTCGGTCGCATGGCTGCTCAATATCCGGGGGGCTGATGTGGCCAATACGCCGGTTGCCTTGTCTTATGTGATCGCGCATTCGGACGGAACGGCGGATCTGTTTATCGCGCCCGAGAAATGCACTGGCGAGCTTATCCAGCATTTGGGCAATGCCGTGCACGTGCGCGACATGGCCGAATTTCCCGCCGCGCTCAGCAGCCTTTCTGGCAAGCAGGTCGCCGCCGATCCGGCGCATGCAGTGGCGGGCATTTTCCATGCGCTGGACGCTGCGGGTGCAAAAACCATCCGCACCAACGACCCGACCGTTCTGGCCAAAGCGGTCAAGAACCCGGCCGAACAACAAGGTCACCGCGATGCGCAAGCGCGCGACGGAGTGGCGGTTGTCCGTTTCCTGCGCTGGCTTAGCATTGAGGCGCCGAAGGGCGGCGTCGATGAATTGCAAGCCGCCGCCAAATTGCGCGAATTTCGCGGGTTAAGCGCGGATCTCCAAGACACCAGCTTCGACACGATCAGCGCCGCCGGGCCGCATGCCGCCTTGCCGCATTACAAGGTCGATGAAGACAGCAATATCGAGGTCCCTCCGGCCAGCATTTATCTGGTCGATTCGGGCGGACAATATTTTGATGGCACCACCGACATCACCCGCACCGTGTGGATCGACAGCGCCGATGGCAGTGCCAGCCCAAGCGCAGAGATGATTGATCGCAATACGCGGGTTCTTAAGGGACATATCGAGCTCGCCTGCGCGCGTTTTCCGCTTGGCACCAATGGCGGGCAATTGGACAGCTTTGCGCGCATGCATTTGTGGCAGGCAGGCGTCGATTTCAATCACGGCACGGGCCACGGCGTTGGCGCTTATCTTTCGGTTCACGAAGGGCCTCAGCGCATTTCCAAACCGGGCGGCGCTTTTGCAGGCACCTCGACCCCCTTGGCCGCGGGCATGATCTTGTCGAACGAGCCGGGCTATTACAAACCCGGCGCCTTCGGGATCCGAATCGAAAATCTGGTGCTGACAGTGCCGGTCCAGATTGAGTCTGCCGAGGGCGAATGGCTCGGCTTTGAAACGCTGACCTTTGTGCCGCTTGACCGGCGGCTGGTTGATAAAACCCTGTTGAGCGCGCAGGAAATAGGCTGGTGGGATAGCTATCACGCGAAAGTCTGGGACATTCTTTCCCCGCAAATGGAAGGGGATGATCTCGCATGGCTGAAGGATCAATGCGCCCCGCTTTAGGCGAGCCGCGCCGCTTGGGCCCTGATCTGGCACCTTCTCCGGCACCCTTCTCTGGCACCCTTCGATAGCTTGTGAAGGCGAAAATGTTCTTGTAATGTTCTCACTATGCCGATTCGCAATGAGGGAGAATGACAATGC
>CAZDHB010000032.1:11887-16149 GCA_964505255.1 uncultured Porphyrobacter sp.
ATGTTCTTGTAATGTTCTCACTATGCCGATTCGCAATGAGGGAGAATGACAATGCTGGGATACGTCACATTAGGGACCAATGATCTGCCGCGTGCGGCCAAGTTTTATGATGCCATTGCGGGCGAGATGGGCACCGGCCGGATGATGGATTTCGACAGCTTCATCGCATGGGGTGATGTGGGCGGCGGCGCTGGAATTGCGGCAACCAAACCGTTTGACGGCGAGGCGGCCAGCGTGGGCAATGGCGTTATGGTCGCGATCGAGGCCAGCAGCCGCGAGCAGGTTCAAAGGCTGTATGATCTGGCCCTCGCCAATGGCGGCACAGACGAAGGCGCGCCCGGCCCTCGGGGCGAGCCTGATGAGAACGGTGTTGTGTTTTACGCCGGATATTTCCGCGACCCTGATGGCAATAAACTCAACGCATATCTGATGGATAAAGTCACTTAAGACGGCTGGATCGATCGGGCAAAAGGGAGAAAGTCACAATGAGCGATAAACATCTGCTGCAGACAAACCCGATCCATCTGGGCCTTGGTGCTGCATCGATCCCGCAGCCTCCGTTTGATGGGATGGAATGGTATGCGGACTACGCAATGCGCAATGCCAGTGACGGTAAAGAGGGCCGATTGGTCAGCATGCATAGTTTTTCCGAAGACTGGGATAGCTGGGAAATGCACCCCCATGGTTCAGAAGTGGTGATCTGTACCGAGGGCAGCATGGTCCTAACGCAGGAAACGAGCGATGGCCGGCAAAGCCAAGTCACGCTTACGGCTGGTGAATATGCCATCAATCCGCCCGGTGTCTGGCATATCGCCGATGTGGCAGAGCATGCGAGCGCAATCTTCATAACGGCCGGTGAAGGGACGCAAATGCGCCCCAGATGAGAACCGAAGATAAGAACCGAAGATAAAGGCTGGCGCCGCGCAAAAACCTCCTCACACCGGCCTAGTCCCGGGCAAGCTACTCGCTGGCCAAAGCCAGGCGCGCTCATTCAGCCTGATACAAATTGTTACAATTTGGATATTTTCCGGCATAAACCTGCGACAATAGGCTTCTAGAAAGGGTTCTGAGAGTTGCAGCAGGTCGGGACTTTCCTCCCACATCCTGAACGCAAGTGAGCAGGCCGGTCCCCCCAAAAATTCGGCTTTGCTTCCTGTTGCAACTCCGGACAATTAGTTTGGAGAAAGATTATGAAAACGACGCTCACCACCAAGAAAACCCTTATTCTTTCAGCAGCCGCGCTGGTCCTGACCGGATCTGCTGCTGCGCTGGCCAATCATCACGGCTCGAAAAAATCGGCTGATGCAGATGGCGACGGCATCGTCACCAGCGCAGAGCACACAGCCCATGTCGATGCCCGCTTTGCCAAGATGGATGCCAATGGCGACGGTGTGATCAGCGAAGCTGACCGTGCTGCTCGCAAGGCCGCACGTTTTGCCGAAACAGATGCCAATGGCGATGGCGAGATTTCGCTGGCTGAAATGCAAGCCGCCAGAGAGGCGCGCAGTGAAGAGCGCCAAGCGCGCCGGGCTGAGCGGATGGAGCAGCGTTTTGCCAAGCTCGACACCGATGGCAGCGGCGGCCTGAGCGAGGCTGAAATGGAAGCCGGCAAAGACATGGCCCGCGAGAAGCGCGGCAAACGCGGCGGTGACAAGCGGCGCGGCAAGCGCGGCGGCGAGCGCATGATGGAGCGCGCTGACACCAATAGCGATGGACAGGTTTCGCGGGCTGAATTTGACGCCGCCATGGCCGCCCGCTTTGCCAAGGTAGACACCAATGGCGATGGTCAAATCACCGCTGAAGAGCGCGAGGCCGCCAAAGCAGAGAGGCGCGCGCAGCGCGGTGAACGGCGCGGGGGCCGAGGCAATCGCGGTCAATAAGCCGCTTTCGCCAAGGTGAAAAATCTGGCAGGCTTTCGCGGTACCCCATCATCCGGGCAATCGATCCCCTAACCGCCTGATGAAAATCGCGAAGCCGCCGGATCAATAACCAACCGGACCCCAAATCAACCATGGCACAGACCGAAAACACAACGATCCTGCTGGTTGATGATGAGGCCACCCTCAGAGAGCCCCTGGCCGAGTATTTGACCGGTCAGGGGTTTGCCGTTGTCGAAGCAGAGAGCGCCGCCGAGGCGCGCAGCATCCTCGGCGAGGCAGAACCGCAATTGGTCTTGCTCGATATTATGATGCCGGGCGAAGATGGTCTCTCCTTGTGCCGTCATCTGGTCGAGGCGCGCGATTTACCGGTCATTTTGCTCACCGCCCGTAGCGAATCGACAGACCGAATTGTTGGCCTTGAGATTGGCGCAGATGACTATGTGACAAAACCGTTCGAGCCGCGCGAACTGGTCGCCCGGATCCGCTCCGTCTTGCGCCGTATGGCCAAGGCAGACAAACCGCCAAGCCGTGCCGAGGCTTTGGCTGAAGAACAGGATGCAGCCTTTGTCTTCGAAGGTTGGCGGCTTGATCCTTTGAAACGCCGCCTGACCGATCCGCAAGGCGCTGTGATTGCTATCTCCACCGCCGAGTTCAGATTGCTCAGGGCCTTTTGCGAGCGGCCCAAACAAGTGCTCGACCGCGATCAATTGCTCGATAAGGTTCAAGGGCGCGAGGCGCATTTATTTGATCGCGCGGTTGATAATCAAGTGAGCCGTTTGCGCCGCAAAATCGAAACCGACAGCCGCAATCCGCATTTCATTCAAACCGTGCGCGGCGGGGGTTACCGGTTCGGCGCCGAGGTGACCCGGACGGCCGCCACTGGCGCAGCAAAGGATGGCTAGTTTTATGCCGAGCTTCCTTCGCCTTTGGCCGCGCAGCCTTCTTTGGCAGACCCTATTGGCGGTCGCGATAGCCTTGTTTGTGACTCAATTCGTCGCTGGCGCGCTGCTTTACCGCGCAGCCGAGCAGCGTCAGGAGGCGGCCCTTATCAATGCGGCCGGCGTCGCCTTGATCGGCGGCCCAAGAGAGCGGCGCGCCCCGCCCAATCGCAGAGGCCGCCCCCGCATTGGCGGCGCTGAATTGGGCAATGATGATTTGGCGCTCGGGAATGCGCCAAGACGCCCGCCGCGCCCATTGCTGCGGCGATTGCGCTATCAAAGGACCGCCGAATTTCCGATTTTGCAAGACGAAAAGCGCTTCCCCGGGCGCGAGGCAGCGTTGCAGGAATTGCTGATTGACCAAGGGATCGCGCCGCATGAGGTTGCCATAACGCAGCGCCCGCTCAAACGGGATCCAACCGTTCTGGCAGAATTGGCCGATCGGCCCTTGCTGCGCGAGCGGCTGAATGAATTCCCGGCCCAAATTCTTGTCGCGGCCATGCGCCGCACGGCAGATGGTCCGTGGGAAACGGCCCGCGTTCCCGTGCGCGGTACCAATGGTGCCAATCGTGCGATCCTGATTGGGCAGTCGCTCTTGCTGTTTGCCGTGCTGATGGCGGTTTTGTATTTCGTGCTGAGGCGCATCACTGGTCCCTTGTCCGACCTCACCGCGCGCACCACAAGCTTTGCCGAGGACGCTGAGGCGTCCGCTCCGCTAGTGCCGCGCGGCCCCAGTGATATTGCCGCATTGACCCGCGCGCATAACCGTATGGAAACGCGCATTTCGGCCATGCTGGACGAAAAAGATGTCATGCTGGGTGCGATTGGCCATGACCTGAAAACGCCGCTCGCCGCACTCAGAGTGCGCGTGGAATCGGTCAAGGACGACGCTCAGCGCACCAAGATGAGCGAGACCATCGCCGATATCTCGAAAACGCTGGATGAAATTCTTGATCTGGCGCGCATTGGCCGCAGCGGCAGCGAGCCGGAAAACGCCGAACTCAAAGCGCTGGCCCGCTCCGTAGTCGAGGAATTTGAGGATATGGGCAGTCCGGTTGCCTTTGCCGAAATGTCCGAGCAAGCCGATCCGGTGTCAGAGCCCAAGCGGATCACCGCCCCTCTCCATCTTACCTGGATCAAGCGCGGATTGCGCAATCTGATCAGCAATGCACTGCGTTACGGCGAGACGGCGCGCGTTTCAGTGCTGCTTGACGGGAACCATGCGGTGCTGCGCATTGACGACCAAGGGCCCGGCATCCCCGAGGCAGAAATGGCCAATATGCTGGAGCCATTTGTGCGCGGCGAGGCCAGCCGCAACCGCGCCACCGGAGGCGCGGGATTGGGGCTAACGATTGCCCGCGCCGTTGCCGAAAAGCATGATGGCAAGCTGGTTCTCTCCAATTTGACCGCCAGTGATTTTGCTTCAAGTGATCTGGCCCCAAGT
>CAZDHB010000032.1:16249-27937 GCA_964505255.1 uncultured Porphyrobacter sp.
GATTTAGGCAAAGCGCCCGCTCAGATCATTGGCCTCAGAGCAGAACTGCGCTTGCCGATTGGCTGACCCGCGCCCAGCCGCGCCTTAACGCATTAACCCGCCGATCAGATTGCGCACAAACCGGCCCGCGACAGGGCCTGCCAGATCGGTCGCAATCGAACCCGCCGCCGAAGTCGCAGCAGAGCGCATCGGATTGGCCCGGCTGGTCTTACCAAGCACCGAGGCGGCCGCGATGCTGGCGGCGGAACCGGCGGCGACTTTCATGCCTCTGCTCATCGCTTTCTCCCACATCGATTTGGTTTTGCGCGGGCGTTTACGGACTTCTTCTTCGCCCTTCTCGGCCACTTCCTTGGCCGTTTCGGCCGCGTCACTGACTTTGGCGGCCAGCACTTCCTCAGCGCTTTCCCGGTCAACGGCCTCGTCATACTTGCCGTCATGCGGACTGACCGAATTGATGATCGCGCGTTCCTTCGCGGTCACCGGCCCCAGCCGCGACCGGGGCGGTTTTACCAAGGTCCGCTGCACGATTGAGGGCGCGCCGTCTTCCTGCAAAGTAGAAACCAGTGCCTCGCCCACTTTGAGTTCGGTAATAGCCTGCTCGACATCCAGTTCTTCATTGATCCGGAATGTCTCGGCCGCCGCCTTGATCGCGCGCTTGTCACGCGGGGTAAAGGCGCGCAGCGCATGCTGCACCCGGTTGCCCAATTGCCCGGCGATCTCCTCAGGAATATCAATCGGATTTTGCGTGACGAAATAAACCCCGACCCCTTTCGAACGGATCAAGCGAACCACTTGCTCGATCGTATCTTCCAGCGCTTTGGGGGCATCATCAAACAGCAAATGCGCCTCGTCGAAGAAGAACACTAGCTTGGGTTTTTCAGGATCGCCCACCTCCGGCAGGGTTTCGAACAATTCGGCCAAGAGCCACAAAAGGAACGTCGCATAAAGCTTGGGGCTGCGCATCAATTTATCCGCCGCAAGGATATTGACGATCCCGCGCCCCTGCTCATCAACGCTCAGAAAATCGTCAATCTCGAGGGCAGGCTCGCCAAAAAACTGGCTGACCCCTTGGCTATCGAGCGAGAGCAATTGACGCTGGATCGCGCCAACGCTGGCCTTGCTGACATTGCCATATTTGCTCGACAATTCCTTGGCATTGTCTGCTGTATGAGCCAGCATGCTTTGCAAATCCTGCAAATCGAGCAGCAGCAGACCCTCATCATCGGCAAAGCGGAAGACAATGTTAAGAACGCCGGTCTGAGTCTCGTTCAAATCCAGCAGCCGGGCCAGCAAGAGCGGTCCCATTTCAGAAATCGTTGTGCGGATGGGATGACCTTTTTCACCGTAAAGATCCCAGAAGACGGCGGCATTATCGCTATAGCCATAGTCATCCATGCCAAGCTCTTTGGCGCGCTCCTCCAGCTTGTCGGCATGTTTGAAACTGGCGCTGCCGGGCATCGATACGCCGGACAAATCGCCCTTAACATCGGCCACGAAAACCGGCACGCCGCGCTCGGAAAAACTCTCCGCCAAGCCTTGCAAGGTGACCGTTTTACCGGTGCCGGTTGCCCCTGCAATCAGGCCGTGACGATTGGCTTGCCCGAGGCGCAAATACTGTTTCTCGCCGTCACCGCCTAGCCCTAAGAAAATATCGTCCATTTGCGCGTCCTCATTCATTGTCATCTAGTCTTGCTTGTATGGGGCGACGCTTGAAAATTCTTGCGCTTCGCCCTCGGATTCAATCGGCTTTTGATGTGGCGTATTGGGATAGGGCGGGTCAAGCGCGCCTTGGCAATGTACCCCAAGCTTCACGCGCAATACCGTCACGCGCATGACCTGATCCTGAAGCGATACCCTTCGCGAAGTGCGCCCGAGAATAGAAACACGAGGTTAAGGCGCTCGACAGGCGAGCGCGATGGGCTAAAGAGAGCCTCACGATGGGTGAGCACAATGCAATGGTCCTGCTCGATGATGCGCGCAAGCCGGAGGGCGGCGGGCACGGCAGCGATGCGCTCCTATACGAAGCACCGCGGGCGATCTTTGCAGCGCATCGGCACGAGGATGTGTCCCGCGTTCTCGCAGAGGCAGAGGCCGCCCTTACCGCGGGCAAGGCATCCGGAGAGGCGTCGCATCTGGCAGGCTATCTAGGGTATGAGGCCGGCTTGGCGCTGGAAGAGCGGCTGGCGCCGCTTGCAGATGAGCGCAGCGGAGCCGCCGGACCGCTGGTCTGGCTCGGGCTGTTCGGGGAGCCGGAGGTCATACCGGCGTCATCCATGCCCGAGTGGCTGGCTCAAAGAGTGAGTGACCAAAGATCGGCTGAAACAGGAACAAGCGCAGCGGCCTTAGGCGCGCAGTCCATCGGTCCGCTCGAACCGGCCATTTCGAAAACCGCTTATGATGCGGCGTTTAACCGCCTGCAGCAGGCAATCGCGGCCGGCGATATCTATCAGGCCAATCTGACATTTCCTTTGGCGGGCGGGTTTTCGGGCGATCCGCTGGCGCTTTATGCAGCCCTGCGCCCGGTTGCCAATGCCGGCTATGGCGGAGCCGTTTTCGACGGCTCGCATTGGCTCCTGTCTTTCTCGCCCGAGCTGTTTGTTGCGATCAAAGACGGCCACATCAAAGCCAAGCCCATGAAAGGCACGCGGCCGCGCGGGTCTGATCCTCAGCATGATGCCGCGCTTAAGAAGGAACTGGCAAATTCAGCCAAGGATCGAGCCGAAAATCTGATGATCGCCGATCTCTTGCGCAATGATCTCAGCCGGATTGCCGAGCCCGGCAGCGTGCGGGTTGAGGCGCCTTTTGCGATTGAGAGCTATCCCACGGTCCATCAAATGGTCACAACCGTGAAGGCTCAGCTTGGCCAAGGCATCACCATGGCCGATATGCTGCGGGCGATTTTCCCTTGCGGATCGATCACCGGCGCACCCAAAATTCGCGCTATGGAATTGATTCACGAGGTCGAGCGCGATGCGCGCGGGCCTTATTGCGGTGCCATCGGCAGGATAGCACCGCCCGATGATCATGGCCACTTCGAGGCCGCTTTCAATGTCGCGATCCGAACACTGCGTCTGACTGAGATTGAAAATGGCAGAGGCAAGGCTGTGCTGGGCGTTGGCGGCGCAATTGTCGCCGATAGCGAGGCCGATGTTGAATGGCGCGAGGCGATTATCAAAAGCGATTTTTTACGCGCCAAAACGCCGGATGAGGCAGCGATTGACGGCACCGGACATGAACCCGCGTCCCACTTTGACCTCATCGAGACCATGCGCTTTGATCCCGAGGTCGGGATTTACCAGCTCGAGGCGCATCTCTCCCGCATGAAGGAAAGCGCCGCGGCCTTGGGCTTTCAATTTGACCGGCATGAAACGCGCAATCAACTGCACGCCTTGTGCTTTGATTTAACCGCGCCCTCTCGGCTGCGGCTAAGGGCGGCGCGCTCCGGTGCCATCGCGCTGGAAACCGCTCCGCTAGAAAGCCATCCCCCGAGCAGCCTGGCTCCAGCGGCGGGCGGCGGAGAAATGGGTGATAGCGAAACGCCGCCAGTGACCTGTATCCTCGTGCCCTTGCCGGTTGACGAGGGTGACTGGCGTTTGCGGCACAAGACAAGCGACCGCGGATTTTACGAAGCAGCGCGAGAAATGGCCTTGGCGGCCGGAGCGGCAGAGGCCCTCTTCCTCAGGCCGGACGGGCTTTTGACCGAGGGCAGCTTCACCAATATCTTCGTGAAAGACGAGCGCGGCATGCTGATTACACCTGAGGCAAGCCTTGGCCTATTGCCCGGTATCGAGCGCAGCGCCTTGCTGGCCAGCGGAAAGGCGCGCGAGGGAAAACTGCGCGAAAGCGATCTCGCCAATGGCTTTTTCATCGGCAATGCTGTGCGCGGGCTTATGCCGGCCCGGCTCCTCCCATCAGAAACGGCGCAATCATGAACACACCCAACATTCTTTACGAGGATGGCGAAGCGCTCGTCATCAACAAACCTGCCGGAATGCCGGTCGACCGTCCCCGGCGCGGCGGGGAATGCCTGCTCGATCACTTGGCCAATCTGCGGCTCGGGTTTCAGCGCGAACCCATCCCTGTTCACCGGCTCGACACGGACACCTCCGGATGTCTGCTCTTGGCGCGCAATCCCAAGGCGCTTAAACGCTTTGCCAAAGCGTTCGAAATGCAGGCCGTGACCAAAACCTATCTCGGCATTTTGGCCGGCGTGCCGAGCGATACCGAGGGGCGGATTGAACTCGCGCTGGCCAAAATCAGCTCGCGCGAGCGGGGTTGGCGGATGGTCCCTGATGACAGCGGGAAAGCGTCAGCCACGCGGTGGCGATTGCAGGATACAAACAGCGGCCATGCGCTGATTGAATTTCACCCGGAAACCGGCCGCACCCATCAAATCCGTGTGCATGCGCAAAGCGGCCTTGGCATCGCTCTTTTGGGTGATCCGATTTATGGCCGCAGCGATGACCAGGCGGCGCGCACTATGCTGCATGCCTCGGCCTTTAAAATGGTCCGCGAGGGCAAGAGCGATATTACCGCGCACGCTCCTATGCCCGCCGATTTTCTGGCTCTGGGCTTTGCCGAAATCCCGCCCTCAGATGGCCCCGCTGTGGCCGATGACCGATCCAGCACCAAAGCGCAGATCTGAGCGCGTGATGGACAAAAGCTGATGGGCAAGATTGGCGAACGCGCATTGGAATTGGCCGAGGAAAAGTTCATCGCCGCCTCCGGTCCCGGCGGTCAGAACGTCAACAAGGTCGCAACCGCGGTTCAATTGCGGCTCGATATCTATGCGCTGGGTCTTGCGCCCGAGGCATTCCGGCGCTTGCAAGAGCTGGCCGGTAGCCGCCTTACCAAGGGCGGCGAAATTGTCCTTTCCTCGAGCGAATACCGAACGCAGGAGCAAAACCGGGAGGCGGCGCGGGCCCGGTTACTCACGCTGATTGACGAGGCTTTGACACCCCCGCGCAAGCGCAAGAAATCGCAAGTAAACCGCGTCGGCAAAGCCAAGCGGCTCAAAGCAAAAAAGGTACGCGGCGCGGTCAAGGCTGCGCGCGGCAAGCCAAACCGATCCGATTGGTAGCGCGAAGGCTTGACTTTTCCACCAGAATCACCCAATTGCGCGCGTCTGTTCGGCGGTGCCTTGAAAGATCAGGGCAAGCCGCTTTTCTTGTTTTAGGGGTTTACCAAAGGGTTTAGCGCCCTGCCCCCAGTATTAGGATTACGCCATGGCGAAGCCCGCAACCGTCAAGATCAAGCTCGTCTCGACCGCCGATACGGGCTTTTACTATGTGACGAAGAAGAACCCGCGCAACATCACCGAGAAAATGGTGATGCGCAAATATGACCCGGTTGTGCGCAAGCACGTCGATTTCAAAGAAGCCAAGATCAAATAGGCTTTTTTGACGCCGGGTTGCTTGCTGCCCAGCCAGCCAGTGCCAAGCGATAGCAGCAAACCTTGCTGATGGCCTCACTGAACCGAATATTCAGTGACAGTTCAACGCTCTGCCGATAAGGACAGGGCTTATGAAAACGCTATTGTCAAAATCAGTTTACGCAGGCCTCGGCGCCATGGCCTTGGGGCTGTGCGCCGCACTGCCGCTGACGATCACCAGCCAAACCGCTTCTGCGCAAACCTCCAGCGACGATCTCGCACGGGCGGCTGAGGCTTTGCGCGCAATCAGCACAATGCAGGCCGACTTTACGCAAACCGACCGTCAGGGCCGCACAATTGGCGGAAAACTGACCTTGAAGCGTCCGGGAAAAATCCGGTTTGCCTATGAAGAAGCCGCTCAATTGCTGGTCGTCTCCAATGGCAAATCGCTTTATCTGGTCGATTACGAAGTGGACCAGGTTCAGCGCTGGCCGATCAAAAATTCGCCTTTGGGTGCATTGCTCGATCCCGAGCGCGATGTCCGCCAATATGGCGAATTGAAGCCCACCGGCAATCCCAACGTCATCAGCATCGAGGTGCGCGACCCCAAAAGGCCGGAATTTGGCGTTATCAATCTGATCTTCCAATCCCGCAGCGGTGCCCCTGGCGGGCTTGAGCTAAGCCATTGGGTGGCGCTCGATTCGCAGAATCATCGCACCACTGTCCGGCTCAGCAATCACCGCTATGGGATGGCGGTAAACGACCGAGTCTTTCGCTTTAAAGACCCGCGCCGCTCATCTCGTCGGCCTGGCTAAACGTCTCGCGGATAGAGCGTTTTTGGACTGCGGCGGAGCGCGTCCAATTGTTCATAAGCGGTCAATCGATTGACCTCTATTTTTGATAGTGCAGATCGAAAAAAGGGTGCCGGGTTCCCCCCTGTTGCCCGGTCCTTCGGTAGTCGCATCTGCAAATGCGTGACGAACGCAAAATGAAAAACCCTCGCTCCATTGCCCCCGGAGCGGGGGTTTTTTAATTGCCTTCGCGGTTTTCTCAAAACAGAAAAATAGGCGGTCTACAGCTCGCTATCGGAGCCTAAACTCACTCCCAGCCAAAAGCCTTGCGGATAATATCGTAAATCAAATTCTGCTCGATCACGCCGCGCACGCCTTCGGCACCGGGCCCTTGACCGTAAAGCGCGACATCTTCGCCCGCATGGGTTTCACTGCCGAGCGGAATGGCCGCTTGCTGACGCGCATTGACGCCGGTTTCCGGCTCTGGCCGGCCTTCCTCATGATCATGCTCAATCGCGCCCGGGCCGTTCCAATATCCAAGCGTTGTGTAAGGCTTGCCATCCTTGGCCGCGGCCGGCTCATCAGGATTGGAAATATCCCCCTCAGGCGGCACCACCAGGCCCAAAATGTCATTCCCGCGCCTTGGATAGCCTGAGATCGTGAACACATGGCTGTGATCGGCGGTCACCAGAATAAGGGTTTCAGCAGGGTCCGTATTGGCAATCGCATACTCGATTGCATTGGCGAATTCGGCTGCTTCCTCGAGCGCATAACCCGCTTTTCCGGCGTGATGGCCGTGATCGATCCGCCCGCTTTCAACCATCAGATAATACCCGTCAGGATCGCCCGACAGACGCGCAATCGCCTCTTTAGTCATGGCGGTGAGAGTAGGCTCGTCACTGTCTGGCGCTCTTTCGGTCATATAGGTCATATGAGACGGCGAGAACACGCCGAGAACCGGCCTATCTGTTGGTGCCGCCGCCAATTGCGCTGCGCTGGTGACAAATGTGCCGCCGGTCCGCGCGCTCCACTCCGCCGGCAGATTTGCTTCCGCCTGCGCTCTTCTGCCGCCAAGCTCGCTGCCAAAAAAGGCCGCTGAACCCCCGCCAAGCGCCACGTCAAAATCGCTCGCAATAAGCTGTGTTGCAATGTCTTGGCAGCCTAGCCCCTGCTGCTCCTCGGGGATCGCGGCGTCTGCTTCCCAATTGCGATCGGCGCTGCGCGCATAAACGCTGGCCGGCGTTGCATGGGTGATCCGCGCGGTCGAGACAATGCCAAGCCCTAGTCCGTTTTCGAGCGCTTCTTCCCCGAGCAGCGGCAAGGGATGAGCGAGCGCCTTGGCGCAATCACCGCGCCCAGCATCAGCTGCAATGCCAAGCACGCCAATATTGGTTTTGGAGCCGGAATGCATGGCAGTGGCGGTGCCCGCACTATCGGGTACCTGAGCATTGGTGTTGTAGGTCTTGACCAGCGCGACATTGTCGAACCGTTCAAACGGAAGGACATATTCCTCGCCCGTGCCCCCGCGCTTTTGCCCGGCATAAATACGCGCTGCCGTCACTGTCGAAACCCCCATCCCGTCGCCGATAAAGAGGATCACATTTTTCGCCTTTGCAGGGGCCTCAGCCGTTAAGGGCTGCGCCGCAGACGAGGCGCTCGCGACCGACTGGCCAGCCTGATCATAAGAGCAAGCGCTGAGCATGGCAGCAGCACTAAGCGAGGCGATAATGGGCGCGCGGGAAAGGCTCATACAGATGGTTCCTCTTTGTAAGCGGGCAAATTTTAGGTCGAGACATGTCTATTGCGTTCCACTGTGACAGATCAATGGCAGGTTTGGCCATGGCTGGCGGTTTATTTTTGCGCTCGGGCGCTCTAAAGCCGCCGCATTATGGTCAGTGTTGCAACTTGGAATATTAACTCGGTCCGCTTGCGCATGCCGATTGTCGAACGCTTTATAACCGAAAGCGCGCCCGATGTGCTGTGCTTGCAGGAAATCAAATGTCAGGAGCATCAGTTTCCTTACGAGGCCTTTGCCGCACTGGGGTATGAACATTGCGCTGTGCATGGCCAGAAAGGCTATCACGGGGTCGCAACAGTCAGCAAACTGCCTTTACGCGAATATTCCCGCCATGATTGGCAAGCCAATGGCGAGGCGCGCCATGTCGGGGTCGAATTGGCCGAGACGGGCATGCGCATCGATAATGTCTATGTCCCTGCGGGCGGTGATGTCCCTGACCGGGAGCAGAACCCCAAATTCGGGCAGAAACTCGATTTTTTAGAGCGGATGACCGATTGGGCGAACGACATTGACGGCAAAGACAACGCTGGCACACTGATTGTTGGCGATTTCAACATTGCCCCGCTTGAAAGCGATGTCTGGAATCACAAGCAATTGCTCAAAGTTGTCAGCCACACACCCATTGAAGTGGACGCTTTGGCCGCGTTCCAATCGGCTCATGACTGGGTCGATATTGGGCGCCAGTTTATCGCTGATCCAGAGCGCTATTTCAGCTGGTGGAGTTACCGGGCGCGGGATTGGCAAGCCAATGATCGCGGGCGCAGGCTCGATCATATGTGGGCAACGCCCGCTCTTGCTGCCAAAGCCAAGGGTCACAGCGTGCATGAATATGCGCGGGGCTGGGAAAAACCCTCCGACCACGTGCCTTTGGTGACGGAATTTGCCTTCTGAACGAGCGCTCGCCTAGACCTAGCGATGCTGCGGCCAGCGCGCCCGGGCGGCGCGCGGCGCAAGCGGTCGACGCCTTGCGTCATGGCTGGCCAATCCAGATTGAAGGCGGACCGGTTCTGCAACCGGTGGAAACCGCTTATCAGAGCGACATCGAAGCATCGCAATTGCTTATTTCAGCCAGCCGCGCGGCCACTTTAAAGCTCGCCAACCAGCGCGATGCCGCGAGCCCGGCCAAGCCAGTGCTGATCCGCGCGGCAGAGCCATTTGATACAGCCCATGCCTTGATGGCCGCCAACCCTAGCGCTGATCTTGCCAGCCCCATGAAAGGGCCGTTCAAAGCGCTCCCGATTGCGTGGGAAGCACAAGCCGAGGCCGCACTTGATTTGGCCCGCAGGGCAGGCATTTTGCCGGCCTTCCTCGCCTCCCCCAGCGGAGCCGAACCGCCGGTCCAGCTTGATTTGCAAGACTTAGCTGAGCTGGCCGACCCGGCTCATCTAATGATCGCCAGCCGCGCAAAATTGCCGGTCGCAGCCAGCACCAGCGCTGAGATCATCGGCTTTCGCAGCCCGGCCGATACCCGCGAACATGTGGCTCTGGTAATCGGAGAGCGCAGCGCTGAACACACCCCGCTGGTGCGTCTGCATTCCGAATGTCTGACCGGCGATGTTTTGCGCAGTCTCAAATGCGACTGCGGCCCGCAGCTCGATGCGGCACTAGCCGCGATGGCCAAGGAAGCGCAGGATGAGGGCGGCTGGGGCGTGCTGCTTTACATGCGTCAGGAGGGGCGCGGGATCGGCCTCATTAACAAGCTGCGCGCCTATCAATTGCAGGACCAGGGCTTTGATACGGTCGATGCCAACACCCGCCTTGGCTTGCCCGACGAGGCTCGCGATTTCGCGGCAGCTGCACAAATGCTTGCCTTGCTCAAAATCAGCCGCATTCGCCTGATGACCAACAATCCGGCCAAGGTTGAGGCTTTGGCGAGCGATGCGCTGACCATTTCAGAACGGGTCGCACACGCCTTGCCCGATAACCCGCACAACGCCCGCTATCTTGCCACCAAGCGCGACCGGTCGGGGCATTTGCTGCCGTGAGCGCGCCCTTATCGCTCAGTATTCGCGCAGAAAAAGCCGGTGACGAAGAAGCGATCCATAGCCTGACCAAAGCCGCTTTTGCGCCCATGCCTTTCAGCAATGGCAGCGAACCGCATATTGTCGATGCGCTGCGCCAAGATGGCGATCTGACGCTGTCCTTGGTTGCGCTGCAATCGGCGCAGGGCAGCCGCGCGCAAGGCGAGGCAGCCATCGCCGGCCATATTGCCTTTTCGCCAGTGACAATCGCCGACGGGACCCCTGATTGGTATGGTCTGGGGCCGGTCAGCGCAAAGCCCGGCTTGCAGCGCATGGGCATTGGATCCGCCTTGATCCGCGAGGGGCTGGCGCAGATAGAGCGTCTCGGCGCGCGCGGTGTTGTTCTCTTGGGCAGCACAGAATATTACCCGCGCTTTGGTTTTTCGCATGACCCTCGTCTGACATATGCCGGCGCACCGCCCGAGTTTTTCCAGCAACTTGCATTTGCAGACCGCTCAGGCAGACCGCATCGCGCGCCCGCAGGCGAGGTGCATTACGCCAAGGCGTTTGAAGCGCCAGTTTGAAGCCCCAGTTTGAAGCCCCAGTTTGACAGGCCCGCTCAAACCTCAGCTTGGCCCCCTAGCTTAAGTCCCTCACTTAAACCCCTCGCTTAAGGCCCTGGCTTAAACACTGACGCTGCGCCCGTTTCGGAATGGGACTTGGCGGTGCAAAGCTTGGTTAATGCCGTGGCCAGACCCGTTTGCGCGCGGCACATTGAGCCTGTCGAAAACGCAGCAGTGAGCTGTCCCACACGTAAAGGGGGCCGCAGGCAAAAGGGTAAGGAGGCAGGAACCATCTTCCGCCTCACACCCGCTCAGCCTGTTCCGTTTTGAGACAAATCGTCCCGTTTCGGGACAATTTAAGAGGCGCAGGCATGAATAAAGCGAATTTTTCAGCATTTGCCGCATTGGCTATCACGGCTGGCGCGATCGCTTTCACGCCCGCAGCTGCACTGGCTGATCCGCTTGAAAGCGCCCCTGAGAGCGCCCCTGAGAGCGCCCCTGAGAGCGCCAAAGACCCAGCCCCTGCTCAAACAGCCTCGCCCGCGCAAGTCGATCAATTTTTGAACGCCGGACAAGATGCCGAAGCCTTTGCGCTTGCGCAATCAGGCGCGGATTTGGGCCATGCGGAACTGACCGGATACCTCGGCTGGTTTTACGAGCAAGGCCGCCATGTAGCAGCCGATCCGGATCAAGCTGTGCGATTGTTCCGCAAAGCTGCCGATATGGGGGACGCTTATGCTCAGTGGCGTTTGGGCGTTCTGATCGACGAAGGCACAGCGACGGGCACTTTACAAGAGGCTTTGACCTTGTTCCGCAAGGCCGCCGGGCAAAAGCATGCCGATGCTCTCGTCAGCCTGGCTGTGATGCACGCGGGCGGACGCGGCACCGAGCAGGATTTCGTCGCAGCGATGCGCTATTATCAAGCGGCCGCTTTGCGCGGAAATTCTCATGGCCTCCAAGGGATCGGCATAATGCACGCCAATGGCGAGGGTGTACCTGCCGATTTCAATGAAGCGCTGGCTTATTGGATGGTTGCCTCTGCTGCTGGCAATGAAACCGCCGACACATTGCTGTCGCAATATTTTCCCGCCCTAAGCGATGAAGAAGGTCTTGCGGTCATTACCCGCGCCGAAATGCTGGCGCGGATTTACGGCGTCGCATTGGCCTTTGAAGTGGCCGATGCCTCGGATGAAAACCCTGATCT
>CAZDHB010000032.1:28037-30014 GCA_964505255.1 uncultured Porphyrobacter sp.
AGCTCCCGCCAATGTCCCTTTAGCGCCGCTCAAACCGTTTAAGCCCGGTACCCAGCTGATTGCCTTCGATCACCAGATTGTCGCCTGACCAATCCGCGACAAAGGCGGTTGAGCGCCTGAGGCCCGGCACCAGCCGCGCATCATTACCGGCCACGGTGAAGCCATCAGAACTGTGCCGCGCGCCTTCTGCTGCGACAGCGATAAAGGCTGAATAGTTTTCTTTGTCTTTGCCTTGCACAAACCAATTGCCGCGCACCTCGCCCACGCCGCCAGCCGGGTAATCGATCATATAATTGGTGCCTGCACCTGCGCTGTCATCAAAACTGTTGCCATTGGCCACATTGCGCGCCGCGCGGGATTTCAGATAATGCCCCCCGCGCCCTTCTTCAAAGCGGCTGGCGGTGACGACCGCCTCGGCAATATCGCCAACGTAAATCGAATGGGCGCAGCCGCCCGCGCCCTCGCACGTGCCCAGCCGGGTAAAGGTCGATTTGTCCACGCGGATGCTCATGCCGGACCCGGCGCCGGTGAGAATGCCTTGCTCACTGTCGCGAAACCAGCTTTGCGTGACCGTCAAATCGCCTGCCTCAAGGCGAATGCCCGAACCGTTCTTGTCTGCCACACGAATATTGGCAAACACCAGTCCCTCAACAAATGCGCCTTCTCCGCGCAGAACCAAAGCCGCTTTGCCCTCGCATGCGGCGCCGCGCAATATTGCAGAACCGGCTTGGACCCCGCGGTATGCGATCCGGCCAGCGGTCTGCACCGCGCATTGATTGTAATTGCCAGGGCCGATCATGATCGTCCCGCGCCCCGCGCCGATGGCATTCACCGCATCCTGAAGCCGGTCAAAACGCTGACCCGTTTCGGCCACCAGAAAGCCGCTTGGCACTTGGCTTTGCGCCCCTTCAGCACTCTGAGCGAAGGCATTATCCGAAGGTCCGGGAAATGCAGCAAGGCCGGCAGCAGCGAGGGCAAGCAAAAGCCCGCCCGCGAGGGCTCGGCCATGCTGCCGAGCGATTTTGTGATCGGTTTTTTGGTCTGTCATGCCCGCAGCTTTACTCCGCCCCTATGAACTTTGTCATAACATATGTGGCAGGCCGCCCGCTAATATGGCGGTTCAATGCGCCGAAAACCGATTTACATCGAGCCGCAGAAAGCCGCGATTACTGCTGCAAAAACCACCACTTGCCCCCGATCAGCAGGATAAATCAGCGGCAAGTTTCATTTTGCGCTTGGCCACTAGGGTTTAGTCAGACTATTACAGGCACGAGTGAAGGGGGATTCTCCTGCACTGGTTTTTTTGGGACGCATTCCTCTGGGAGAAAATTTATGAAACTGCGCACCGCATTGAATACATCTTTCGCCGCTACTGCGGCACTCGCTCTGGCCGCTTGTGGTTCAGCTGATGACGCTTCGGTTGAAGCTGAAGCAGAAACCGTTGAGACCGCTGCAGACGAAGCGATGGAAGGCGAAGAAGCAGAAGTCGCTACTGAAGAAGGCGCGATGGCTGAAGAAGGCGGCGAAGCTGCAGCTGCAGAAGGCGAAGCGATGGCTGACGACACCGCAGCAATCGAAGAAGCTGGTGACGATGCTGCTGCTGCCGCTGGCGACGTAGCAGACGCTATGGCCGACGAAGGCAGCGATGCTGGCAGCAGCATGATGGATGCCGCCAAAGACAAGGCCGAAGGTATGGCGGGTGACGCCATGGATTCAGCCATGGAAAAAGCCGAAGGCGCTGCACGCGACGCGATCGGCGGCTAAATACAGGTTTGAGCTATGGGCCAGCGCTTATTCTGAGCCGGTCCATAGACAGCCAAGATAGATTGAGGCTCACCGCTTGCACCGCATTATTGCTCTTGCAGCCGTGAGCCTCACTATCGCCTCTTGCGGGGCATCGGACAATGATCCCGGCCCCGGCGCCGTTACGGTCGGCGAAGCGCGCGCGCTGGATGAAGCAGCCGAAATGCTGGACGA
>CAZDHB010000033.1:0-4112 GCA_964505255.1 uncultured Porphyrobacter sp.
GCCTGCGCCGATGCAGAGGCGGTTGTTTCCATGCTGCCCAATGGTGCCATCGTAAAATCGGTCTACACCAGCGACGTGATCGGCAAAGCTCCGACCGGCGCCGTGTTCCTCGATTGCAGCACAATCGATGTTGCGACCGCGCGCGAAACCATCACTGCTGCTGCAGAGGCAGGCTATGACATGGTCGATGCGCCTGTCTCGGGCGGGATTGCGGCGGCGGCTGGCGGCACGCTGACCTTTATGGTCGGCGGCACATCCTCAGCCTTCGAGCGCGCTAAGCCTATCCTTGAGGCCATGGGCAAGGCGGTGATCCACGCAGGCGACGCAGGCAATGGTCAGGCGGCCAAAATCTGCAACAATATGCTGCTCGCGGTCCATATGGCGGGAACGTGCGAGGCCTTTACCATGGCTGAAAAACTCGGCCTCGATCCGCAGACCTTCTACGATATCTCCAGCGTTTCTTCAGGTCAGAACTGGTCAATGACCAGCTATTGCCCGGTCCCCGGCGTCGGGCCGCAAAGCCCGTCCGACAATGGCTATCAGGGCGGTTTTGCAACGGCATTGATGCTAAAAGATCTGCGGCTGGCGATGGAGGCGGCCGAGGCTTCGGATGCGCCGGTACCAATGGGCGCGCGCGCGGCGGCTCTTTACGAGGATTTCAATGGCGCCGGCAATGGCGAGGTCGATTTCTCGGGCCTTATCAAAATGCTGAAATAAACCGGCCTGTCACAGCGGTGATTGTATCCGCTCAATGATCCCCTCGAGCCATTCGCGCGGGGCCTTGCGGCGGCCCACATCGGCCACAAACTCCTGCCCCCGCGCCACGCTCTTTAGCCGGCCCCGCTCGGCCCAGCGTGCCGTCTTGTCGTGATAGGATAGACCGCCCCGTTTGAGCCATGCTGGCCGGTGCCACAGGCTTGGCGGACCTTCAGCCACGCTCAAACGCAAGGCCGGATGCGCATGGCGAGCGGTGCTGCCCTCACCCCAGTAAATGGCATCATTGCCGTGATGCATCGCCAGCGCATGAGGATGCGCCAAATCGATCAGCCAGCGCGGTGCCCCTTGCCTAAGATCGACAATCTGCTCCACTTTCAGATAGCCGAAGATGCGGTGATGAGGCGCGCCGCTTGGTTCATCGCGAAACAGGCCGAAAAAGACGAATACATCCCCTTGGCGCACGCCCTGATTGACCAAATGGGTCTGTGCTGCGCCGCATTGCCCAAAGTAACAACGCTCGCCGCGCACAAACATCGGATCATGATGGCAGAAATCTGAACCGCTCAGTCTGCCGCGACTGGCCCTGCTGACCCAATCCCCCAGCCCCAGATCATCATAGCGGGTTGTCGAGGCCGCGCCTGCAGGGATCGGCAGGCTGATCGGAACGCCTTCCACAATGGGTGAAGGGCCGCCGCCAGCCGCGCTGTCAAACCCTTTTCGAGAGAAGATTATCCGCATTGCAATTGCCGCGTTGGCCGATCCTTGCAGGCAAAACAAGCCTTAGGGGGAGCAGCGTGAGGGCGCGGCGTGAGGACGTGTCGGCGATCCGGCTCAAAACAGCCGCAAACCGTCCAAAACCTTATGGCAAATTTTGCCAAGCGCCCGAAATTTTCTTAAAGGCTTGCCCATGACGCAGAAAATCACCGCCCTCATCATGGCTGGCAAACGCTCCGGCATTCTCGATCCCTTGGCCGAGCGGGCTGGCGTCAGCCAGAAATGTGTATCGCCGGTCAGCGGCAAACCGATGATCGAACATGTTGTCGCTGCCGTGTCGAAAGCGGCCCATATCGGCGCGATCCGTATTGTCGCGCATGAGGCGGAGGAAATCCGCGCGATCCCGCTCATTGCAGAGCTCGAAAAATCAGGCCGCCTCGAATTTCGCCCCGGTGCGTTCAATATTGTCGACAGCGTATTTTTCGGCACCGCAGAAGCCGAATTTCCGGTGCTCATTACCACGGCTGATAATTGCCTTGTCACCCCCGAGGGTTACGACGAATTTATCACCAAAACCCTTGAAAACGGGGCAGAGGCAGCCGCAGCGCTGGCTCGCAAACAGGATGTGCAAGCCGCCGATCCCGAAGGGCAGAAGAAGTTCTATGAATTTACCGATGGCGGCTATTCCAATTGCAATATGTATTGGATCGGCAGCGAGGATGCTTTGCGCGCCGCCGAAATCATGCGCCAAGGCGGACAATTTGTGAAATTCCCGAGTAGGATCGCCAAGGCCTTTGGATTTTTCAATCTGCTGCGGTTCTATTTTGGGATCGGCACTAAGGAATTGATCTTTGATCAGGTATCCAAGCGTTTCGGGTTCAAAATGTCGCCAATAGTCATGTCGAACGGGGAATTTGCGATCGATGTCGACAATTTCCGCACATTTGATGTGACCGAAAGATTGCTTGCCAAACGCACAAGGACGATGACTTAAGGCGCGGACCGAGATCCGAGGCTTAGGCGCGAGGCACCCATTCCATGATGACGCGATTGATCCGCAATATGGGCTGGCTGCTTGGTGGGCGCGGCGTAAATGCGGTGCTCAGCCTCGTTTATCTGGCATTGGCAACCCGCACCTTGGGGATCGAGCAGTTCGGTCATTTCGCAATCATCATCGCTTTGGGTCAGGCGGTAACCGGTCTTGCCAACTTCCAGACATGGCAATTTGTCGTGCGCTGGGGTGCAGGCGATGATGGTCCGGCCGAGGCAACCGGTTTTGCCATCGCGCTCGATTTGATGTCGGTTGCGATCGGCGCGGTCCTTGCCGCGATTGCGGTGTGGAGCGCGCAGTTCTGGTTACCATTACCCGCTGATCTATTACCGGCGGCACTGGGCTTTTGCATCATATCCTTGCTCTCGATCCGCACGACGCCAACCGGCTTGCTGCGGCTGAGGTTTGAATATGGCCGCGCAACCGCTGCCGAAGCGGTGCAGCCCGCCATTCGCGCTGCAGGCGCGATCCTCGCCGCACTATACATGCCCAATGTGCTGGGCTTTGTCTTAGCGTGGGCCGCAGCCGAATTTGCCGTTGCCCTTGCTCTATGGATCATCGCAGCGGGCCGCGAGACCATCGACCTGGCCAAGATCAGCCTCACCCATATTCCGCGCAAACATAGGGACGCATGGCGCTTTGTCTGGTCAACCAATATGACCGGCAGTCTGACGATTGCGGGCAAACAAGTGCTGCTTTTGCTGGTCGGGGCAATCGGGGGCGAGGCGTTCGCTGGCGGTTGGCGCGTGGCCAGCCAATTGGGCCAAGCGCTGGTGGTCTTGGCGCAAACCGTCTCCAAGGCCATTTATCCCGAGCTGGTTCATGCCCGCGAGGATGCGCATATGATTGCGCGCCGGATGGCCAATATCGCCCTGATCGGCGGAATTCTGGCGGTGGTGTTCGCGCTGATGTTTGGCCGCTGGGGCCTCGAATTTATTGCCGGGAGTGAATTTACGGTGGTCTATTGGGCCATGGTTATTCTTGCAATTGCAGGCGCGATTGAACTGGTCGGGGCCAGCCTTGAATCGCTGCTGGTTAGCGCTGGCCGGGCCGGCACCGCCTTTGTGGTGCGCGCATGTCCCACGCTTTTGTCCTTCCTCCTGCTCGATGTGGCGATGGGTTGGAACGGACTGAAAGGGGCCGCCTTTACCGTGCTGGGCGCAAGCGCATTGTCAGTGGTTGGGTTCTGGATCGCCATTCTATCCTTGCAGCAAATTCGCATTACTGTGGGCGCGCCGCAGCAGGCAAAAGACCCCGCAATCAAGAGCCGCAAATCTTCGGACGAAGCCCCTCGTGCAGCGGCCGATGATTGACCTCTAAAGCAAGGCGGGCCGCGGGATCAGCGCACACCGAGCAGCTCGGCCTCTGCATTCAGTCTTTCTGCCTCAGCCGGATTGGCGGTTTTGGCATCAGCAAGCGCTTGGCGCGCAGCGTCTGCTTGGCCCAAAGCCATCCGGCTACGCATCAGCATGACCCAGCCGTCTACATCATTTGCCTCACTGCCAAGGCGCGTCTCCAGCCGCTCGACCATGCCCTCGGCCATCGCTCTTTGATCGCTGGGTGCCATTGTTCGCGCAGCAGCAATTTCCTCGTCACTGGGGCCGGGAATTGCCGCTCCGGCGGTAAGCGC
>CAZDHB010000033.1:4212-29804 GCA_964505255.1 uncultured Porphyrobacter sp.
ACGTTAGCGCCTGCGGCGGGCCCGGCGTCAGGCTGGGCAAAGGCCGCCTGACGCGCGCCTTGCGCATTGGCGAGCCGCGCGCTCACATCAATGGTTCTGATTGTGCCAACTTGCTCAATCGTACGCGAAAGATCCTCCTCCCACGGCGCGCCGGGCGGGGTCTCTTCCAGCAAAGCGAGCCAGTCGCTTATCGCGCCCTCGTGATCGCCGGAAAGATCCTTTTTCACCGCCATGAAATAACGCGCCCGCGGATCATCGGGATCGCGTTCCAGCGCCTTTTCAAACGCATCAAGCGCCGCCTTTGGCAAAGGATCGCGCTCGGAGGCCATAACCCGCGCCTCGCCCAGCGAAGACCACATCACCGCATTGCTGTCATCGAGTGCCACTGCCCGTTCATAAGCCGCGACTGCCTCGGCAAACTCTTGCCGTTCAAACCGGGCAAAGCCGAGCTCTTGCTGCGCGGCGACATCCTGCGGATTATCGCGTGCTTGCTGTTCCAGCTCTCCAATCGAGAGCGGAGCCCCCGCTGCATCGCCAGGGACAAGGGCTGGTTCTTCGTCTGGCAGGGAACGCAGGGCAATCACCGAAACCGCCAATGCCAGCGCAAGGCCCAGTGCGATCAAGCCAAACCGGCTGACCATAGCCTGTGATCCATTATCTTGTGATCCATTGGCCTTAAGTTCGCTGGTCTTTGGTTCACTTTGTGCCATGAATACCCCTGCTTTGCCTTGCGAGACCGCGCCAATCATCCTGATGGCGCAGTATTTGCGCAATTGGCCAATATCTGCGCGTTTCCCATAGGCGCGTCAATTGGAACTGGATAATCCCGCAAATTGCCTTATGGTGCCCTAAAACAAGAGCTCAATCCTGAGCCAATATTATAATCGGGGTCGCGCAAACTGGAGGGGCAGTTTGACCGGCACATTTCGCGTAGCAATTGTTGGATCGGGGCCTGCTGGCCTCAGTGCGGCGGCACGTGCGGCTCAGCTGGGCATGGCGCATGTCCTTCTGGAAAAGACCGATCACCTCTCCGACACCATCTTCAAATACCAGAAGGGCAAGCATGTCATGGCGACGCCCAGCAATCTGGTGCTGCGCTCTGATCTGGATTTTGACGCAGGCAAGCGCGAGGCGATCCTCGGCACTTGGGACGATCAAATTGAAAGCCAGAAGGTCAATGTCAAACTGAACGCCGAAGTCGCCGAGGTCAGCGGCACAGCCGGCAATTTCACCCTGAAGCTCAAATCTGGTGAGGTTTTAACGGCAGAGGCGGTCGTGCTGGCCATTGGCACACAGGGCAATCCCAACGTCCTGAGAGTAGCCGGGGCTGATTTGCCTCACATCCAGTATCAATTGGATGATCCGGGTGAGTATTTTGACGAGCATATCACCGTTATCGGCTCGGGCGATGCGGGCATTGAGAACGCGCTTGGGCTGGCGGCTGACCCGGCCCAGCGCAATATTGTCACCATCTTGAACCGGCGCGACAGCTTCGCCCGGGCCAAGGCTGCGAATGTTACATTGCTTGAAGAAGCCGAAGCTGATGGGCGCATTTCGGTGCGCCGCGAGACCTCTCCGGCCGAAGTGCGCGAAAGTGAATTGGTGCTCGACACGCGCGATGGGCAAGAAACGATCCCCTGCAACAGGATTATCGCCCGCACCGGATCTCAGCCCCCGCGCGGCTTTGTCGAGGAGATGGGGATTAAATTTACCAGCGAGGACCGTGCCGCCTTCCCGCAGCTGACCCCGAGTTTCGAAACAACCCAGCCCGGTATTCATGTAATCGGCGCGCTGGCTGGTTATCCGCTGATCAAACATTGCATGAACCAGGGCTATGACGTGATCGAGTTCCTCGGTGGGAACACCGATTTGAAACCCGCGGACGAACCCATTCTGGCTGAGAAATTTGCCCGCCTTCCCGGGACGCGCTCGGTTGATGAATGGCTCGAGACCTTCCGCCGCGAGATCGTCATCCTGCAAGAATTATCGCCGCTGCAAATGCGCGAATTGATGCTCGACTCGCAGGTCCACGCCTACGCAATCGATGATGTGATTTTCACGCGCAATGATCCCGGTTCTTCGATGTTTGCGATTGCCGAGGGATCAGTCTTGGTTGAAACTGACCCGCATGACAGCAGCCAAACCGTCGCGATCGAAGGCGGCACCATTTTTGGCGAGGTTGGGCTTATCTCCGGGCGCCGGAGAGGAGCGACCGTTCGGGCGGGCGAGCCGACTGTTTGCATGGAATTGTCGCGCACCGCAGCGCTCAAACTGATCGCGACCGTCCCCAGCGCTGCGCGCGCAGTCAACCGCATCACGATTGAGCGGCAATTGCTGCAAATCTTCGGGTCGGGCCTCACCAAAGCCGATGTCGCCGATTTGGTCGAGGCCGCCGAGCTGGTCGATGTCAAGGCCGGGGAAACGGTCATTGCCGAGCATGGCGAAGATAAGGACATCTTCATTATCCAGCGCGGCTCGATGATCGTTGAAAAGGAAATCGGCGGAAATCCGGTGTTTATGTCCTATTTGCCCGCAGGCGCGTATTTTGGCGAAATGGCAGTTATTGACGGCGGGCGGCGGACCGCATCGGTCAAGGCCGCGATCAAATCAGAAGTGGTTCGGTTTCCGGGCGAGGCGTTTAACAGCTTGCTAGAGCGTAATCCCAAACTGCTCGACCGGGCGCGCGCCGATATGGCGAGCCGGCGCGAGATCAATGATTTTGTCGAAAGCCGCAAGGACACCTTTGGCAGCGCGGTGGACATGTATTCGCAAACCGCACGTTTCCTGATCGACAATGGCATTGGCGAGGCAACCGATGTGCTGCTGATCGACGAAAAGCTGTGTGTGGGCTGTGACAATTGCGAGAAAGCCTGCGCTGACAGTCACGAAGGGCTCTCGCGGCTCGACCGCGAGGCGGGCAAGACTTACGCCCATTTGCATGTCCCGACATCGTGCCGGCATTGCGAACATCCGCATTGCATGGCCGATTGTCCGCCCAATGCGATCAAGCGCGGGCCGGATGGCGAGGTCTTTATTGACGACACCTGTATTGGCTGCGGCAATTGTCAGCGCAATTGCCCTTATGGGGTGATCCGCATGGATGCCAAGCCGCCAAAGAAGCCCTCTTTGCTGTCATGGCTCATGCTCGGGCGCGGCCCTGGCCCTGGCGAAGCGCCCTATTTCTGGCGCAAGAAAGCAGCTGAGAAAGAGGCTGAGAAAACTGGCGAACAGGCCCCGAAAAAGGCAATCAAATGCGATATGTGCTCTGGCATTGATGGCGGTCCTGCATGTGTCCGGGCCTGTCCAACGGGCGCAGCAATCCGGGTCAGCCCAGAGAAGTTTCTATCCGTCTCGCGGCTCGAAGAGGTGGATTAATGGCCAGCTCTGCATCGCAAAACCCATCCCGCTCAGACCGCTCGGCCAACACAAGCTCGGCAAAGCGCCGAAAAAAGCGCAATTTCGAATTTCACGAGAACCGCCGGGCCGCCGATCACGAGAGCTTTCTGGCTCATCGCCGCTTTCGCTGGCTCAAAATTGCCTTGTTGATCACTTTGATTTGCATGGTCAGCTATCTGCTGATTGATCCCCAGCCGCGCCATAATGGCGGCAGCTGGTATGGCTATACCCTCGGCACGATTGGCGCTGGATTGATTGTTTGGCTGAGCTTGCTGGGCATCCGCAAGCGCCGCGCAAACCCCGGGGGGTGGAGCCTTAAGGCATGGACCAGCGCCCATGTCTATCTTGGCCTTGCCTTGGCGGTGATAGGCACGCTTCACACCGGCTTTCAATTGGGCTGGAACGTCCACACCCTGGCCTGGGCGCTGATGATGCTGGTGATCGTATCAGGCATTTACGGGATCACCGCTTATGCCAGCCTGCCGGAAAAACTCAGCCGCAACCGCCGCGAAATGACCCGTGAACAAATGGTCGAGGCGCTGGCCGCGATTGACCGGCAATTGGAAAGTGCGGCCCAGCCGCTTGACCGCTCCGACAGCGACCGGGTTATCAAAGCATTGGAATATGACGTGCTGAGCGCCGGGATCTGGTCACGGCTGACCGGTAAAGCCTTTCGCGATCCCACACAGCAAGCGCTGACGCATATTCGCGCCCCATATAGCCCGCCGCATAACCCGCAGCAGACCGAGCCATCGGCCGAGCCATCTGAGGCAGCGGCTAAGGAAAGCCCGACTGCCCGGGTGCGCGCCTTGCTTTCGCGCAGGCAGAGCCAAAACGAGCAAATCCGGCGGCACATGCGCACCAAAGCGTTGCTGGAAATCTGGCTCTACATCCACATCCCCATGACGATTGCCCTCATCGCAGCGCTGCTCGCGCACATCGTCAGCGTGTTCTATTATTGGGGTTGAGGGGCAGCTTCATGACATTCCTCATCCGCACCATCGATTTCACCGCCACGGGCCGCGAAATCATCCGTGACCGGATCGCCGAAACCGCCCGGCTGACCATTGGCCGCGCGACGCATAATGATATCAACATACCCGACCTTGCCGTAGAGCAAGAACACGCCGCTGCCGAGCAAGCAGCCGATGGTGAGGTCACCGTTTACGCGCTGGGCACACTCGGCTTTACCGAGGATGGGCGTAAAACCGCTCAGGCCGCGATCGATCCTAGCGCTGGGGCAGAGCTGGGCTTTGGCACATACCGCCTGCAATTTTCACGCGCGGAAACCGGTCAAACCCTGATCACCATCCGTCAGGAAGAGAGCGATGAAGGCGCGCGCGATGCGGTGCGCGGATTTGCCTTGGCCAGCGCCATGCCGGGCAAGCGGGCGATGGCTTGGACTGCCCTCGTCGCTATTCTTACCGCTTTCCTTGCGATCCCCATCTGGTCCCATCTCAGCCGCGAGGACGGCTCAAGCGCCGCTTACAGCGGGCCAGCGCAAGAGGCCGCGCAAAAGGCCCCATTGGGCGCTGGCCGGGACAGCCGCCCCGATCAGGTCCTCTTCGACAGCAGTTGGAGCACCGGCGCGCTCAGCCTTGCGCATCACGGGCTGGAGGACAATTGCGAGGCCTGTCACGCCGAACCCTTTGTATCGGTGCGCGATGAGACATGTCTGTCATGCCATGCCGAGATTGGCGATCACGCCGATACCGACCGGCAATTGACCGGCCGAGGTCCGTTTTCCGCCGGAGAGGCGCTGCAATGGGCCATCGCCCAATCCTTTGGCAAGGAAGGTCCCGGTTCGTGCACAACCTGCCACACAGAGCATGAGGGCGAGGGGCGGATGGAACCTGCCGCCCAAGCCTTCTGCGCCGAGTGCCATGATACGATGGACACCCGCCTCACCGACACAGCGCTTGGCAATGCCGGTGATTTCGGCACACATCACCCGCAATTCCAAGCCCTGATCTATACCGAGCTGGGGCAGCAAAAGCCCGCCCGCGTCACTCTTTCTGCGGAGCTGCGCGAAGAACATGGCCTGTTGTTCCCGCATGATCTGCATATGAGCAAAACCGGCGGCGCGGCGCGCATGGCCAATAACCTTGCGCAGTATGGTGACGGGCTGGAATGCAAGGATTGCCACGTTTTGCCCAATGGCCGGATCGATTTTGCTCCGGTCAATATGGAGGACAATTGCGAGGCGTGCCATAGCCTGGTTTATGACAAGGTTGGCAGCACTTTTCGCAGTTTGAGGCACGGCGATGTTGACCAAATGCGAGCCGATTTGGCGGCAATGGACCGTGCGCCGCGCCGTCCGATTACAACCGGCAGAAGGCGGCCAGGACAATTTGCGCGGGGCGGCACCTATTATCAGAACTTTGGCCGCCCGCAGAGCAATTACATCGCCATCAATCAGGCCTTGTCGCGCGATGGTGTTTGCGGTGAATGCCATATTCCCACCACCGCAAACGGACGCCCCGATGTTATGCCGGTCAATTTGCGGCCATTTTACTTTGTTACCGGACGCTTCGATCACAAGGCGCATGAGCAAGAAGACTGCACCAGCTGTCACGCAGCGGGCACCAGTTCCAGTGCCAATGATCTCCTGATCCCCGCTATGGAAAGCTGCCGCGATTGCCATCAGGGCGAAGACGCGCGGCAAGCAGAGGTGCCCTCCAGCTGTGCTATGTGCCATTCCTATCACCCGCCGACAGGCCGCAATATCGCCGCCGATATGCCAGCCGATCACCCTGCTGGGGCGCGCAGCGGCGATCTCTCGCGAAATTCGCGGGGCCATAATTTGATCGGCCAAAGCCGCGCAGTAAGGCTGGCACAATGAGCCTTGGGAGAAACGCCGCATGCTGATTGCTCAGATCACCGACATTCACATCGGCTTTGACCCGGATGCCAAGCCGGAAGAGCTGAACCGGATCCGTTTTCGCGCAGTGCTGGACCGGTTAATCAAAGCGCCCAACGCGCCGGATCTGCTGGTTCTATCGGGCGATCTGACCGATCGCGGCGATGCCGAGAGCTTTACCAAAACCGCGGCCATGCTGAGCAAACGCGGGTTTGATTTGCTCCCTATGGTTGGCAATCATGACACGCGCAAAGAACTGCTGCGCGCGTTTCCCGATTGTCCGATTGCGCCGGCCGACAAGGACGGTTTTGTCCATTATGTGGTCGAGCGCGAGGGTTTGCGGATTATCTGCCTCGATACGCTGGAGGAAGGCCGCCACGGAGGGGCCTTTTGCGACAAACGGCGCGACTGGCTGCGCAGCCAGCTTGAGCAAAGCGATTTGCCTTGCGTCTTGTTCATGCATCACCCGCCAATCATCTCGGGCATTGATTGGATGGACCCGGCCCCGGGTGAACCATGGATGACCAATATTGCCGATGCTATTGCTGGCCATGAACGCAAAATCCAAGCGATCCACTGCGGCCATTTGCATCGCCCGATCAGCACCCAGTTTTGCGGTGTGCCTTTGTCAGTTACCCCATCGGTCGCGCCGCTGGTTTCGCTGGATTTGCGCGCCATCAGTCCAGACACCGCCGATGCGAGAGGGCTCATCACCACCGAGAACCCGACCTATGCACTGCATCATTGGGACGGGGAACATCTTGTCTCCCACTACGAAGAAGTGAGCGATTGGGAATATCTGGCCTATTACGGGCCGCATCTCCAGCCCATGATCCGCGAGATGTTTGCCGAAAGGGAATAGTGATTTAGCGGGCAAGCGCCCCTTCACGGCCAGCCTCGCGCCGCATGACAAAGCTGATCGCCGCCAGCCCGATCGCCATCATAATCCAGTTTGATAGGCGGGGCGCGAATTGCTGATATGGCGTAAATGCCTCTGCCCCCTTGCTCTTTTTCAGCTCTTTGTCTCCCCAAACTGCGGCTCGCACCGCCAGAACAGCCAGCAGGAGCGGCTCCCTCTCTTCCCCAGAAAGCGCGCGGCCGGAGGTGCCGCCAAGCCGCAGCCACACTTTCGCAGCGGTGTGCCTTAGAATATGGGACGGGGACGCGAAGTGTGTGCCAGCTTGCTTATCTAAGGCTGGCAAGCGTCGACCAGCATCGCTGCCGCATACCCCGCCCGCAAAAGGGTTCACCCCTGGAACTTGACGTTTCGTCAAAAAGCGCTGCTCAAATTGGAACAAAGCCCCGAGCACGCTCAATTCTTGCCCAAGTATCTCAAATTGAGATCGATCACCCAGACCGGCCTGCCAGTGATCGGGCAGCAGCATAGTGCCTCCGGATATTGGCAAATCGGCCTGCACACTGGCCGCGGCATGACCGGGCAAAACTATGAAGAGGGCCGCGCACAGCACCATCGCTGTCCGGGCCTGCACGAGCCAGTTTTTTGAGGGCGTCAGCATCATTCACCTTCCAAGGCTTCCTACCCGAGAAAATGATTTTCTATTTACCGCGACCAGATAAATAAAATGCCTGTGCTATATTAAAGTTTTGTAACTATCATTTTAAATAGATACAATATCCAAATTGGATTTAAATATAGATATGCCGATTATTTTTAAAATTCGTGCTTTATTCGAATATTTCATGAATTCGATAGCATTAGCCGCCCAAGTTAATTGCCAATAGCTGGCTGAGGCGCGGCAGCGCCTTCGGCAGCCATTGCCCGCTCATCAGCCGTGACTTGCCCCCCTCCTGCGCTCCGGTTGCCCACCCAGCTGTTCATATCAGGCGTATCTGACACTTTCCAAGGAACGCCGGACCGGGTGAGGAACAATCGCTCCATTTCAGCGCGCGTAAACGGGCGCGAACCAAGGCGGCCAAACACTGCAATCTGTCCGCCCGTCTCATCCACCGCGCGGTCCCGGTCGAGCCCCTTCGAGAGCGCCAGCGCAGACCCCTTAGTCTTGGCCCATGCCACCATTTCAGGCACGGGCGCAGGGCTGAAGCCATAGAAATTGCGCTGGCTGTCGGGTGAGGTCAATTGCAGCACTTTCATCCCATTTACCCCATCAGCAACATAGGCAAACAGCGTCGCATTGGTTGAGGCGACAATGACATCCTCGACATCGGTCATCGTGCCGCCCAGCGTTTCCTTGCGATAAATTTTGGGCGCAAGGGGCCGCGTTATATCCACGATCACAAGCCCGTCCTGTTTCCCCGCCACATAAGCATAAGTCCGCGCGAGATAGAGCTTTTGCGCATTGGCCAACGCCAGCGAACCCTCAGGCATGGGCACCGGATTGCGCAGCTGCGTCACATCGAACAGTTTCAGCCCCTCTGCATCCGTCACCCATAAATAGCGGAATTGCAAAGCGCTCGCGCGGGCATCGCGCAGCTCGCGCACGGCGGCAAGCTGCGGGCGCAGCGGATCAGAAAGATCGACCACCACCAGCCCGCGATCCGCCGTTATATAAGCAATATCGCCCGCCAATTGCACATGGCGTGCACCATTGAGAACACCGCCTTCATTCCAGGTTACCGCGCGGCTCAGCTGATTATTGCGGAACTCTCCATCATTCATGGTCGTCACATTGACCAGGATCAGCCCTTCTTGGCGATCGGTGATAACCGCATAATCATAGATCGGCCGGATGGGTTGTTCTTCATTCACTTCCAGCAAAGTCAGCGGCGTGCCATCGGCGCCCAGCACCGGATTGCCGTCGGCATCCTTGACGATCTCGTTTGCCATCGCCCGGTTTCGGTCAGGTCTTACCGGCTGATTGGTTGGCAAAGCGACACAGCTGGCATCCGCGCTCTTCACATGGGTGTCATGTCCCATGGCGCTGAACGGGGCGGTCAAAATCCGCTCTGAGACGCCCTTATTGGCGATCGAGGCAACGTCATACACGCGGAAACCGCCTTTGCCCTCGGCAACGAACATATATTCACCGCGCAATTGCAGGCATCGCACCGCATCCTTTGTGCCCTCGTGCACGTTGGCAAATTCTTCAAAAGCCTTGGTTTCGCCGCCCAGATCATCATCGAAAGTCTTACCCCGCACCCAGTCTTTGAGTTCGCGGCCATTGTCATCGACGTGCCGCCGCCAATAGTCTGGATAAGCATATTTGTGCAGATATGAGCCCAGTACAGCTTGCGGTTCATCCCATTCGGTGACCCTGATCGCTTCAAAGCCATTGTCCTCGCCCACCCATGCATTCATGCCGACAAAGTTCACGAAATTCGTGCCCAGCAACAAGAGCTGGCTCATGATCGCATTGTTGTCGTCTGCATCAGACAAATGACAATCGGTGCATTGCTTGGTTTCGGTCAAACGCACCGTATGCGGGAAATGCGGGGCAAAGGCCTGACTGGAATAACCTGCGGCCGACACGGGGGGCTGCTGAATATAGATCCGCTCGCGGTTGATATTGGTTGAGGAAAGCACCAGCGCGCTGGTCGAGCGGACGGGCGCAGTCTGATTGCCTTTGGTCGTCTGATGCTTGCCCAATTGGAACATCTGATCGCGCGCAACTTGCGGATTATAGGTTGCAAAATTGCGCGTGGTCTCGCCGTCATAGCGGTGGACCTTGCTCTTCCAATTGGCCTCAATCGGCAAGTGACAGCCGCCGCAAGACGTCGTCCATGACAAATGACAAGTAAAACAGGCCATCTCCTCGTCCTGATGCGCGCGGGCCTCAGGCGCGATACCGGTACCAAATTCAAACCGGCCCGTTTCGCCGCCGGTCCTCGCCATCAATTTCGAGCGAGCCGATTTGGCGTTGAAATGCGGATTGGCCGGATCAACGCTGTCTTTGGTCAGGCTAACGCGCCATTCAAGACTTGGATCAATGATCGAGCGTTGCACCAGCATCCGCCGCCCCATGCTGTCATAGCTCCATTCGAACCGGCGCTGGCCATCGGGGTTGCGCAGCAAGGCCAGATCATGCCCTTTGGGCGGAGCGGCCGGACCGCTGGTGCGCAAGGTGGGATAAGCATCCGCTGTCCCGTGGCAATCCTTACAGCCGATTTCGATGGCATTGGCGACTTCGCCATAAATCAGACCATTGCCGTGACTGTCCTGCGCGAAATGGCAATCCGCGCATTGCATTCCGACCTCGGCATGGATGTCCATCATATGCACCGCCTTGCCCGGATTGACGCCCGGTTCTACAAATTTGCCCTCCCCTTCCTTGCGCCATTTTTCAGGGTCGTCATTATCGACAATATTGCCCTCTGCATCGAGCAGATTGCCTTCGCGGTCGCGCTTGAAGATCGCTCTAAAATTCCATCCATGGCCATGATAATCGGCAAATTGCGTGTCATTTAGTTCCGGATTGAGGTCATAAACATTGCGCAGGAAATCAAGGTCCGCCCACAGCCCTTTGGGCGCTGCGGCCTCGGGATTGCGGTCGAGCACTTCGCGAATTTCCTCAGCGGTGGGGTAACGCTGCTGCTTGTAGAATTTCTGATATTCCTCCTCGCTCATGCCTTCAGGGCGCGAGGCGGTGTTATCCGGGCCGGGCCACATTTTGGGCGCATCGGATTCGTAATCCCACATGGTGTATCCGAGATAGGAGTTTAGGAAGATATTGGGCTGGTGCATGTGGCAATTCATGCATTGCGCGGTCGGGATTGAGCGGGTGAAGACATGCCTTAGGGGATGCCCCTTTTCCTTCACCGGCGGCTGATCATCGCGGTGCGCGTCTTCATCCGAGTGCCCCGGACCCTTGAGCGCGCCATGATCACCGTAATCACCATGTCCTGCGCCCTCGATCTTGGCTGCAATAGTCGGGTCGGCCGTCACACTTTGCCCGTCACGGCCATATTGCGCATAGGTGAGCGAATGACGCGGCTCGCGGTCATTGGCATAGACAACATGGCACGCAGCACAGCCCGAATGGCGGTAATCGCCGGGCTGATCATTGGTGCCCATGAACCACATGAAAGGATCGTTCAGGCGGGTCTTGTGGATATTGAGGACCGGGATCGCGACCCGCAAGCCTGTTGCCGGACCGCGATTGGATTGCTTGAGGTCAGGCCGCCCCGGCTCCTCCAGACGCTGAATCTGCCCGCTAGGGCTGGGCAGACCAATTTCGGGAAATTGCGAATTGATCGTGCGCCCACCGCGTTCGAACACACGGAACGTATCAGCCGGCGGGATCACATGCCAAGTTGGCATCGGATAGAGTTCAGCCAAGGCTCCGCGCTTGCGCTGGTTTTCGGTAACCGTGCCATGCGGGGCGCCCGGACTTAGCAGCTTGGCCGGTTCCCCGTCGCGGGTATAAGCCTCTCCGACGATATAGTTCTTAAACGGTAGAATGCCGTTGTTATAGGCAGCCCCGCCCCACAGCATCGCGCCCGTGGCCATGATCGAGCGTTCGCCTGCCTCGATCGTTTCCATATGGCACGCACCGCAGCTCTCGCGCGCCACGCGGTAATCCGAGGGGTTCACAAACCGCACGAAAATCGGATCTTCCTTGTTGAGCAAGGCATAGGATCGTTTGGGATTGGCAGAGCTTGGCCAATGCCAGCTATCGGGATATTTCGGCAGCACATGAGCCGCATCACGCGCCGCGACATAATCAGGATGGTCATGCGGCAATTCGGAATTGCCGCGCACGCTGACATCGCCGCCATGACAATCAATACAGCCCAGCCTCACCGCCGGGCTTGTATGCATGGTTGGCGCATCGGTTTTGACATGACAAGAAAGACAGCCATCCGATTTGGCCGCCATCTCGGCCAGGGTCTGGCTGGCCGGGGCAGGCGCGGCGGTGACTTTGGAATAATCGCGTTTAACCGCCACCTCTTTTTCAGCCGCTTGGGGCCGGGGCACAGCCACCGCGCTGACAAAGCCGATCACCGCCAGCACAAACAGAAGAGGGCGCAGCATCCCCATCAGTAAGTCAAAATCACATTGGCAAGGATCGACATATAGGCATCTTCCCGTTCAAGATCGGAAAACAGGTCTTTGAACCCGCCGCCCGGCAGCAGCGCCGCCGCGGATAAGCGGAAGACGATATTTTGCGTGGCTTTGGGCCGCCAGATCGCCGCTGCGGACAAATCAAACCCGATATCCTTCGGGATCGAGCCTTCATTGCGCAGCGCCTGCAGAGTGGCGGTGTTTTCAAACCACAGATGATTGGCATTGAGGGACAGCCGAAACTCCGGCGTCAGGTCAAAATCGGCCCCCGCCCCTGCCAGCATCAGGCCCGGATTGTTGAAATTGGATTGACCCTGCTCTTTGGAACTGCGCAGCGAGTTCAGCAGACCATTGCGCCCGTTCACACTGATCGCGCGGCCGCCGCCTGCAAAGGGAATGGTCTGGCGGATCCAATAAGAGGTGTCGGCCCCGGCAAAGACCGGATTTTCAAAAACCGCATCAAACCCTGTCTCGACATTATCGTATGGATCGCCGTCCCCGCTGGCATAAGCAGCGGACAAGCGGAACCGCATCCAATCGCGGTCATAACTCGCCTCCAACGCGCCAAAGAAAGCGCGGATATCGGCCTCTTCGCTTGTGAAAAAGCTGTTCCGGTCCTCGCCCAGAGCGCCGTAAAGACTGCCCGTCAGATTGATCCGTCCAATCCGCCCATCGACATTGTAGCCAAGGTAAAACACGTCATAATTGCGCCCGCGCAGATCGCCCAGCAAAGCCGGGCGGACCGGGAACCCATTGTCATCAATCTCGGTTCGATTGCGTTCGCGATTGGCATTCCATGCCACGGTCACTTGACTGGTGAGGGCCGGGATCAAAAAGTCCTGCCGATAGACATTGGCGATCAGCAACATGTCATCGCGTGGACGTTGCACGACCGAGTTTAACCCCGAATTGGTGTCTTTCTCAAGCCGCCAAAACCACCCCAGATTATACTGCAAGCGATTGTTATCACGGGTTCCGAAAAACCGTACGCCCAATTGGTTGTCGTTAAACAGAAACCCGCGAAAATCGGCCTGAAATGGCTGAATGCCAATGCGCACGCTATCAAAATCATAGCGCGTGGAAACATTGCGAAAATGGTAATCGAAAAACGCCTCTTGCACGCCGACAAAATGATCAGTCCGGTGACTTGGCTTGCTCGGCTCGACAAACAGGACGCGCCGCTCAGGCACATCGACATGATTAAGGTTGAAGGCCAAGGTGACGCGGTATTCAACATCGGGCGGCTTGTAGGCGGTGCTACCCTTGAGCAAGGCAAAGCCGGTGATGAAAGTCTGCGAGAATACCGGACTGAACTCCTCGCCAAACACATCGAGCCGCTGGGGATCTTGCGTTGTCTGTACACCCACAGGAATGGGGAATGTGCGCGGTTCAAAAACGGTATCGCTGATCAAATTGGCGACGAAAAACCAATCCTTGCCTTTGATGGGCAGCCACGGAACCTTTTCGGGATTGATTGGCCTGTCGCCCTTATACGTGTTCTGATTGTAGGGATCGAACCAGCGTTCCTTAACAATACCAAGGCTTTCGATCAGCCGCCAACGATCGGGAATGGGCACTTCATCAGTGGGAAATGCCTCTGGCGGGGGCGCGCGGACCGCGCCTTCATTGGTCTGGTCAATCGGCTGAGGCAAAGGCGCGACAAAGCCGGGGCGGCGGCGGCCATCGATCAGTTCATTGTCAAGCTCTGGCGGCGCCTCTGGCTCGGCAGAAACCGTGTTTTCAACTGGCGGCGTTTCACCGGGCGCACGCTCAAGCGGCGGCGCCTCTTGCACCAATTCAAGCGGCTCTTCGAGTGCAGTATCTGCCGCGCTTGCCGCGGGCGAAACATGCTCAAAACCATCCAGCTCTAGCGGCCTATCCGGCCAAGGCGTAAGCGGCGCATCAGCCAGCGGCACCTGCCAGCGCTTTGCCTCGGTCCGCACCGCCTCGCCCAAAGCCAATGGAAGAGCGACTGCGAAACTCATAAGCCCTCGCACACATTTTGTTCAGCGCTGTCCAAGAACGGCGCGAAGGGACAATTGACATACCTCAGGCGAACGCCCTGCCCATTGACGTTGATGACAATATTGTCGGCGCGAATACCAACTGGTGCATTGCCAATGCCTCCGACCGACAGCCCGGCATTATGCGTGCCCAAAAACGCCACCATATCGTCCTGATCAATGCCGTCGCCCGACACGCCAAGGCCGCCAACCAGCTGGTCACCGCGGTAGATTGGCACCGATCCTGGGAAGATCTGAATGCCATTGGCCACCCGTTTCTGCCCGCTGACATCGGCATCGGGCACCTGGGTGCAGCTCGGCGCGGTATCAGGGCCTGCCCCTTGGATGAAGCCCAGATGCTGGACGATATTAGGGGTCACCAGATCCAGCTGAAGGCCAACGGCAAAAGGACTGAAGGTCTGCGGATCGGTCACCGACAAGGGCCCGGCCAAACCGCTCACCTCGCCATCGGGAAAATAGGGCCGCGCCAGATTACCGCCCGAGCGGTCAGCAAAAGCGAAATTGCCGGTCAGCGCCGCCGGATCGCCCAAAAAGTCACGGACGCGCTGAACGGTGCCCGGCACATTGGTGAGGCCGGGCAAAACCGGCGTTGCAAGCAATTGATCAGCCGCCACTGAATTGGAGAAGAACGCCGCCGTGCGCGCCTTTTGCAAGCTGACATCCGTGCCGAAAATCGGTCCATCGGGCGAACGGACAAGCCCCAAGACCGCGCCATGCGTATCAACCAGCGAAACGCTTGCCTGCATCCGGCTGTCAAGCGGGCGGCGGATTTGCGCGCGCGCGCGGCTCAAAATGGCAAAAGCCTCTTCCAAAATCGCTCGCGCTTCTGCCTCGCTCAAAGGCTGAGCAATGCTTGCACCGTCTGTTCCGGCGCGAATAGGATAGCGCGCGCTGCCCGCCCCATCGGTCAGCACATAGGCATCACCATTCGAAAACTCGGCTGCCGTGCTCGCCCGAATGCCCGACGCCTCTGTGCCGTAAGCCGTGCCCGCGGTAATGCTGGCCGAGGTGTAACCATTGACCGCCGTCAGCGCGCCCAGCGGACCATTGACCGCGCCAAAGCTGGATTGGAGCGGTGACAGATCGCTCACCACCATATCGCTGAAACGCAAGCTTGTGCCATCCACCGGGATCCGGTCCGCCAGGATTTCGCGCGGCGGCGCAAAGCCTTGAATGCCGGCCAATGCCGCCGCTTCTTCTGCATCGAGATCGACATTGAGGATATTGGCATCAAACCCGTAGTCACCGTCGCCCACAACGCCAATCCCGCCGACAACCACCCCGTTTTTATACAGCGGAAAGCCGCCCGGATCAGCCGCCAGACCAAGCGGCGAACGCTTTGGACCGATCAGGCCATCGCCGCCAAATCTGGCAGCAAGGTCAGAGCAGGGCAATTGACTGAACTGGACACCGAACAGCGGGCCGCTCTCAAGCCCGGCAGTGGTCGGGGCAGGCGGGAAATGCTCTTGCACAATCTGGCTCGCTGTGCGGGTCGAAAATGCATTGCCGCTGCTCGACAGATAAGCGCCGGTAATGGCCTTGGCGATAGCCGCAGCGCTTGCGGGGACTTCTGCGCCTTGCAATCCCTCTTCGTTGCCGGCCGCAGCAAAGCCTCCGATCTGGCGGCGACTGAGGAATGTGGTCGCGCGCGCGCCGGACATTTGAAATACGCCCAGAACATTGCCAACCCGGTCCGTCACCGCGATTACAGCGGGCATGGCCCGGGCATTCGCCTCACCAGCGGCTTGCGCGATGATTTGCTCGACCTCGGCAATTGTCAAAGCCTCTTGCGCAGGATCGGCAAACACCCTTCCTGAGCCAGTCGGTGCAGGTGTCGGCGTAGGGGTGGGCGCAGAGGTTCCAACAGGCGACGGCTGGCTGGCCCCATCACCGCCGCCGCACGACATGAGCAGCACAGCGCTGGCGCTAAGGCAGGCCCGTGCAAACCATGAAGCTCTCCCGCTAACCATAGCCTATCGCAAAGCTCCGATGGCCCCGGCCGCCTGGCCAAGCGCGCGCCGGAATGCCGCTGGCCGATAAGCGTTCGGTTCCTCCACCGCTGCGTAAGCGCGGTTAATGCTGGAACGGATACCGGCCGCCGCGCCCATTGTTACACGGCCATCGCGCACCAAGGCATTCAGCAAAGTATCCATCGCCATCACCGCTTGCACCGACCCGGCATAATCGGTGAAACGGGGGCGGGTTGCTTGTCCGGCAATGCTGGCGACGACATCAAAGGCGGCATTTCCGCCATAGGACCGCGCCGCTAATGCGCTCGACAAGGCCCCCGCGCTATCGCGCAAGGCAATGGCCGCATTTTGCGAAGCGCGGCGCCCCTCGCCCATCGCACGATGAAACCGGCGGGCGGCTGCATCAAACCGTTTTGCCTGCGCAGGGACAAGCGATTTTGCCACAGCCGAAAGCAGGATCATATTCTCGTCATTAAACGGCGGATTGCCGAAAGGCAGCGGGCGCGCGGCATTGCTCTCGAATGTCAATTTGCGTTCCGGGGCATCGCTGATTGTGCGGTGGCAACTGTGGCAATCATAGAAATAGAATTGCGGGAACAGACCCTCGCTGCCAAATTCTGGCCGCGCGAACAGATCGGTTTGACGCCGCACCGCTTCTGCCTGACCAACCGCCCAGAGCCGCACGCTATCGGTGCGCGGCTTGCGCTGCACATAATCTGCATCCTCGTCGTGATGCTGCTGAAGCGCGCTGAACAGGTCGAGTTCAAATGACACCCGCGGGTGGCCCGCCGCCATCATCTCATGAGTGACGAACTGGCCCGTCTTGGTGCTGCCGTAATGGCAATCAAGGCACACCCCGGCGCGCACTTTGGGCTGATCCAGCGGGACAAGTCCAGCAGCGACATTACTGGTGCGCGTCGCAGGCCGCGCATAATGCACCGCCAGCCAGTTTTCTGATGGCCCATGACAGCTCTCGCAGCCGACCCCATCGGACAGGATAAACCGGCTGCCGCGCTGACCTTGCGGGGCGTAAGTCGAATGACACCCGAGACACGCCGGTGCAGCGGTCGCCGCACCCAGCCCCAGTGTCGCGGCAATCTGCCGCCCGCGCCGACCTGCCAAGACGGCATAAGCGCGGCTGTGCGCGCCGCTGGCAGAAGATGGCTCCTGCCATGTCGCAATCTCGTCTTGGCGCACCACCGCGCCATTGCCCTCGGCCCGGCCATGACAGGTGGAGCCTGCGCAAGTTGCAACGCCTTCGTAGCGGGCGCCCGATTGCGCCTGAAGCGGCGCTGACAATATCGCCCAAAACAGCGCGCAAGCGATAACAATCGCGCCGCCCAAGGCATGGCCTAATCCAGATTTTCGAGAAGATGCTGTCTGCTGCGCCCCGAAGATCAGGTCCAAGAAAGGACCCGAGATCACAATGCAGGACTGGTTAGCCCGCGCAAATGCGGCGTTTCTCTCCCGATGACGGCGCGCGCAATGCTCGGCCATCCCAATCCCCTTCGCTCACTCAATGATGGCTTCCCCCGCCATCAAAATGAGTGTGATCCTGGCCTCAGCTTTTGCTGTTTGGCCGTCTCGCGCGACTCCGAAGTACTTCTTTTAACGCTTAAGTGCTCACCATCAAGCGTGAAGCGAGCAAATCGAGCTGAGCATTGCAGCCATTCTCGGCTAAAACGCTTGCCATATCCTCGGGCGTGCGCGGCACATCTTCAAGGATGACAAATTCAAGCGTGCGCGTTTCATCGCCGCTTGTGATCGAATAGGCTGCGCCTTGCTCGACCGGCAAAACATCAGTGCTGAGCGATGCCTGGGACGCCCCATCCGCAAAGGTAATCATCGCAGAGCGTTCATTATCGAGGCGGGTGACACGGTAATTTTGCGCGCCGCTGGAATCGGGACGCCAGAGATTGACCGATGCATCATTGGCCAGACAAATACGTCCGCCCTGCGTCACATCCACATTCCAGATATTGGGATTGGCAAGGCTCGCCTCGGACGATGGGCCGCCGCGCACCGCCCCGGTTCTAACCCGGCTGTTGGCTCGCTGTCTGGTGAGGATCGCAAAGGCCGATCGCTTGCTCGCCCCGCGCGCACCCACGCGGTGCGAACCGGGACCGCGAATGATCCGTGAGCCTCTGCTCGTGAGGATGGTAACGCTGTCCCCGCTTTGCAGCGTAATCTGAGCGCTATCATCCAGTTTCTTGCCCACAGGATAAGTTGCTGATGACGGACCGCTGGACTTTACCACAACGCCTGCCGCGGCAGGAGCGGCCAAACCAAGCCCAAGCGCGCCAAACGCCAAAAGCGCTGCTGCTGCAAGCGTTTTGCCGGCGGCAGCCCTATGTTTTCTGTTCAATTCTCTCATGGACAAATCCTTTCGAAATTTTCCCCATTTATAACCGCAAGCTAGCTCAGCCATGCATCCCTAGTCTTGTTCATTTCCGCCATTCCTTGACGCGGGCACATAAGCGGGCCTCGGGTCCTCTCCCTAATCGGCACCCAGCTAACCCAGCACAAACACCCCGCGTCCATCGGCTTGCCGAATACGCTCGCTCAAATCCTGAAGCGCGCTATCATCGGGGTGACTTTCAGCAATTTCATCAATCAATGCCGCCCCTGTCAGACGGTCTTCATCCAGCAGGGCAATCGCTTTTTTGAGCTTGCTGCGATCCTCGGCGGGGAAATCGGGCGCAGGCTCCATCAGATCGACCGGCTGCGCACGTCCGCGCAATTGCACCCGGCCCATTGGCCGCCACCAATCCATATTCGAACGCTCGGCAAACTCGCGGCTGGCCATAACCGAGCTGGAGAGCGCCTTATTGGCCGCCTCGAGCCGGGCAGCGGTGTTCATGCTGTCACCCAAAGCGGTGTATTGAATGCGGGTGTCGCCGCCAAAATTGCCGACCACCGCCTCGCCCCAATGCAATCCCACGCGGGTCTTGCCAACGGCGGGCAGGTTTTCCGGCATTGCTGCCACCTCACGCCGAAAATCCTCTCCTGCTTGCCACAGCGCATAGCCCGCTTTTGCCGCGCGCATGCCATCATCCCCGCGGGCAATTGGCGCGCCCCAGAATGCGACCACTGCATCGCCCACAAATTTGTCAATCACGCCCCCGTGCTGAAGCACCACATTGCTCAGCAAAGCGAGGTAGCGGTTGAGCAATTTGGCGACCATTTCAGGCGGGATCGCGTGGCTCATCTTGGTGAAGCCCTCAAGGTCAGAGAATAAGACGAAGATTTCCTTCTTCTCGCCGTGAAGGGCCAAAAGCTTGGGGTTTTCGATGATCTCATCCGCCATTTCCCGGGGGAGATATTTGCCCAAAGCCCCTTGCGCAAAATTGCGCTGCACCGCGCCCGACGCGCGCGCCGCCGATGTCACAGCCGTAAAGGCAATGATCCAAGCCAAAGCCCAGCCAGCGGCGGGCAACCCATAGGTGTCTGTCCCTTGCAATTGGAGCCAGAAGGGCACCCCGATAATCAGGCCAATTTGCGCGAGCAGCAGCAGGTAAATGCGCCAGCTGCCCCATTCCAAAAGCCCCGTCAGAACCGCCAGAGCCACCACCAGCAATGCGAAAGCCCACAGCACGGCCGAGGACAGCGCGGGCAGTGACCGGCCATCCAGCATTTGCGCTATCATTTCGGCGTGAACCTGAATTCCGGGCGGATTGATACCGGTTTCGGCCTGCTCGCTTGGCCGCCCGCCCATGGCATTGGTGAGCGGCGTAATAACCCGGTCAATATCAACGATATCGCCGCCAATTAAAACATAGCGCCCCTCGATAAAGCTGGCGAGTGTGGCCGCCATTTCAGGATCAGCGAACAATTGGATCGGCAATGATGTGAACACCGGCACGGCGTCATCATCCGTCAGCCGGTAGCGCACTGACCCCTCGTATCCATCAAGCAGGCGATCCGTTTCGCCCGCCTCACGCAGCATGGCCCGGCCAAGCAAGGGCGGCAGATCCTCTCGAATTTCCGTCCACCTGCGCGTCACCCCGGCACGGTCTGATAAGCGCACACTGCCCGGCACTGCATTGCTTCCCTCAAGGCTGCTCAGGAACGCATCGAGATATTCTTGCTGCGCGAAGGTAATACTGCCTTCATTGGTGGCAACATCAGCATAACCGACCGCGACCGGGGTTTGCATCGCCTGCAAGGCCTCGGCCAATTCCAGATCTTCGTCCTGAGGCTGATCAAACAGGATATCGATCCCGATCGCTTTGGCTCCCATTGTATCAATCGCGCGCAGCGCAGAGGCCAGGATCGCGCGGTCCAGCGGCGAGCGTTTACGCGTCTCGATCAGGGTTTCGTCATTGTAAACGATCAGGATGATCCGGTCTTCCTGCTCGATCCGGTTGCGATCCGCGAAGAAGTAATAGCGCGAATCATACAATTCACGCTCCGTCTGAGTGAGGCCGGGGATAGCGGTGTCATTTACGCCCCAGCCAAACCGCGCCAGAAACACCGCCAAAAGGACAATTATGACCGTTAGCACCAAGCGTTTGGACCCGGCCTCACGCACATTGCGCCAGCCGCTCTGGATGAAATTGAGCGGTTTGCGCCGCGCGTTTCCTGTCTGGTTTTGAGCCTGTTGATCCGGCACGCAAGCATCCCCTCGGCGAGCGTATTCGCCGTTTCTTGCGACCAGTGCTTATTCTCTAGCGCCTCTATCCGGACGCTTTGCAAGGCTCCTCTTCACGCAGCCGGGCCAAAAATCAAGCCCTGCTGCAACGAGACGCCGCTTAGATTATGGTCTGACCGGCGGTTTCGCCTAGGCCTTGCAGGACCGTCTTCTTCTAAAAACCGCCTTCATAAGCCAATTTGGGTTTGCGCGCGGCCAAAGTCTCGTCAAGCCGCCTGCGCGGCGCGTAATGCGGCGCAGTTTTGAGCGTCTCGTCACCGGCCTTGGCCCGCTCAGCAACGCTGCGCAGCGCGGCGATAAACTGGTCGAGCGAGGCCTTGCTTTCGGTTTCGGTCGGCTCAATCAGCATCGCGCCATGCACCACCAGCGGGAAATACATGGTCATCGGATGGAAGCCTTCGTCAATCAGGCCCTTCGCCAGATCAAGCGTCGTCAGCCCATCGGCAAATCCCGCATCGCCAAACAGCGCCTCATGCATGCAAGGGGCATCCTCCCCGCCGCGCTTGGCAAAGGGTGCATCGAGCACATCTTCAAGGCTGCGCAGCAGGTAATTCGCGTTAAGCACCGCGTCCTCTGCCACTTGTTTCAATCCATCCGCACCGTGGCTGAGCATATAAGTCAGCGCCCGGGTGAACATGCCCATTTGTCCATGGAATGCTGTCATCCGGCCAAAACTGGACATGATGCCGCCGAAATGTTCATCAGAGAACGCATCGGCATCCTCTTCCTCGATCAGATGGACGACGCCATCCTTGGTCCTTGCGGTATAGGGAAGCGGGGCAAATGGGCACAGCGCATCCGACAAGACCACCGGACCTGAACCCGGGCCGCCGCCGCCATGCGGGGTCGAAAATGTCTTGTGCAAATTGATATGCATCGCATCAACGCCCAAATCGCCGGGCCGTACCTTGCCGACAATCGCGTTGAAATTGGCCCCGTCGCAATAGACAAAGCCGCCGGCGGCATGAACCGCATCGGAAATTTCCTTCAGATCCGGCTCGAACAGGCCGCAAGTGTTCGGATTGGTGATCATTACCGCCGCAACATCAGGACCCAGCCGCGCTTTCAAAGCTTCCAGATCAACCCGGCCAGCCTCGGTCGCGGGGATATCCTCAACCCGGTATCCCGCAAATGCCGCTGTCGCAGGATTGGTGCCATGCGCGCTTTCCGGAACCAGAACCACCTCGCGCGCATCGCCGCGCGCCTCCAAAGCGGCGCGGATACACAAGATCCCGCACAGCTCGCCGTGAGCGCCCGCTTTGGGGCTCATCGCGACGCCGTCCATTCCGGTGAGATCAATCAGCCAGAACGCCAGCTCGTTGATCACCTCAAGCGCGCCGCGCACCGTATCAACCGGCTGTAGCGGGTGAACATCAGCGAAGCCGGGCATCCGCGCGACCTTTTCGTTAAGCCGCGGATTGTGCTTCATGGTGCAAGAACCAAGTGGGAAGAAACCCAGATCAATACCGTAATTCTGCCGGCTGAGGCGGGTGTAATGGCGCACGGCCTCGGGTTCAGAGAGACCCGGCAGGCCGATCGCATCGGTACGCTCAAAACCGCCCAGCTTGGACGCCGCATTGGCCTGAGGCTCGGGCAAATCGACCCCGCTTGTCTCGCTATTGCCAATCTCGAAAATCAGCTTTTCCTCGAGCATCAAGGCGCGGTTGCCGGTCACCGTTGGCGTATCAGCAAAACCGTCCTGATCAGTCATTTCGGAATTCATCTCAGGCTTCCAGCCGGATTTGTTGGGAGCGTTCATGCAAGCTCTCCTTCCAGAGCAGTCGCCAGCGTTTCGATATCCTCTTCGCTGGTCGTTTCGGTCACTGCCACCAGCAGCCCTTGGGAAAGCACGTCAATCCCAGGGAACAATCGCCCGAGCGAGACACCGGCGAGCACTTTGCGTTCTGCCAAACGCGTTGTCACTGCGCGCGCATCGCGTCCCAAAAGCAGGGTAAATTCGTTGAAAAAGCTGTTGTTGAGCACGCTCACTCCGGGAATTTTCGCCAAACGCGTGGCCGCATGACACGCCAAGCGGTGATTTTCTGCGGCCAGTGCCCGCAATCCCTTCTCGCCAAGCAAGGTCATATGCGCTGAGAACGCCAGCGCACACAGGCCCGAATTGGTGCAGATGTTGCTGGTCGCTTTCTCGCGCCGAATATGCTGCTCACGGGTGGATAGCGTCAGCACAAAACCGCGCTTGCCGCTCGCATCCTCGGTCTCGCCGCAAAGCCGGCCCGGCATTTGCCGCACATGTTTGGGATCGCGCACCGCAAAAAGCCCGAGATATGGCCCGCCAAATTGCAGCCCCACCCCCAGCGCTTGTCCCTCGCCAACCACAATATCCGCGCCCATTTCGCCCGGCGATTTCACCGCGCCCAGCGCCACCGGCTCGGTGTTGACGACAATCAGCAAAGCGCCCTTGGCATGGGCCGCCTCGGCCACGGCTTCGATATTGGACAAGCGGCCCAGAATGTCGGGATATTGCACCACCACGCAGGAGGTATCCTCGTCAATCCGCGCGGTTAGCCCTTCGATATCGGCTTCTGCCTGAATGCTGGGCTTGGCATCGGCAATGTCATCCTCGGTGAACTTGGCCATGGTCTTGATGACCTCGGCATAATGCGGATGCAGCGCGCCCGACAAAACCACCTTGGGCCGTTTGCCGCGGGCGATCCGGCTGGCCATCGCAACCGCTTCCCAGCAAGCGGTAGAGCCGTCATACATGCTCGCATTGGCAACCGCGCAGCCATAGAGCCGCGCCACCTGGCTCTGAAATTCGAACAGCATTTGCAAAGTGCCTTGGGCAATCTCTGGCTGGTAAGGCGTATAAGCGGTCAGAAACTCGCCGCGCTGGATGATGGTATCAACGCTCGCCGGGATGTGATGCCGATACGCCCCCGCACCCAGAAAAAAGGCCGCGTCTGCTGCGGCGAGGTTTTTCTTCGAAAGAGTGCGCATATGCTTTTCAACGGCCATTTCGCCGGCATGCATGGGCAAGCCGCGGATCGGCCCATCAAGCCGGGCCGCCTCCGGCACATCGGCAAACAGGGCATCGACGTCACTGACACCGATCCGCTTCAGCATGTCGTTACGATCAGTGTCGGTTAGGGGTAAATAGCGCATCAAACGGCTCGCAAGTTAAAAGGACGGATTGGACGTCAAATTTCGGTTTTGAGCGGCTTACAGCCCCTCGACAAAGGCCTTGTAAGCCTTGTCATCCATCAGACCTTTAAGCTGGTCTGCATCACCAAGGCTCATCCGGAAAAACCAACCTTCTTCCTCGGGTGAGGTGTTCACCAGAGCAGGTTCCTCTTCCAAGGCGCCATTGCTCTCGGTCACTTCGCCCGAAATAGGCGCATACACATCGCTGGCCGCTTTCACTGATTCCACCACGGCTGCATCGCCGCCCTGATCGAGCGCAGCGCCAACATCAGGCAGCTCAACAAACACGATATCGCCCAATTGCTCCTGCGCATAATCGGTGATGCCGACGGTCGCGCTGTCGCCTTCGACGTCGATCCATTCATGTTCATCGGTAAAATAGCGTGGCATATGATCTAGCTCCCTCGGTAATATTTATGGGGTACAAATGGCATGGCGGTAACGCGCGCAGGCAGACGCTTGCCGCGCACTTCCAATTCCAACTCGGTCTTCTCTTCGGCACATTGGGCATCGACATAGGCCATAGCGATGGGCTGGCTAAGAGTGGGCGAGAAACCGCCTGATGTGACCATGCCGACCTCTTTCTCGCCCGCAAACACCAGCGCCCCTTCGCGGGCGGGCATGCGGCCTTCCAAGGCCAAGCCAATGCGTGTTTGCTTGGGGCCGTTTTCAAAGGCATCGACGACCGCTTTGTGACCCAAATAGCCACCGGCTTCTCGGCGCTTTTTGGACAGAGCAAAGCCAAGGTCGGCGCTAACCGGATTGGTGTTTTCATCAAGGTCATGGCCGTAAAGCGGCAAGCCTGCCTCCAAACGCAGGCTGTCGCGCGCACCAAGGCCTGCTGGTTCGACACGGGGGTCGCCGACCAAAGCATCGGCAAAAGCGGCGACGTGGTCGCTCGCGACCGCAATCTCAAACCCATCCTCGCCAGTATAGCCAGAGCGGCTGATCCACAAAGGCACGCCGTTCCAATCGAACATGGCTGCGCGCATGAATGTGAGAGCGCCAGTGCCCGGCACCAAAGCATCCAGCACCGCGCCTGCCTTTGGCCCTTGTAATGCTAGCAGAGCGTTGTCGGCATAATGCGTCATGGTGATTTCGTCGGGCAGGTTCTCGCGCAAATGGGCAATATCATCCCATTTCACCGCTCCATTCACGACCAAAGCGATGTTGAAGCCAGTGTTGGTGATCATCAGATCATCGAGCACACCGCCAGCCTCGTTCAAGAGCATGGAATAGCGCATCCGCCCCTCGCCAAGCGTGGTGATAAGGCCCGGAACCAATGCCTCAAGCGCCGTGGCAGCGCTCGCAAGATCATCGTCCGGTCCGACCAGTCCAAGCTGGCCCATGTGCGACACATCAAACAGGCTCGCGCTCTCTCGCGTCCAATTGTGTTCAGCCACGATCCCGCCGCCATGGCTAATCGTGTCGCCAGCATATTGGATGGGCATTTCATAGCCTGCAAAAGGGACCATCCGGCCCCCATGCGCGCGATGCCAGCTATCCAGAGGCAGTTGCTCTAACGGCTGATCTTCGAGGGGTTCTTCGC
>CAZDHB010000034.1:0-28371 GCA_964505255.1 uncultured Porphyrobacter sp.
ATCCCGCTGAGGCCAGTTTCGCAGAGGCCGAAGCCGCCGAGCAAACGGCTGATCTCGAAATTGCCGATTTGGAGCTGCCCCCGTTCGAGCGGCTGGAGCGGGATGATAGAATTGAATTTGCCGATCTTGAGGTGAGCGGGCCCTCGCTGGTCTTCTCGCAGGCCGAGTTCGCGCAGATTTCGGAGAAATTGGTTCTGGCTTTCCCTCAGACAGATCCGCCCTTCGGCCAGCGGCAGGATTTTGTCGAACGCTTCTCCGCGCTGTCGACCTTGCGTCAAATGCGCGAGGAAGAGCAAAACTTCGCGCAGATCGCGGCCCGCGCGCAGGTCGATCAGGAATTGCTGGGTAATTTGCTGCGCACTTACGGCTATTATGACGGGCAAGTTGTCCGCACGATTGCCGAGGAGAGCGACGAAACTGACAGCAGCGCAGCCTCAGGCGCAAGCGCAGCGACACGCAGGCTAGCGCGCGCTGAGCGGCCTGCGGCCGCCAACACAGGCCCTCGCGGCCAACGATCGGCTGATCTTAGAACGGTGCGTTTCAATGTTATTCCTGGCGAACGCTACCGCTTTGGCAATTTCGATTTTGGCGCGCTGGAAACCGCGCTCGACAAGGAATTGCTGCGGTCCAGTTTTGCCCTGTCGAGCGGCGATTTCGTCTCTGGCGATGCGATTGTCACTCAGCGCTATGCACTTGACGAGGCGCTGGGTGAAAATGGCTATCCCTTTGCCGAGATTGATGATCCGCAATTGCTGGTCGATCATGCCCGCGTGGAAGCCGATCTGACATTGCCCGTTCGTCCGGGCGGGAAATATGTCGTCGGCGAGGTCATCAGCGATGACCCGGAATTCCTTAGCGGGACGCATCTCGCGACCATTGCCCGCTTTGACGAAGGCGATGTTATCAAACGCAGCGAGATCGCCGATATGCGCCGCGCGGTGGTGGCCACAGGGATTGTCTCATCCGTCACGATTACCCCGCGCGAAGTTCAGCCGCCTCAAGGGGATATTCCCGGGGTCGCGGCGCTTGATGTCAATTTGGAACGCGGCAAGCTGCGCACGATTGCCGGTGCTGTGGGCTACGGCACGGAAGAGGGCGTCCGCGTTCAGGCGAGCTGGGAGCACCGCAATCTCTTCCCGCCTGAAGGCGCGCTCAGCGTACGCGGTGTTCTGGGCACTCAAGAGCAATTGGGCGGGGTCAGTTTTCGCAAGAGTAATTTTGGCGGGCGCGACCGGATTTTCAACGTCGATGCGTATGCCAGCCGCATTGATAGCCCGGCCTTTGACGCGCGGACCATTGCGCTGGAGACGAGTTATGAGCGCCTCTCGACTTTCCTGTTCCAGAAAAAATCGAGCTGGTCTGCCGGGCTGGAACTGATCGCCAGTTCCGAGCGGCCGCCCGAAGTGGACAATCTGACTCAGCCGCGCGAGACATTTTACATCGCCGCAGTGCCCCTGTTCGCGCAATATGACACGAGCGACGATCTGCTTGATCCGACCGAGGGCATGCGCTTGTCCGGCCAATTGTCGCCAGAGATATCGCGCAGTGACGGGCGCAATAGCACTTATCTGCGTGCCCGCTTTGATCTGAGCACATATAACCGTGTGAGCGAGCGGGTTGTGCTGGCGGCGCGGGTTGCTTTTGGCGCAATTCCGGGAACCGATTTAAATCGCATTGCCCCGTCTCGGCGGCTCTATGCTGGCGGCGGCGGGTCGGTGCGCGGCTATGGCTACCGCGAAATTGGCCCGCGCGATGATGCCGGTGAGCCAAGCGGCGGCCGCAGCCTCGTCGAAGGCGCGGTTGAGGCCCGCATTGGAACGGGTCTGCTTGACGGGGCCATTTCGGTTGTGCCCTTTGTCGATGCCGGATCGGTCAGTTCAGCGATCAGGCCAGATTTTGCCGAGATCAAAGTGGGCGCAGGATTGGGCCTGCGTTACAATTCGGGCTTTGGCTCTTTGCGGCTGGATGTGGGCGTTCCGCTGAACCCCGATCCGGGTGACAATCCGGTGGCCGTCTATGTCTCATTGGGGCAGGCGTTCTGATGGCAGAAGACCGCGCAAGTGCCGAGCCTCAGAACACAGCAACAAGCGAGCCCAATAGGACCGGGGGCCGCCCCTCCAGCCGCTGGCTCAAATGGCTGTTCGTGGCTCTGGCAGGGGCGGTCTTGGCAGTGGGGCTGGGGGCGGTCTTTCTCAACACACCCATTGGCGAGAGGTTTCTGGCCAATCGGATTGCCGAACAAACTCTGCCCAATGGGCTCAATATCCGGATCGGGCGGATCGAGGGGAACCTCTATGGCAAAGCGGTTTTGCATGATGTCATTTTGTCTGATCCCAAGGGTGAATTTATGCGGATCAGCCGTGCAGAGGCCGATTGGCGGCCCTTGGCGTGGCTGAATTACAAGCTCGAGGTGGCACGCATCGCGGCCAAAAGGGCGAGGCTGGAGCGGCTTCCAGAATTTCTCGAAAGCGATGAGGACGGCCCGCTGTTTCCCGGTTTCGACATCGAAATCGGCGCGTTTGAGATCGATCAGCTTACCCTTGCTGAGGCGGTTACGGGCGGCGCTGAGCAAATCGTCAATCTTGCCGGATCTGCGCTGATTGAAGACCAGAAACTGATGCTGGCGACTAAGGGCGCGATTGGGACGGATGACCGCTTCGCGCTTGATCTGGACGCGGCGCCAGAGGCCGACCTGTTTGATCTGGCGCTCGATTACAATGCTGGTGCGGGCGGTTTTCTGGCCTCTTATCTGGGTGATATGGGACAGGGCGATGCGGCCTACCGCGCAAGGATTGCGGGCGAGGGAAGCTGGCAGTCATGGGATGGCGCTCTGCTCGTCACAGGCGCAGACACGAGGCTGGCCGCGCTTAAGCTGAGCGCGCGCGATGGCGAGTTCGGCGCGCTGGGCGAGGTCTATCCAGCTGGTCTCGCCAGCGGTCTTCTTGCTGATGCCTTGGGCGAAGTAGCGGCGATAGATGCCAAGGCACGCATCGCCGAGCGGCGCATCGATGGCCGCTACGCACTGCGCTCGGCGGCTATTTCTGCTCAGGCTCAGGGCGTGCTCGATCTAGCTGACAACCGGTTAGAGGGTTTCGCGATTGAGGCGCGGCTTCTTAAAAGCGATCTGTTTGGCACGAATTTGACGCTGGAAAATGCGGCATTGACCGCGCAGGCTGATGGCAAGCTAAACGCACTTTCGATCCCGCATAGCCTGTCGATTGGACGCCTCGCCAGCGGGGCAATTGTGGCTGAGAATATCCGTCAGAGCGGGCTGGCCAATTATGACGGAGAGCGTTGGCGCTTGCCGATAAAGATCGCCCTTGCGCGGCTGGTCACCGGAAATTCCCAGATTGACCCGCATCTCGGGGGCGGCAGGGCCGAGGGCGATATCATTCTGGCGGGAGACCAGCTGAGCGCCGATCAGCTTAGCATCGCATTTGCCGATATTGGCGGCACATTTGCGCTGCGCGGTGATTTGACGCGCGGTACTTATGGTGCGGCGGGCACCATGGCTTTGCGCAATATTGCGATTGAGGGAATTGGCAGCGCCGATGGCACGGCCCGGCTTAACGCGTCGCTTGGCGAGGGCTGGGATGTGAGCGCGGATATCAATGCGACCCTTTCCGGGGTGAGCAATTCGGCGATCGTGAACCTCGCTGGACCTGCCATCAGGCTTAATGGCGGCGCCGCTTTGTCAAGCGCGGGGCCGCTGCGGTTCAAGGACATGCGTCTCGCCTCGCGCGAGCTGACCGCGCAGCTTGATGGCGAATGGGCGGGCGCGGATGGCCGGGTGACAGGCGGCGGACGCCATAGTCAATACGGGCCTTTTACGATCGCGGCGGATGTATCGGGCGGATCGCCAAGGGCGAGCCTAGTTTTCGCTGATCCTTATCCCGCAGCCGGCCTTACCAATGTGCGGGTCGCACTGGCCAGCCAGCCGCTCAGCGGATCGGCGCAGGGCTTTCGCATTACGGCCAATGGCGGCTCACTGCTTGGGCCTTTTGACGGTCTGTTCAATCTTGCGATACCGGCGAGTGGCGGCCTCGAGATCGGGGTCGAGCAGCTTGCCGTTTCCCGCACGGACGTTCGCGGGGCGATTGCGCTGGCGGATGGCGGCGTCGTGGGCGAATTGTTCCTCACTGGCGGCGGCTTGGACGGTGTGATTGGGCTGGATCCGCGCCGTCAAAACGGTGTGCTTGGCCAGGGCGTTGATGTGTCCTTGACTGCTCGGGGCGCTCGCTTTGATGGCGCCATCCCGATCACCTTGGCCCGGGCTGATATTGCGGGCTCAGGGGTGATTTCCGCCGATGCGACCTATTTCTCTGGCGAGGCCGATGGTCGGGGGCTGAGCTATGGCAATTTGTTCATTGGCCGCTTTGCCGCTCAAGGCGAATTGAAAGACGGGCGCGGTCAGATCGACGCATCGCTCACAGGGAGCCGTGGCGGCAGTTTCCGGCTTGATCTCAACTCAGCCATCACCCCGCAGCGTGTAACATTGGCGGCGCGCGGTGAATATGGCGGACGGCGGATCACCATGCCGCGCCGCGCAGTGCTTAGCCGCCTAAGCGATAATGGTTGGCGGCTGGAGCCAACCCAGTTCGGCTTTGGGCGCGGGGCGATGATTGCCTCTGGCAGCTATGCCGATGATGGATTATCTGCCCGGCTTCAACTTGATCGCATGCCGCTGTCCTTGGCTGATCTTGCGTCTTCGCAGCTCGGGCTGAACGGACGGATCTCGGGCGAGATTTCACTGAATGCGCCAGCCAGTGGCCGCCCTACGGGTAGCGCGAAAATCCTGGTGAAAAGCCTCAGGCGTTCTGGATTGGCGGTCACCTCGCAGCCGATTGACCTTGCTCTGGTCGCTTCGTTGAGGGCAGACCAATTGGAAGCGCGGGCCAAGTTCAGCGGAGACGACATTAGGCGCGGACGCTTTACTGCAAGGATCAGCGGGCTTGGCTCCAGCAGCGATTTGACGGAGCGGCTGCGGCTTGGTCAATTGCGCGCCGGGGTCGAGTTCGATGGACCTGCGCAAAGCCTTTGGCGATTGGCCGGGGTCAGCGCATTTGATATCACCGGACCGGCTGCAGTCAGGGCAAATGTCACTGGAACTGTCGCCGATCCGCGGGTGCAGGGCGCTATATCGAGCGATGATTTGCGCATCCAAAGCACGCTTTCGGGAACCGATGTGCGCGGCGTAACGGTGCGCGGTAATTTTGACGGATCGCGGCTGCGTCTTACACGTTTCTCAGGAACAGCGATCAACGGCGGCACTGTTTCGGGCAGCGGCATCGTCGATATGGCCGATCTGGGCGAACGGGTGATCGGCAATGCGGTCGAGGTTCGCGGGCCGAGGCTCGATCTCAAGATCGCGGCGAAAAATGCCCGGCTGCTGGAGGCGAATGGCCTTTCCGCGACGATTTCGGGACCTTTGCGGATCGTATCTGACGGGCTGGCGGGAACCATTGCCGGTCGTGTGACGATTAACCGCGCCAGCTGGGTCTTGGGAACGGCCGCAGATGATCTCAGCATTCCGGACATTGCCACGCGTGAGGTCAATGTGCCGGATGACCGCGCCCCGCGCACGGCGGCCCAGCGGCCATGGCGCTATTTGATCAATGCCAAGGGCCGCAGCCGGATCGACGTTGATGGGATGGGGCTTGATAGCGAATGGGGCGCAGATATCCGATTGCGCGGCACCACCAGCGATCCGCGCATTGGCGGTGAGGCGAATATGGTGCGCGGGCTCTATTCCTTTGCCGGAACAAGGTTCGAATTGACCCGCGGACGGATCGCATTTGATGAAAATGTCGCGATTGATCCGCAGCTTGATATTGTCGCAGAGACGGATGCCGATGGGCTGGATGTGGCGGTCGAGGTGTCGGGCAATGCCTTGCGCCCGCAAATCGCCTTCACGTCCAATCCTGCGCTGCCCGAGGAAGAGCTGCTGGCGCAATTGCTGTTCGGGGGATCGGTCACCAATTTGTCGGCCACTGATGCTTTGCAATTGGGCAGTGCGCTGGCCAGCCTGCGCGGCGGCGGGGGGCTTGATCCGATCAATCAATTGCGCAGCGCGATCGGGCTCGACCGGTTGAGGATTGTGAGCGCCGACCCGGCGCTTGACCGCGGCACGGGACTGGCTGTGGGCAAGAATATTGGGCGGCGGTTTTATATCGAACTCATCACCGACGGGCGCGGCTACAGCGCCACGGAGGCCGAGTTCAGGATTACCAATTGGCTCTCTATTCTGGGCGCTGTTTCAACGATTGGACGCGACAGCGTGGTGGCCGAGGTCAGCCGCGATTATTGAGCAAGCCCGCGCATGTGTAAGGGGGCGGTTTTGGTTAGGCGCGGTAAAGCTTTTCCTCGGCGGCGCGCCTACGGGCAAGGCCTTTCATGATGCGGCCACCAGCCTTGTTCCAGCGCCTGAACTCCCGCGCTGATCCGCTAAAATCGCCGGCCTTATGCCTTTTGGTCAAAGTCGCACGGGCAATCGCGCCGGTGTTGTAGTGAAAGCTGACCATGGCATCGAATTGGGCCTGAGAGCGGGGCGCATCGCCCAGCGCGCGGGCGACATCAGCGGCGTAGCGTTCAAGGTCGCGTTCAAGCCGGGCATCGCATTGCCCCTGGGTCCAGATGGTGCCGCGCGTGATGCGGCCTTCCCCGTCCAAACCCTTGCCGGTTGCGCCCCAGCCGATGGTCCAGGGATCACCGCCTGTGCCGGGATCAGGATAGGCCTCGATCCGGCCATCCTTGCGCCGCCGCGCGCAGCCTTCGAATTGCTTGATGAGCGCGATACCCTGGGCGCTGATGGTGGAGGGCAAGGATGCGGAAATGTCAGTCGCGGCGGCTTGAGTTTCCGGGCGCAACCCCAAATGCTCCAGCTCGGCCTCAATCCTTCGCACTTCGGCTGAGGTGAGGCCGCGGCCCAAAATGTCGCGGAACAATTGAAATATCTGAGGCATCTGCATCACGGCCTTCCAAAACTGGGAATCGGTAAGGCCCGCTTATGAAGCAGATGATTGGCGAGTAGGAAAATGGTTATTTGCTTAGCTTTGGGCCAAAGATAAGAGGCTTGGGCAAACGAAAGGGGCGCCCAGATCGCTCTGGACGCCCCGCTCGGTGATAGCATTAAAGCTTAGCCTGAGCGGCTTAGCTGCTGTAATACATGTCGTATTCGACTGCACATGGGGTTGTTTCCATGCGGATTACTTCTTCCCATTTCAGTTCGGCATAAGCCTCGATCTGATCTTTCGAGAACACGTCACCTTTGAGCAGGAAGTCATGATCGGCTTCCAGTGCTTCCAAGGCTTCGCGCAAGGAACCACAAACGGTGGGCACTTCGGCAAGCTCTGCTGGCGGCAGATCATAGAGGTTCTTATCCATCGCCTCGCCCGGGTGGATCTTGTTGGTGATGCCATCAAGACCCGCCATCAGCAGTGCCGCAAATGACAGATAAGGGTTCGCCAGAGCGTCAGGGAAACGGAATTCGACCCGTTTCGCTTTCTCGCCCGCACCATAAGGAATACGGCAAGAGGCAGACCGGTTGCGGGCTGAATAAGCCAGCAGAACGGGCGCTTCAAAACCCGGAACAAGCCGCTTGTAGCTGTTCGTGGTTGGGTTGGTGAAAGCGTTCAGCGCCTTGGCATGTTTGATGACGCCGCCGATGTAATAGAGGCAGTTTTCCGACAGGCCGGCATATTCATTGCCAGCAAAGGTTGGCTTGCCATCGTTCCAGATCGACATGTGGGTGTGCATGCCGCTGCCGTTATCATCCTTGATCGGCTTGGGCATGAAGGTCGCGGTTTTGCCGTAAGCATGGGCAACCTGTTGCACGACATATTTGTAAACCTGAACCTGGTCGGCGGTCTTGGTCAGCGTGCTGAAGGTAATCCCCAGCTCGTGCTGAGCGGCGGCAACCTCATGGTGGTGCTTGTCCATGTTGAGGCCCATTTCCATCATCGTGGCGACCATTTCGCCGCGGATGTCGACGGCGCTATCAACCGGCGCAACCGGGAAGTAACCACCTGTTGCACGTGGACGGTGACCCAGATTGCCGCTCTCATATTCCTTGCCAGTGTTGGTCGGCAATTCAACGTCATCAATCGCGAAGCCTGAACCGGCATAGCCGTCTTCAAAACGCACATCATCGAACATGAAAAACTCAGGTTCGGGGCCGACATAGACCGTGTCACCGATGCCGGTCGATTTCAGATAGGCTTCGGCGCGCTTTGCTGTGGAGCGCGGGTCGCGGGCGTAAAGATCGCCGGTTGACGGCTCCACAATGTCGCAGAACAGGATCATCATCGGTTCGGCGCTGAACGGATCGACATAGGCGCTGCTCAGATCAGGCCGGAGGATCATATCGCTCTCGTTGATGGCCTTCCAACCTTCGATCGAAGAGCCATCAAACATCAAGCCGTCTTCCAGCTCGTCTTCGCCCAAAACGCTGGCGACCATCGACAAATGCTGCCACTTGCCTTTGGGATCGGTGAAGCGAAGGTCCACCCATTCAATTCCCTCATCCTTGATTTGCTTCAGGATTGCTTTTGCATTCGCCATAGTCATGTCTCCATCTAGTAACTGGTATTCAAAGTTTGATCGTTTGGTCTTGCGTGTCGGCACATCAATTGCCGGAAATTATATCGCGTCCTCATCCCTTTCGCCGGTGCGGATGCGGATCGCGTTTTCAATCGAGGATACAAAGATTTTGCCGTCGCCAATCCGGCCCGTTTCCGCCGCCGCCGCGACGGCTTCTATGGTACGCTCGGCAATGGCGTCAGAGACCACCACTTCCAGTTTGACCTTGGGCAAGAAGTCCACGACATATTCGGCCCCGCGATAAAGCTCGGTATGGCCTTTCTGGCGGCCAAAACCCTTGGCCTCGGTCACGGTGATCCCGGAGACGCCGATTTCATGCAGCGCCTCTTTCACCTCGTCGAGTTTGAAGGGCTTGATGATGGCTTCGATTTTTTTCATGGCCTAAAAGTCCCCAATCGGCGAAGCTCGGTTCGCTGGCAAATCAGCGCGTTTCGCCGCGCGTCCTTCGCGCTTACTCTATGCTTTCCAAGAAACGTGCCAAATTCGAGAGAATCGGGCGCTCTTAGGTGTTCGATGATTTAGCCAATTAGCACGAGCGGGCAAAGGCCGAAAATTGTCCGGTTTTGCGCGGATTTACGCGGGAGAGCGCACCCTATTGGGGCAAAGGCCAAAATCGGTTTGGGCGGCAGGCTGTGCTGGATTGAATGCGCGAAACCCAGGGCAAACGCTAAGGTGCTTATTAGGGAAGCGTTAACTGCCTAAAAATTAGGCAGGTAGCCGCAAGCCCTGCGTCTCTGGCAGGCCGCACATCAAATTGAGATTTTGGACCGCCGCGCCGCCAGCGCCTTTGCCCAAATTGTCGAGCAGAGCGATCAGCCGAGCGTGATAGCCCCTATCGCTGCCAAAAACATGCAGCGTCATCGCGTCAGTGGGAGGGGTGTCATCGCTGAGGAGCAATTCGCTTGACCCTGCTTGATCAGCATCAGACATGTCCGCAACAGCGACCAGCGGTGCCTCTCGATAGAATTCTTGGAGCGCGCGGTGCAAGTCTTCGGCCCGCGTATGGCCGTCCATTGCGCCCAAATGCAGCGGCACTTCGACCATCATCCCGCGATAGGCAGGCACGACAGCAGGGGCGAAAATGACGCCGTGTTTTAGCCCTGCATGGGTCTTCATTTCTGGCCGATGTTTGTGCGCAAGATCCAGCCCATAATTGCGAAATGCAATCTCGGGATGGTCCTTGAACCTTGCGATCAGTCCATTTCCGCCGCCCGAATATCCGCTGACCGCATTGACGGTGAAAGGCCAATCGGCGGGCACCAATCCGGCACGCACTAAAGGTGCAACAAGCGCCAGAAAACCCGTCGGATAGCAGCCCGGATTGGAGACGAATTGCGCATTGGCAATGGTCTTTTTGCCAACAAGTTCAGAAAAGCCATAGGCCCAGCCATCGGCCACTCTGTGCGCGCTCGAGGCGTCGATAATCCGCGTGTTAGACCCTGCTGCAAGCTCTACCGCCTCGCGCGCAGCATCATCGGGCAGGCACAGGATGGCGATATCCGCCTCGGCTAAGGCCTCTTTGCGGGCGGTTTTGTCCTTGCGCCGATCATCGCCGATTACCAGCAATTCGAACTCAGGCCGGTCTTCCAGCCGCTCCCGAATTTCGAGCCCGGTTGTCCCCGCCGCTCCGTCGATAAACACCCGTGTTGTCATCGGCCATCGCCGCGAGTGATAGCATCTATTGCGACATAACCAGATGGCCCTGCGGGGCCGAAACAAGCCCAGCACCAGTCACCGGCATAATCCAGCGCTTCAAGCTGAGTGCCCGGATCAAGGGTTTGCATGATTTCAGATTGTGCGTCAGGGGCAAGTCTCAGCTCGGTCGCGGATGCGCCGACGGTGATCCTCATGGGCACTACGTAGTGAGCTGCAAGATGCGCCCCGGCGAGAGCAATATGCGCCATGTCCCCGCGCAAGGGGAGCATGCCCGGCGCTGGCCGCGTTACTGGACCAGTCAAGCCAAGCTGCCCCTTGGGCCTTGGATAATCAGGCAAATCTGCTCGCGCCATGGGGGCGGCACTAGCTTGCCCTCTTCTGACCAGCAAGAGGGCACAGGCCCTTTTCCGGCGGCTGTCCCGCGTTAATCCATCTTGGCTTGCTTAATGCTTGGCCAAGGGCGCGCGATCAGGATTTGCCATAGCGCTGCTGCAGCATGCCCCATGCCGCCCTGAGGCCATAGGCGGCACCGCCTTTGGGGCGGCCCGGCTTGGCACTGGGTCGCCATGCAAAGGTGTCAAAATGCGCCCAATCGATGCCGTCATCAACGAACCGGTCAAGGAACAAGCCGGCGACGCTGGCCCCGGCATAGGGATTGCCTGAGATGTTACCGAGGTCAGCAATATCGGATTTCAGCCATTCGCGGTATTCATCCGGCAAGGGCAAACGCCATGGTTCATCATCACAGGCCTTGCCCGCCGCAATCAAAGCCTCTGCGGTTGAATCCTCGCGCGCCATCAGCGCCGGATAATCGGGCCCCAAAGCGATCCGCGCCGCGCCGGTCAAAGTTGCAAAATCGAGGATTAGGTCCGGTTTTTCTTCTGAGGCCCGGGTCAGCGCATCGCCCAAAATCAAACGGCCTTCAGCATCGGTGTTGCCGATTTCCACGCTCAGCCCTTTGCGGCTGGAGAGCACATCACCCGGCCTGAATGCATTGCCGGAAATGGCGTTCTCGACCGCCGGGATGATGAGGTGCAATTGAACCGGAAGGCCCGCGCCCATAATCAATTGCGCAAGGGCCAAGGCATGCGCGGCGCCGCCCATATCTTTCTTCATCAGCCGCATGCCCACCGCCGATTTAATGTCGAGCCCGCCTGAATCGAAAGCGACGCCTTTGCCAACCACCGCCAGAACCGGATCTTTCGCCTGCCCCCAGGTCAAATGGATCAGCCGGGGGGCATGTTTGCGCGATGCGGCCCGCCCGACGGCATGGACCATCGGATAATCCTGCTCCAAAGCATCGCCGCGCACGACAGACAGCTTCGCTTCATAGGTTTTGGCAAGGCGCTCGGCCTCTTCCTCTAGCGCTGCTGGACCCATATCCTCAGCCGGTGTGTTGACCAGATCGCGGACCAGCGACACCGCCTCTGCCTCGGCAATTGCGCCATCGATTGCGCGCAAATGCTTCGTTAAAAGCACGCGCGCTCCGGCTTGTTTCGGTTTGGCTTTGTAGCGATCGAAAGCATATTGCGCGCTTTGCCAACCAAACAGCGCGCGCTCGAGCTTGCTGCGTGCCTCGGCGTTATCTTGGTCCTTGCCGGGGGCGTTTTCTTGCGCGATCCGGTACGTCCCTTGCGGCAATTTCTCGGCTAGGCTGGAGAGGCAGTAGCTGGTTAGGGCCTCCGTGTTCTTGACCCCGCCAACAGCGAACCAATCTTCAGCTGAGCTGTTTTGGCCGCTCTTCGCCGCGGCCGGGGACGCGCCAGAAACAATCGCCACGCTGCCCGCTGCGCCGGTGAACTTTTGAGCAGCGAGGCTGGCCCGGTGCGCCGCGCTGAGTGATGATAGCCAGCCATCGAGCGCGGCTTTGTCGATCAGGTGGATAAGGGTCGCCTGCTGGTCGCGGTCAGCTTGGATGAGCGGGGTCTTGTCAGGCATCGGGCGCCATTTCCTTCGTCAGTTTTGCGCTTTGGCATATTTGCGCTTTGTCATTTTGGGGCGTGATATGGGCCTCTCCTGCGGTTTTGCCAACCGGCAAAGGCGGACCCGCGCCGCGCCAAGCGATGAGGCCTAGTGCCGCGCTCTAGCAATTGTGCCGCAAGCGGGCTATTTGAAGCCTCATGACCGAATATCAAATGATCGATAGCCGCGATACCGTCTACCGCGACGGCACCATCAAATTGCACGGGCCTGAGGGTTACGAGGGGATGCGCAAGGCGGGCCGTTTGGCCGCAGACATTCTCGACAGCTTGGGCCCGCTGGTGCAGCCCGGCGTGACCACCGCTTCGCTGGATGATCATGTGCGCGAAATGATGCTCGATGCAGGCGCGGTTCCGGCAACCATGGGTTACCGCGGTTTTGCGCATAGTTGCTGCATCTCGATCAATCACGTCATTTGCCACGGTATCCCGAGTGAAAAGACACTCAAGGAAGGCGATATTGTCAATATTGATGTGACGCCTTTGCTGGACGGATGGCACGGCGATACCAGCCGGATGTTTTTTGCAGGCGAACCCCCGCTCAAGGCCAAGCGGCTGGTTGATGTTACGTATGAATGCCTGATGCTCGGGATTGAGGCGGCGCAGCCTGGTGCGCATCTGGGTGATATCGGCGCAGTGATTGAGGCGCATGCGAGCCAATTCCGGTTCGGTGTGGTGCGCGAATTTTGCGGGCATGGGCTGGGCCGTTTGTTTCATGACGCGCCCGAAGTCATTCATGCGGCCAAAGCGGGCACGGGCCCGATCCTGAAACCGGGCATGTTCTTCACCATTGAACCGATGATTAATCTCGGCAAGCCGCATGCCAAAATGCTGCGCGATGGATGGACGGCGGTGACCCGCGATAAATCGCTCTCGGCCCAGTTTGAGCATTCGATTGGGATCACCGAAACCGGCAATGAGATCTTCACCGAGAGCACGCGCGGATTGCATCAACCGCCTTATTGATGGCGGCGGGACTTTACTATTTGCGAGCGGTTAATTCTCACGCGCCGAGCGGATAGCGGCCCCTGCGACAAACGGCGCTAATGCGCAAAGCACAAGGCTGATCGCACCGGTTAGCATGAGCGCCGAGCGATTGGGGTCAGCCAAGGCGCCCGCACCGAAAATCAGCACTGGCACAGCGAGCGGGATCACCATCAATCCGGCCAGTGCAGCTCCGCCGCGCAGCGCCGCTGTCAAAGCGCCAATCGCCAGACCAATTGCCGCCAATCCCGGGGTCCCAGCCAGCAGGCCGAGCAGCAGGATATGCAATGTCGGCCCATCCAAATTGAGCAATGCCGCTGCCGGAAATGCGGCCAGGATCAGCAGCGGCGCAAAACTCAGCCAATGCGCGGTGAGGCGGCTCACCATGGCCCATTCCTCGGACACGCCGCGCAAGTACAATTGGTCGTAAACCCCGCTTTCAAGATCGCCCGCGACCAGTTTTTCAAGCGGCAGGATGCTCGCCAAAAGGGCCGCGACCCAGATGATCCCTCCGCCGGCCTTGGCCAGCAATTGAGGCTCGGGCCCAACCGCAAAGGGAAACAGCATGGCAACCGCTAGAAAAAATAGCAGCGGCAGCAGGCTGCCCCCGGCTTTGCCGCCCGGCAATAGGATCGCAAGATCGCGGCGCAAAAGCGTGCCAATCATAGGCCTTGAGCTCCTGTCTCATCAGCCTGATCAGGGGCAAAACCGGAAAGTGCAAGCGTGTTTGCGCCCGGCAAAACGATGCCTTGATGCGAGGCCACAAGGCAAATTCCCCCTTGGCCGCAGTGACGGGCAATTTCTTGCTCAAGCACTTTGCTCGCATCGCTATCAAGGCCGTTTAGCGGTTCATCAAGCAGCCAAATGTCCGATCCAGAATTGATCAGCCGCGCCAGTCCGGCGCGCTTTCGCTGGCCGGTTGACAGAAACCGGACAGGTATGTCGAGCAGGGCGGAAATCTGCATCCTTTCATAGGTGCTATCTGGGTTTTCCGATCCGTCCAGCTTTTCCCAGAAACGCAGCGCGTCACCGAGGCTGGAATGTTCGTCAAGCGCCAACCGCTCGTCCAGCAAGGCCAGCGAACCCTGGCGGGAAACTGCGCCGATATAGGCCGGCAGCAATCCGGCCAATTGCCGCAGCAGTGAGGATTTGCCGATCCCATTGGGGCCGGTCACATGCAAGGCCTCGCCCGGTCCGAGCGACAGCGATAGCCCGGCGAACAGCAAGCGCACACCGCGCTCACAAGCCAGATTATTTGCGCCGAGTTGCACTTGCATGGCATCAAGCGATAGGCAAAAGGCATGGGCGCGGCAAGGATGCGCGCAGCAAACGAGGAGCAAAACCATGGCAAATGTCGAGCCGCTTACGGCAGATGAAAGCGCAAGCTGGCTTTCAGCGCTCAGCGATTGGGAGCTTGCGCGCGGTGGTGCCGCGATGACGCGGATATTTACCTTCGCCGATTTCAGCGAGGCATTCGCCTTTATGACCCGTATCGCGATCCTTGCAGAGAAGCACGATCATCATCCTGAATGGTTCAATGTCTACAACCGGGTGGAAATCACCCTGACCACGCATGATGCAGCGCCCGAAAAAGGGGGCGCTTTGTCGCTTAGAGATGTTCAATTGGCCAAGGCGATTAACGCGCTGCTCTGATGGACGCTCGCCTGCGCTTAATTGCCCAGCAATCCTGCGCCGCTGCGCCCTTGTTTGCGCGCGCGGCCCGGCATCCAGCGTTTGGCAAAATTGAGCTGTTTGGCGGTTTTGCCGACCAGATAGTGCAGCTCATTGCCGTGCACCGCTTGCCAAACGGCCTCGGCCACTTCTTCAACCGGCGTGATTTCCAAACCTGCGCCAACAACGCGGTCGCGGATCAGCTCGTTACTACCGCGTGATCCGGTCCCATCAAGCAGCGGTGTTTCGATGAATGAAGGGCAGATTGAGGCGACTGTAATCCCGTCCTCATGCCATTCTGCATCCAGACTTTCCGAAATGCCGCGCACGGCAAATTTGGTCGCGCAATAGACGCTCATTCCGGGCGAACCCATGATCCCCGCCGCGCTGGCGGTATTGATCAGCGCCGATCCGGGTGCGGTCTTTTTCAAATAGGGGTGCGCGGCTGCTGCGCCGAATAAGACGCCTTTGAGATTGATGTCGAGACAGCGTTCGATCTCGTCCTGCTCCATCGTCGCAATATCACCGCCAAGACCGACCCCGGCATTGTTGAATACCGCATCAATGCGGCCCCCCGCAGCGATCGAGAATGCCTCCAAAGCGGCATCCCATGCCTTGCGGTCGCGTACGTCGAGACGGTGCGAATAGGAAAAGCCGCCGGGCAGCTGAGCCTCGACCGCGCGCATGCCCGCCTCATCAATATCAGCTAGCCCGACAAACCAGCCGCGCGCACCAAAATACAGCGCGGCCGCCTTGCCGATCCCCGATGCCCCGCCTGTGATGAAAATCGCCTTGCGTCCGGCCATAATGAACTCTCCCTATTGGCGGATTGAGTTAGGCGAATTGGCGATCAATGAAAAGCGCAATTCATGCCGCCCGAACCGCGCGTTCAGAGCGCTGAATTGTTATAAACATGCCAGGTAAAGATCGCGAGAGCGCCGCGATGAGGCGAATATTTGGCACCCAAGGCCCTTGCCTCCTTCTCGCTTGGCCGCTCGGTAAGGCCGAGCATTTTGTGCAGGCCTGCTTGCACCGCAAGGTCTCCGGCTGGCCAGATGTCGCCGCGCCCTTCGGCAAACAGCAAATAGATCTCGGCTGACCAGCGGCCAATACCCTTGATCTGGGTAAGCTCGGCAATGGCTTCTTCGTCATCCTCGGGCAAGGCATCGAACCGAACCGCGCCCGCTTCGACCAGTTCGCATAAGGAACGGGCATAACCTTGCTTTTGGCGGGACAAGCCGCAGGCGCGCAAAGCATCATAATCACGCTCAAGCAGGCAAGCAGCGGTAAAATCCGCACCCAGTTCCTGTTCGAGTTTTTGCCAGACCGATGCGGCAGCAGCCACCGAGACTTGCTGACCAACAATTGTCCGCAGCAAGGTCTTGTAACCGCGGTCCCGGCTGCGCGGCTCGGGATAGCCGCAAGCGGCTAAGGCTGTTTCAAACCCCTTTTCCCCTTTAACGACCGAATCAATCCCTTTGCGCAGCTGTGCTTTTGTTAAACCCATCAAATACCCTAGCTTGCCAAATTGTGAGAACCGCCCTAGCAGCAGCCCTTCGAAAGTTACACCGCAGGCGGGGAAACGCCCGCTGCGTCCAACAGGAGCGTAATTGCAATGCCAAAACTGATCGTCACCTCTCGCGAAGGGGAAACCTCTGAGATTGACGTTGAGGACGGCCTCACCGTGATGGAAGCCGTCCGGGACAATGGTTTTGACGAATTGCTCGCCTTGTGTGGTGGCTGCTGCTCATGCGCGACATGCCATATCCATGTCGACCCGGAATTTGCGGACAAACTTCCCAAAATTTCCGAGGATGAGGACGATCTGCTGGAATCAAGCGATCACCGCAATGAAACATCGCGCCTTTCTTGCCAAATCCCGTTTACGGCGGATCTGGACGGCCTGAAGGTGACAATCGCTCAGGAAGACTGAGCGCGCTTGATCTTGGCAGCAAAAGCGCAGCCGCTTTTGCGCTCCTGATCTAAGTTGGCGATCTAGGTTGGCATCTTGATCTGCCGCATTGATCTGCCATCTGGCGCAGAGCGCACGCATGCGCATGCTACCACCCCCAAACTTTATCTACGTTGCCTTGGCGCGCGCTGCGGCTTATCTGGCGGTCTATGAACATTACTGCTCCTTTTAGCGATACGCTCGATCTTATCGGCAAGACCCCGATTGTCCGCCTGGCCGGGGCCAGCAAAGCAGCGGGATGCGACATTTTTGCCAAGTGCGAATTTGCCAATCCCGGCTCCAGCGTGAAGGACCGCGCGGCGCTGTGGATTATCCGCGATGCAGAGGCGCGCGGCGATTTGAAGCCGGGCGGGACCATTGTCGAGGGCACAGCGGGCAACACAGGGATCGGCATCGCCTTGGTCGCCAATGCGCTGGGCTATAAGACGATCATTGTCATGCCGGACAATCAGTCGGCTGAGAAAATGGCGACGCTGCGCGCTTTGGGTGCCCAATTGGTCACCGTGCCGCCGACCAAATTCGCTGACCCCAATCACTTTGTGCATACCTCGCGCCGCTTGGCGGATGAAACGCCGGGGGCAGTATGGGCGAACCAGTTTGACAACACCGCCAATCGCAAAGCCCATATCGAGGGGACCGCGCCTGAGCTGTGGGAGCAGCTCGGCGGGCGGATTGACGGTTTCACCTGCGCGGCGGGTACGGGGGGGACGATTGCCGGTGTCGGTCTTGGCCTCAAGGAATTTGACGATAAGGTTCAGATTGCTCTCACCGATCCCCATGGTGCAGCGCTTTACAATTATTACGCTCATGGCGAATTGAAAGCCGAGGGCAGCTCGGTTGCAGAAGGGATCGGGCAAGGACGGATCACGGCCAATCTGGATGGGGCGCCGATTGATTGCCAATTTCGTATTTCGGATGAGGAAGGGCTTGATTGGGTCCGCCAAATGCTGCGCGAGGAGGGGCTATGCCTTGGTCTTTCCAGCGGAATTAATGTTGCAGGGGCGGTCGCCTTGGGTCAAAAACTGGTGGCAGAGGGGCGTCAGGACGCGCGCGTGGCGACAATCCTTTGTGATACAGGCTTTCGTTATCTTTCAACGCTTTACAGCTCAGAATGGCTCAGCGAAAAAGGCCTGCCTGTGTTTGATTGGCTGGACGCGTAGCCGCTTTCGAGCGGCGCTGCTATGCGCGGCCTATTTGCCCCGTGTCGTTGGCCCCTTGTCGTTGGCCTTGCCTTTGACCCGGATGGGCTTTGCGCGCTAGACTTCCCTCATGGAAAAAGAGCCTCAGGATTTGATACAAAGAGACCCCTCTAATGTGCCCGCATCCCCGGCACCGGCCCCGCTTAGCGGGACCCGTGAACAAGCGATCAAGCGGCTGCAAGTTGGCGGCGGCGGGGTTGCGATGATTACGCTGCTGGTGGGTTTGGTCAGTCTGATTGATGACCGGGCTGACCAGACCGAGCTGGCCGCCGTTCCCGAAGCCGCAGCAACGAGCGCCGCTGAGCCTGTGCCGGCGCAGGCTGATCCTTTGGCAGAAGCAGGCGTTGTGCCTGATTTGCCCGCCACGCCCGAGCCGGAACCGGATCAAGAGCAGCCGATCCTTCCTGAACAAGGCATGGTGCCCGACTTGGGCGATGATCCAGTCGATCGACAGCTTGATGGTCCAGCTGTCCCTTAAACAGCGCGTCCCCCGCCTCACAGCGGGCCTATGCGCCGCCATCGCGGCTTTGGGCTTGGCCGCATGCGATGATGCGGGCGAAAGCGTTGAAAGCGGGTCCGATCACGCGGTTTCCCTGCCCGGTCAATGGACGCAAAAACCGGCGGCAGAGCGCGAGGCGCTAGGGTTTATGTCGAGCCTGCCGATCTATTGGGCCGAGGCGGCATCATTTGAGGATATGCTGGGGGCTGAGGGGACGCCAAACCATTGGGCGCGCTCCATGCTTGAGCAGCGCTACTCGATCGAATTGCTCGACGTGCTAACCCGGGAGACCTTGACGCCTCATCGCTATCTTTTGCTCGCTCAGCCGCGCGCTTTATCGCCGGAGGAGAATGTTGCGCTTGATGATTGGCTGCGATCGGGCGGGCGGCTCCTGCTGTTTGCAGACCCTATGCTGAGCGAAGGCTCGCGCTATGCCTTTGGCGACCAAAGGCGTCCCCAAGCCACAATTTTGCTATCGCCAATATTGGCGCGCTGGGGCCTCGAATTGACTTTTGATGATCAACAAAGCGGGGAATGGCGCGAAGAGGCTTTGCTGGGTGCGCGGATGCCCGCCAAACTGCCCGGAGTTTTGGTAACTGACGAGCCCGCTGGCCCTTGCACCCTTCTGGCCGATGGACTGGCGGCGCGCTGCACGCTGGGTGAGGGGCAGGCCGTGATTGTGGCGGATGCTGCGATGCTGGAGGCCGGATCGCATGGCCATGATGCGGCGGATCACGAAGCTCATGATCGTCATAACGAAGCCGCAGGACACGGTGAGCGCGAAAGCCAGCGAGAGGCCGCCTTGGCAAGCTTGGTTTTGGAAGCTTTCGGCGAATAGACCTGTTCGGGCCAGTTCGGTCTGAAGATCCAGATGCGCTTAGGCCCATTTTTTAAAATGAGGGATTTTCGGGGATCAGAGCTTTGGGCGATTCTCGGATTCTGCGCAAAATCCACGTATTCCAACGGGTTTTGCGAAATTCTTCGAAAAGTTAAGGAGAGATCGCAAGTCTAAAAAATGGTTATAAATGAGTGATTTAATGATAAATCCCCAAAAATCCCCTATTTTTCCCTTCCCTCCCGCCTTGGCGAGCGTTATCCAGACCGTTCGATGGGTAAAGATTCGCCTCAATAACGCTGCGCCAAGCGCCGTGTTCCGCTCTTTTTCGCACAAAGAGTGAGCTGCAGAGTGAGTGAGCCTGATGTGGAGGTTGAGCGGCCAGAGCGGCGCTTAAGTGATTTGGTTTGGGGACGAACGTGGAGTTCGCTGGCTATTCTGGACAGGCTTTCTCGCTGGCAGGCGATAAGAGCCGCTATGTCTTGCCGCCCCCTTTTCGCAAGGCGGTTATCGAGAGCTCTGACGGCAGCATCTTGTGCATTGCCAAGCATGACCGGTGGAAATGTCTGGTTGGTTTTGGCTTGTCACGCCGGCAGGAACTCGAAGCGCAGCTTGACCGCGAAGAAGATCGTGCCTTGGCCAGAGGCCGCGATTTTGACCGTGAAACCCGTTCCAGCCAGCTCAATGGCTTTGTGGAATTGCCGTTTGATAAAAGCGGCCGTTTCGTAATGCCCGATTATCTGCGCGAGCTGGGTGATATTGAGGGGCAATTGTTTTTTCAGGGCGGCGGACGGTTTTTTACCATCTGGAACCCTGTGCGCTTGCAGGAAATGGGCGATGATTGGGCGGCGGCCAAAGCCGCGTGTCAGGCCTTGCTCGCTGATGCTCAGGCGAAGCTGAAATGAGCGGCGCGGGTTCCATCCAAGGGGGTGCCTCAGGCGCTGTCTCAGGCGCTGTCTCAGGCGCTGTTTCAGGCGCGCCGCATGTGCCGGTGCTGCTTGATGAAGTGATCGCTGCGCTCGATCCGGCGCCGGGTGATGTCGTGGTTGACGCAACCTTTGGGGCCGGGGGCTATTCGCGCGCGCTGCTGGAGCGCGGGGCGCAGGTGCACGCCTTTGACCGCGATCCTGATGCGATCGCCGGCGGGGCCGCGATGATCTCCGAATTTGAAGGCCGGCTGAGCCTTTACCCCCAGCAATTCTCGCAGCTTGCCGAGACGCTGCAAAATGCAGGCGTTGCGCGCATCGACGGGATTGTTTTCGATATCGGCGTATCGTCTATGCAGCTCGATCAGGCTGCACGCGGGTTTGCTTTTTCCGCTGATGGCCCGCTCGATATGCGGATGAGCCAAGCTGGTGAAAGCGCGGCCGATTTTCTCAATACCGCTGCCGAGGCTGCCATTGCCGATGTGCTTTATCATTACGGCGAGGAGCGCCAGTCGCGCCGCGTCGCTCGGGCCATCGTTGCCGCCCGGCCAATGTCGACCACTGGTGAGCTGGCGCAAGTTGTGCGGCGTTCGCTTGGCTATTCGGCCAAGGGCAAGCCTGCCAAAGATCCCGCGACCCGCAGTTTTCAGGCGATCCGCATTCACGTGAATGGCGAGTTGGACGAGCTGAAAGCAGGTTTGCATGCCTCAGAACAGCTCCTGCAGGCTGGCGGACGGCTGGCGGTGGTCAGTTTTCACAGCCTTGAGGACCGGATCGTGAAACGGTTCTTGCGTGAGGGTTCTCAGCAGCCAGCAGGCTCGCGCCATTTGCCGCAAGTCGAAAGCACCGCGCCCGCCTTTACACAGGTCAGTAAGGCGATCCGCGCGGGCGAGGCTGAGATTGGCCGCAATCCGCGCGCGCGCTCGGCCATATTGCGTCACGCTTTGCGCAGCGATGCCCCTTGCAGGGAGGCTGCGTGATGGCGGTAAGACGGGCATCATCCACCGCTCATCGCCGTTATCCGGCGGGCATTTCAGCGGTCCCTGCGCGCAGCACCGGCAGCCGTTTGCGCCGGGCGGGCTGGTTCGCTGTGCCGGTGATCTGTCTGGTGCTGTTTCTGGCGCTGTCTTTCCAAGTCAACGCGGTCAAACGCGAAGTGCGCCTTGCGGAACGGGAAATCATTGCGCTGGAGCGCGAGAAAATGATGCTGGAGACCGAGTTCCAGTCGCGCGCCAGCCAGCGGCAATTGGCGGCGTGGAATGCGATAGAATTTGGCTATGCCCCGCCCTCTGCCAATCAGTTTCTCGATGGTGAGCAGCAATTGGCGCGGCTCGGAACACCGCGCGCGCGCAGCGCTCCAAACCCCATTCGCGTGGCGATGGCACCCGTGCCGCGGCAAGAGCATGTCCTGCCCGATTGGGCGCGCGACATTGCTGAGGCGGCCAGTCTGGCGGCTAATGATCTGGCTGACACCACGCCCGCACGCGCCGATAATACGGCAAGCGAGGCCGCTAGTGATGGGCGCAGCGCGCTTGATGCAGAGTATGAGGCGGACTCAGCAGGGCTTGCTCAGCGGCTGACACGGAGCCTATCGCCCAATATGTCTCCCGGCATATCGACCGAGGCGCAGCAATGACCGGCTTTGCAGGGGCTGTCAGGGCACCTGCGGCTCGGCCTATGCGCAGCATCCAGCTGGTCAGCTTGCGGCAACGCCGTGTCGCGATGGCTAAGCTGCGCGTTTTGCTGGTGATTTTGGGTTTTGCCTTTCTCGCGCTGATCGCGTTGACACGGATTGGTTTCCTCGGCTTGTCGGACAAAGCGATAGCGGCGACCTCGCTTGAGGACGCGCTGCTGCCCGACCGCGCGACCATAACCGATCGCAATGGGGTGCCTTTGGCGCGCGCTTTTCCCGCCTATGCCTTGTGGTTCAACCCAAAGGTTATGGATGATGGGGGCGATCCGCTGGTGAAAGAACCGGCTGAGGTTGCTGCTGCGCTGAAGGAGATTTTCCCCGACCTTGACCTTGCCAAAACCACTGAGCGGCTGGAGAGCGGCAAGGGCGGCTATCTGCGCCGCCGCGTGCTGCCTGAAGACGCCAACCGCGTGCAGGATTTGGGCGAGATTGCGCTGCAAATGCCGCAAGAAGACGACCGCCATTATCCGCAAGGCTCAATGGCAGCCCATGTTCTGGGATATGTCGGGGCGGACGGCCAGGGACGGGTCGGCATGGAGGCGGTGCTCGATGACCGGCTGCGTGACCCGGCGCTGCGCGGAGAGCCTGCCGCGCTCAGCATCGATGTGCGCGTCCAAGGGGCGCTGGAAGATGAATTGCGGCGCGGCATGATGCTGGTCGATGCCAAAGGCGCAGCGGGTATCGTGCTTGACGTTGATAGCGGGGAAGTCATGGCGCTGGCCTCGCTGCCCGAATTTGATCCGAATAAGATCGATGCCTCTGGCGAGCAATATATGTTCAACCGCGTGACCAATCAGGTTTACGAACTGGGCTCCAGCTTCAAACCGCTGTCGATTGCTGCGGCGATTGACGCGGGCGTGGTCAGGGATTTTGGCAAGCATTACAATGCCAAGGATGTGAAAGTCGGCGGGGCGACCATTCGCGACAGCCATTTTCTGGGCAACACTTTGAATGTACCGAGCGCCTTGATCCATTCCTCCAATACGGTGACAGCGCGGATCGCTGACGAACTTGGATCACAGCGGCTTCAGCAAACCATGATGGATCTGGGAATGCACGAGCGTCCCCATATCGAGCTTCCTGCCAAAGGGCACCCGATCTGGCATAAGGAAAAATGGGGCCGGCTGCGCAATATGACGATCAGTTTTGGTCACGGGATTGCGGTGACGCCGCTGCATTTGGCGAGCGCTTACGGGGCCATGGTCAATGGCGGAATTTGGCGCCCGGCAACTATGCACAAGCTTGCCCCCGGAGCGGAGCCGGATGGGCGGCGCGTGTTTAAAGAATCAACCTCGAGCCGGATGCGTCAATTGCTGCGCGCAATTGCGATTTATGGCACCGGCAAAAACGCGGATGCGGCAGGTTACCGGGTTGGCGGCAAAACCGGATCGGCCGAGAAACCCGGTGCAGGCGGGTATCGCCGCACGACGCTGGTCTCGACCTTTGCCGCCGCTTTCCCGATGGACAGCCCGCGCTATGTTGTCATTGCTATGCTCGATGAGCCGCGCGGCACGCGTGCCAGCAGTTTCCAGCGAACCGCTGCTTGGAACGCAGCGCCGATTGTTGGCCGCTTGGTTCCGCGGATCGGGCCAATGCTGGGCGTCCGGCCAGACGAGACGCGCGATGTCGATATCTCCGATTTGAAGCCGCTGATACCCGAGGCCAACCGGTGAAGCTCGCCGCGCTTCTGGAGGCGGCCGAAATGCGGCCGGACGGCGAATTGCCGGAGCAGGCTGCGAACAGCTCTGTGACCGGCTTTGCGATTGATAACCGCAAAGTTGCCCCGGGCACCGTGTTTGGCGCGTTTCAGGGCGCAAATGTGAATGGCGAGAATTTTATCCCCGCTGCCATCGAGGCCGGTGCCAGCGCGGTTGTTGCCCGCCCCGAAGCAAAGGTCAGCGGCGCAGTCCATATTCCCAGCACTACACCGCGCAAAGCGTTTGCCCATCTGGCGGCCCGCTTCTTCACGCCGGTCCCGCCGCATATTGTTGCTGTGACGGGCACCAATGGCAAAACCTCTTGTGTGGAAATGACCCGCCAGATCTGGCGCATGGCGGGTGAACGCGGGGCGAGCATTGGAACCCTTGGGGTCACCACCCCTGATGAGAGCATCTCGACCGGTTTGACGACGCCGGACATTGTCACATTTTTATCGAATGTCAGCGGTTTGGCGCGCGAGGGCGTCACGCATATTGCTTATGAAGCCTCAAGCCATGGATTGACCCAATACCGCAATGAAGGTCTGCCGGTTGAGGCGATCGGCTTTACCAATTTCAGCCGTGACCACTTGGATTATCACTCTGATATGGAGGAATACTTCCTCGCCAAGATGCGGCTTTTCGACGAGGTTGCAAATTCGGACGCAGTGGCAGTTGTTTGGACCGGCGAGACTGTTAGCGAGTGGTCAAGCCGTGCCATTGAACACGCGAGAAAGAGACCATTACGCGTGTTCACCGTGGGCGAGCGGGGCGATGCAATACGCCTCGCCGCTCATACCCCGACGCAGCTTGGCCAATCGCTCGAACTGGTCTTCGAAGGCGAGGCGCATAAAATCAACCTGCCGCTTATCGGGGCCTATCAAGTGGCCAATGCGCTCACCTCTGCCGGTCTTGCGCTGGCGACGGGGATAGAGCCGGCTAAGGTTTGGGATGCGCTTGGCCGGTTGCAGCCTGTGCGCGGGCGGCTCGAACGCGCGGTGATTTCACCCTCAGGTGCGCCGGTTTATGTCGATTATGCCCATACGAGCGAGGCTTTGACCGCGGCGATTTCGGCCCTTAGGCCGCATGTTGGCGATGAAGGCGGACGGCTGATTACGGTTTTTGGCGCTGGCGGTGACCGGGATCATGGCAAGCGGGCTGAAATGGGTCATGCCGCCTCTGAAGCATCCGATCTGGTGATCGTAACGGATGATAATCCGCGCAGCGAAGATCCGGAGGCGATCCGCCGTCATATCTTGAGCGGCGCCGACAGCGATGCGCGCAATATTGGCGATCGCCGGGCGGCGATTGGCGAGGCGATCCGCATCGCGAAGGCCGACGATATCGTGCTCATCGCGGGCAAAGGTCATGAACAAGGCCAAATCATAGGCGCAGGAGACGAGATGCAAATCTTGCCATTTGATGATGTAGCAGTGGCACGCGAATGTGCTGCGGAAAGTGCTCGGCCGTGAAGGCGGCGGCTTCCCTTTTGTCGGTTGATACCGGCTGGTCCAATACGCAGCTTGATGCGCTGCCCTTGTCGCTATGGAGCGCGGCCGAAATCGCCGAGATTACCGGCGGTACAGCCAATTGCGAATTTCAAGTCGCTGGCGTTGAAATGGATTCGCGCGATGTCCGGCATGGCGATCTGTTCGTGGCGCTCAAAGGTGAGGCGATGGACGGTCACCGCTTTGTCGAAGGCGCCATTGCCAAGGGCGCGATTGCTGCTCTGGTTGATCGGGCGATGCCGTGCCCGCATGTCTTGGTTGAGGACACCGGCAAAGCGTTAGAGGCGCTCGCGGCAGCGGCCCGTGCGCGCTGCTTGGGTCAGATTATCGGGGTCACCGGATCGGTTGGCAAAACCGGCGTAAAAGAAGCCATTTTCGCCAGTCTCGAACGCTCTAGCAGAGGCGCAGCGCATCGTTCTATCCGCAGTTACAACAATCATGTTGGCGTCCCGCTCAGCCTTGCCCGAATGCCCGCGCGAAGCCGGTTTGGCGTTTTCGAAATGGGGATGAACCACGCGGGCGAAATTGCCGGTTTGACTGAGCAGGTCCGCCCGCATGTGGCGGTGATCACGACGATCGCGCCTGCGCATATTGAAAACCTTGGCTCTGAAGCGGCGATTGCCGATGCCAAGGCGGAAATCTTTGGCGGCTTGGCCGAAGGCGGAACCGCCATCATCCCAGCCGACAGCCCGCATTTTGAACGTTTGGCCGGGCATGCCAAGGCGGCCGGAGCCAAGCTTGTTTCTTTTGGCCGCGGCGCGCATGCCGATGTCCGTCTGCTTGATGCCATTCAAAACGAAAATGGCGGCTCGCTGGTGACCTGCAGTCTCTCGGGTGACGGCGGCAGCGAGGCGCGGCTGTGCTTTACCGTGGCCGAGCCGGGCGAACATTGGATCGACAATGCGCTATGCGTCATGGCGGCGGTGCGGGCGGCGGGCGGCGATCTTGCGGCCGCGGGTCTGGCGCTGGCGGAAATGGGCGGCCTAAAGGGGCGCGGTGCGCGTCATCCGGTGGCGGTACCGGGCGGCAAAGCGTTGGTTATTGACGAAAGTTACAATGCTAATCCGGCGAGCATGCGGGCGACGCTTAACCAATTGGGGGCAACCCCTGGGACACGGCGAATTGCTGTCTTGGGCGCGATGAAAGAGCTGGGCGATTTCAGTCAGAAATTTCACGCGCAATTGCTTGATCCCTTTTTGGACGCCGGTCTCGATTATGCAGTGTTGGTGGGCGAGGAAATGGCCGCGCTCTCGCGTGAGCTGGGGAAAGCAGACCTTGAGGCTCTGGGCTTTGCCGGTTCTTTCGCTCACTGCGACAATGCCGCGCAAGCGATAGAGGCGTTGGCTGAATTCGGCATTGTCTCGGGTGATGTGATTTTGGTGAAAGGGTCCAATTCGGTCGGGCTTGGCCGCTTGGTCGATCAACTTGTTAGCCAAACGCATCCTGAGCAGTCTTCAGAGGCCCCATCTTCACAGCAGGCGCACGACTAAATGCTTTATCTTTTGGCAGAATGGCTTGAATTTGAAGGTCTGTTCAATCTTGTGCGGTATCAAACCGCGCGGGCCGGGGCGACTTTGCTCACGGCCTTGTTTATCGGATTGATCATCGGACCGCGGATGATTGATATGCTGCGCGTTCGGCAAGGCAAAGGCCAGCCGATCCGCGAGGATGGTCCGCAAACGCACCTCGCAAAACGCGGCACCCCGACCATGGGCGGATTGCTCATTCTGGTGAGCCTGACGATCTCGCTATTGCTCTGGATGGACCCGCGCAATCCGTTTGTCTGGGCCTGTCTGGCGGTGACAGTCGGCTTTGGTTTGATCGGATTTCTGGATGATTTCGACAAGGTAACCAAGGCCAGTCATGCCGGGGTCTCAGCCAAGATCAGATTGCTAGCAGAGTTTGCGGTCGCCGGGATCGCTTCTTATATTATTGTCGGTCAGATTAGCACCAATCTCTACATTCCCTTCCTCAGCGATGTCTCGATCCCGCTTGGGCCATTTTACTACCTTTTCGCAGCAACCATAATCGTGGGCTTTGGCAATGCCGTGAACCTTACTGACGGGCTTGATGGTTTGGCGATCATGCCGGTGATTATTGCAGCAGGCACATTTGCGATCATTGCTTATCTGGTGGGCCGGGTGGATTATTCTGAATATCTGGGCATTCCGCATGTCACAGGCGCGGGCGAGCTGGCGATATTTTGCGCGGCAATTATCGGCGGCGGGCTTGCTTTCTTATGGTTCAATGCGCCCCCCGCAGCGGTGTTTATGGGCGACACGGGCAGCCTTGCCCTTGGCGGAGCGCTTGGCGCAATTGCTGTTGCTAGCCATCACGAGATTGTCCTGCTGATCGTTGGCGGCCTGTTCGTGCTGGAAACCGCGAGCGTTATCATTCAGGTTTTCTGGTTCAAGCGGACCGGCAAACGCATTTTCCGCATGGCCCCGATCCACCACCATTTCGAGCAATTGGGTTGGAGCGAGAGCAAAGTCGTCATCCGCTTCTGGATCATCGCCATGGTGCTCGCATTGCTTGGATTGGCGACGCTGAAACTGAGATGATCACCTCGTCCCTCTGGTCTGGCAAGAAATTCGCGGTGCTGGGGCTTGCCCGTTCGGGTAAGGCGACAGCAGAGGCCTTGCTGGCGAGCGGGGCCGAATGCTTGGTGTGGGATGACAAGGCTGCGCTGCGCGAGGCATTTGCAGGCCGCGCGGTGATTGCTGATCCGCTAGGGGCGGACCTAACAGGCTATGCCGGCGTAATCGTCTCGCCCGGCGTGCCTTTGAACACGCATCCAATCGCTGCGCATGCGAAAGCGCATGATGTGCCGGTAATCGGCGATATCGAGCTGTTTGCGCAGGCGCGCGGCGAATTGCCAGCGCACAAGGTCGTTGGCATCACAGGCACAAACGGCAAGTCGACAACCACCGCGCTGACCCATCATATCTTGAAAACCGCGGGCGTTCCGGCGACCATGGGCGGGAATATTGGCTTGCCGATCTTGGGCCAAGAGCCGCTACCCGAAGGCGGCGTCTATGTGCTGGAATTATCTAGCTATCAGATTGATCTGACCTTCAGCCTCGATTGCGATGTGGCGGTGCTGCTGAATGTGACGCCGGATCATCTCGATCGCTATGATGGCTTTGAGGCTTAT